>SKON01000195.1 GCA_007120035.1 Myxococcales bacterium
AATCATCGAACCCGCCGATCTCTACTCCGGCGACCAGGCCGGCGGCGTACTCATCGGAGTGCTCCAACGCGGCCGCCGTGTTGGCTCGCCCCGCGCCAAGCCCGGTCGCGCCGGCGCCGACCTCGACTCCTTCCTCGCCCCAGGCAACGGCCGGGTCCTCATCGCCGCCATCCCACCCGGCAGGGGCCGCCTCCAGGTAGGTGAAGCCCTCGTGTTGCTCGCGGGTGTCGATGAAGAAGATCAGCCCCCCGGCCGGGCCTTCGCCGCCCAGGGTAAACTCGTCCTCGGGCTCCGGCTCCGGTTCGGGTTCGGGCTCGGGCTCCGGCTCCGCCTCGGGTTCTACGATTACGGGCTCGTCGATCACCGGGTCTTCCACTGGCTCCGGCGTAGACTGGCAACCTACGGCGACAAGAGAAAGAATCACGATCGTAGTCAGTGCGCGGCTCATGGGCTCACTCCAGGGTTCAGTAGCTATTCACACGGTTCTCACGAACGTAGAGAGTAATCACCGAAGAGGCAAGAGACGGGGCCTCGTCCCGCCCACTTCGGGGATGGTCTCGTTCAACTCCAGGTAATGATCTCGTAGCACCTCGCCAATCTCCAGAAACCACTCGGCGCTTGGCGAGGTCTCCCGCCACTGCAGGGTCACGGTCCGCCCCGGAGGGGAGTCCCCAAAGCTCCTGGCGATCAGCCCTGCGACGCCAGCCACCTCGGAGCTCAGGGCGCTCGCCGGCAAGAGCGTCGCCCCCAGGCCGCTCTCGACCATCCGCACTAACGTGGCCACGCTGGCCGCCGTCACCGACGTCGCCGGTGGCGTCCCGGCGGCCCGACACACGTCGATGGCCTGGTCCCGCAGGCAATGACCGTCCTCCATCAGGATCAGGCTCGCGCCGGCGATCTCTCGGGGCTGAATGGTCCCCGGTGCGCTGAGCAGGTGGCCTTCCGGCGCGACCAGCACAAAGGGCTCCACCACCAGATCCGGGCCGGCGAGCCCCTGGTCTTCGAAGGGCCGGGCCAGAAGCCCCAGATCGATCTCCCCGGCCCGGAGCTCCTTGATCAACACCTCGGTCTGCAGCTCCTGAATCGCGAAGGACACCTCCGGGAAGAGCTGTCGCAGCCTGGCCAGAAACCCGGGCAGCCCGTAGGGCGCGATCGTTGGGATCACCCCCAGCCTCACAGTGCCGTGCCTCGCACCGCCGTAGGCCCCCGCTGCGCTCACGAGCTCCCGGGCCTCCGCCAGCAGCCGCCGAGCCTGGCCCGACAACGGCAACCTCGACAAGGCCCGCCGACTGCTCTGGCCGGTCAAGAAGAAGTACGGCCGCAAGATCTCCTGGGCTGACCTGATGATCCTCACGGGCAACGTGGCCCTGGAGTCCATGGGCTTTGAGACCTTCGGCTTCGCCGGCGGTCGCGTCGACACCTGGGAGCCCGAAGGCGACATCTACTGGGGCCCCGAGAGCGAGTGGCTCGGCAATGAGCGCCACGACGACGACGGTACGCTTCAGGGACCCCTGGGCGCCGACCACATGGGCCTGATCTACGTGAACCCTCAGGGCCCCAACGCCAACCCCGACCCGGCCGCCGCCGCGCCCTTCATCCGACAAACCTTCGCTCGGATGGCCATGAACGACGAAGAGACCGTGGCGCTGATCGCCGGCGGTCACACCTTCGGAAAGTGCCACGGCGCTGGCCTCGAAGAGCACCTCGGACGAGAGCCCGCCGCCGCTCCCATCGAAGAGCAGGACTTCGGCTGGAAGAACTCCTTCCGCACCGGAAAGGGACCGGACGCCATCACCAGCGGCCTCGAAGGGGCCTGGACCTCTAATCCCATCCAGTGGGACAACGGGTTCTTCGACAACCTCTTCGGCTACGAATGGGAGCTCACCAAGAGCCCGGCCGGCGCCTATCAGTGGATCCCCAAGGACGAAGCCGCTCGGAGCACTGTCCCCGACGCCCATGATCCCTCCAAGATGGTCACCCCGATCATGGCCACCACGGATCTGGCCCTGAAGGTGGATCCCATCTATCGGCCCATCTCCGAGCGGTTCCACAAGAACCCCGACGAGTTCGCCGACGCCTTCGCTCGGGCCTGGTACAAGTTGACCCACCGAGACATGGGCCCCATCGCTCGATACCTCGGACCCGAAGTGCCCGACGAGGAGCTCGCCTGGCAGGACCCGGTCCCCGCCGTCGATCACGAGCTGATCAACCCCTCGGATATCTCAGCCCTGAAGACCCAGCTCCTCGAGTCCGGTCTGACCAACGAAGAGCTGATCTACACCGCCTGGTCCTCGGCGGCGACCTTCCGCGGCACCGACATGCGTGGCGGTGCCAACGGCGCTCGCATCCAGCTCGCACCCCAGAAGAACTGGGAGGCCAACCAGCCCGAGCAGCTCGACAAGGTCCTCAAGGTCCTCGGCGAACTCCAGCAGGGCTTCAACGGCGCCCAGTCGGGCGACAAGCAGGTCTCCCTGGCTGACCTCATCGTCCTCGGTGGCTGCGCCGCCGTTGAGCAGGCCGCCCACGACGCTGGCTACACCGACGTGGCGGTCCCCTTCACACCGGGCCGCACGGACGCCACGGAAGCTCAGACCGACGTGGAGTCCTTCCAGCACCTGGAGCCCACGGCCGACGGCTTCCGCAACTACCTCGGAAAGCCCCACGACCGGCCCACCGAAGAGCTCCTCCTGGATCGGGCTCATCTCTTGAACCTCACGGCTCCCGAGATGACCGCCCTGGTGGGCGGCTTGCGCGCCCTGAACGCCAACTACAAAGGCACCAAGCACGGCGTGTTCACCGAGCAGCCCGGGAAGTTGACCAACGACTTCTTCCTGAATCTGCTGGACATGAGCACCGAGTGGAAGCCCGCCGACGACTCCCGAGAGGTCTTCGAGGGTCGGGACCGCGACAGCGGCGAGCTCAAGTGGACCGCCACTCGCGCAGACCTGATCTTCGGGTCCAACTCCCAGCTCCGCGCCATCGCCGAGGTCTACGCCTGCGATGACGGCGCCGAGAAGTTCGTCCACGACTTCGTGGCCACCTGGGATAAGGTCATGAGCCTGGACCGATTCGACCTGGCCTGACACCCGGTCGTCAGTACATAACGAAAGAACCCCGGCGCTTTCTGCTACATCAGGCGCCGGGGTTCTTTTTTCTTTTCACCGCTGCGGCTCCTCACCGCTCCGGCGGCAACGGCCCGGGGCTCAGCCACCAAAAGGGCGAGTTCGGCCACATCCTCGGCGGCGAGCTCGGCGTCACCTCCTCTTCCTCTTCGTCACCTGTGAGCACCGCCCCCATCACGGGAAACCAGGTGCCGTTTGCGGTGGGCGCGTGCCCCGCCGCCCCCCAGACGATGATCACGTCGTCGATTTCCAAGGCTCTCAGATCTGGCAGCACCAGACCCATCCCGGGCTGCCCCGTTTGCTCTCCGATCTGCACCTGGATCAAGCGATTCGGCGAGATGAAGAGTCGGTTGCCCAGGAAGCGCCGGCCTCGCTCTTCGTCGACGACGACGAACCGCATGATCTTGGCCGTCGCCGTGCAGTCGCACTCTTCAGAGGCCGCCCCACACACATGAGTCGCGAAGGTCTCTCCGTCGAGGGTGCGCTCAGACGCGCGACATCCCTCACAGAAGTACTCCCCATCAGACATACATCGCTCTCCACTGTGCAACTCGTTGGTCGCCATCGACGGCACCTCGGAGTTCACCCGCAGGTGAACCGAGAGATGGGCCAGGCCCTCAGGAGGAGCCGGCAGGCCAAACTCTCTCCAGTCAAACACGAACCGATGGATCTCCTCAAAGGGCCCAACACGGATCCTCACCGCCTCAAACCCCTCTGGTAAGAACTCACGGATATGGCCCTCCTCTAGCCCCGCTTGCCACGCCTCGTAGCCCGGGCACTCCCCGCTATGCACCCTCGTGAAAGCATCGGCCCGCAGGTCCACCAGATGGAGCTCGGCGCAGTGCCCCTCTCCCCCCACGTCCACGTCAGCGAACACCGCGTGGCTCGCCGGATCCCCCACCACAGCGACCAGATGCGCCGCGTATCCGGCGTCGATCGTCGCCTCCGCTGGCGAGCTCCCCAGGAGGCTACCCGCACCCATTACACAGGCAGTACACAACGCCAGACAACGCTCGCTGACTCCCATCACTCGTTCCTCCTTTCGTAAACCACTCGGCTACTGGGCCACCGCCTCACCCTAGACAATTCGGCGCGGACGCGAAACTGCCCCCCCCTCCACAGCACAAAGGCGGTCACCAGCAGGCCTTGGCCCGACGGTCCTGGACTAGAGTCCACCCCCCGCGAGCGTGGCGAGGATTCCCAGAGTCGCCAGAAACGGGCTCGCAATGATCAACGCCTCGAAAGCACTCGGTGGCCTCGGCCATCGCAGGCGATCGGGATCGCCCATCGAACGTAGGGAGCCCGCCGCGCGAACAACCGCGGTCGCCAATCCCAACCCCACGACCAATGCCACGGCCAACCCCTGGGCCAAAACGAAGCCCGCCGTCACCGCCAGAAGAGCCGCGACGTAGACCGCGACCAACCCGGCCAGCGGAGTGCAGATCGCGGCGACCAACGCAGCCAGTCCCCAGTCCCGCTCCGCCAGTACTCCGCGGATCACCACCAGCATCCCTGAAGGCACCAACGCTACCGCCCCCAACACCACCACCAAATGCCCCACAAGCCCGGCGATCAACCAGTCTCCCGACATCGCCAGCAGGCCCCCCGGTACCATCACCTCCGCCGCGATCAACGCCACCAACTCAGATCGACTCACTGGCGCGTAGGTGGGCTGGGCCATCAACACCACCCACAAGACCACCGCCCCGATCGCCCCTATCAGGGAAACGATCAACAGTCCTTCCAACGCCTCTGAGCCACTACTCGATAAGACCACCGACCCCAGTAGCCCCACGGCGACTACCATCAGAGCCAGCTCTACGACCACCAGGGCGCCCCGCAACCACCAATCCAACGTTGAGAATCGCTCCTTCATCCACCCTCTTTATCACCCCCAGCCGCACCGAAACCAGCCCTCATCACTCACACTCTCGGGCTCGCAACCCGATTCGCGACCGGTTACCTCGCCGACAGTTCGGCCCCCCTCCACAGCACAAAGGCGGTCACCAGCACAAGAGGCGTCCCCAACGTCGCCTGCCAGGGCCACCAGGGCGCCAGCAACTCCCCCAGCGCCGCCGCGGCGATGACCACAGGGATGGTCACGACCACCGCCCCGTACCCGGCCCGCACAAGCTCCGCGAACTTCACCGGCCACCGCCACCGAAAGATCGCGGCGATCTGCCGCCCGGGGATCCAGACCGCCATAGCCGCCACGACTCCCGCGGCCATCAGAAGACCCGCCGTCGTGGCCACCATCACGAACATCACCGGGACGGCGGCGACCATCATGTCCGGCTCGACGCTATCGGTCACCATCACAGACGCCAGCAGGGCACCTACGGTCAGCGCCGTGGCCACCTCCCACGACCGGCTCATCATCTGTCCCAGGGCCGCGACAAAGATCGCGACAAACGGCAAAAAGAGCACCACCTCGGGAGCGACGAAGAACCTCATCACGAAGATCGTCGACACCCCCACCAACACCAGATTGCTCATCGACGGCGCATTTCTATGCCAGGACATCAGCCACGCAAAGGGCATCACCGCCGCCACAGGAGCTATCAGATAGTAGGGCGCCATCGTCACCATCCCAGTCACCATATCCCACTCTCCCCAGAACTGACCGAGGAGGAAAAGTGCTTCCAGGACCACCCCTGCGGCGAGCATCATCACTACGATTCTTTGATTGTCACTCATTGAAGACCTCCTCTGGTTGATATTCACGTCGTCTACTCAAGTCGTCTGCCCAGGAGGTGTTTCAAGGACCGTGCCATCTACTTCGGGCAGCGCGCAGGCGTGATAGCCGCCGGTGGAGAGGAAGGCGATCGGTGCGTCCGAAGACGGGGAGAGGAGCTGTTGGAAGTAGTCGTCGCCCCAGCAACGGGGCCGCGAGTCGGAGGTCTGGACCCCGCAGGCGTGGCGATAGCCGGAGCTGATGGCGAGGAACTCCCCCGAGGGGGCCGCGGAGACCTGGCCGTGCTCATCGTTGCCCCAACACTGCAGTCTGGAGTCGCTGTTTCGCAACCCGCAGGCGAAGAACCAACCGGCGCTCAGGGAGTCGAAGACCACGTCCGTGGGCGTCGCGGAGACCTGCCCGGAGGCGTCGTGGCCCCAGCACTCGGCGCGGGAGTCGGAGGCTCGCAGGCCACAGGCGTGGTTGCGGCCGGAGGAGATCGAGGAGAAGACCGTGTCTTCGGGCACCTCAGAGACCACCGAGAGCTCCTGGGACCCCCAGCACTGGACTCGGGAGTCCGCCTCTCGCAGACCACAGAAGTGAAACTGGCCGGCGGAGACCGAGGTCAGCGTGAGCTCCGATGTGGGTCCGCCGGACACCCGGTAGTAGGAGTCGTTCCCCCAACAATGGACCTCGGAGTCGTCGGCGCCGATCCCGCAGGCGTGGTCTGGCCCGGTGGAGACCGACGTGAAGCCCTGCGTCGGTGACGACTCGGGCGCGTGGACTTCTCCCCAGCAGTAGACCTCTGCGTCGGTGGCGTCGACGGCGCAGGTGCTGTGGTGCTGGCTCTGGACCGACGCCATGCTCACGCCCGTGGGGGCGTCGGAGACCTGCCCGGACTCGTCTAATCCCCAACATTGGACGTGGGCGTCGGCCTCTCGGATCCCGCAGACATGACGGCGGCCTGCCGAGATCGACGAGAAGGCCACGTCCGTGGGAGCGTCGGAGACCTGGCCTTGTCCGTCGAATCCCCAACACTGGACGTGAGAGTCAGCCTCGCGGATCCCACAGGTGAACCCCCCGTTGGCTGTGATCGAAGAGAAGGCGACGCCCGTGGGAGCGTCGGAGACGTGCCCGGCTCCGTCGAATCCCCAACATCGGACGTGGGAGTCGGCGTCCCGGAGCCCACAGGTGTGGTCGGAACCAGCGGCCAGAGTGGAGAAGGCGTCCGCCGGAGCGCCAGTGACTTGCTCGGAGGTGTCGCGACCCCAGCAATGGACCCGTTTGGTGCTCGCGCGGATCCCGCAGGTGTGAAGGTTCCCGAACGTGACCGAGAGGTAGGCTTCGCCGACGGGTGTGTTGGTGATCAACTGGTAGCGATTGCGGCCCCAACAGAGGACCTCCGAGGTGTCCTCGCGGAGCCCACAGGTGCGTGAACTCCCCAGCGCGAGGGTCTGGAAGGGGACCCCCTCGGGCACGCCCGAGGACTGCCCGTAGTGATCGCGACCCCAGCAACGGGCGGTGGAGTCGCTCTCCCGGAGCGCGCAGGTGTGATGGTCCCCGGCGAAGACCGCCGACCATGGAGAGTGGCAGGCGCCGGCGTTGGGGCCCGTGGTCTCCTCTCCGGGGGGGCATGCCTCGCACTGGCGGTCCCGGCTCGGCAGCCCCGCCAGGGCGATGTACTCGCCGGCGACGCAGTCCGACCATGGCTCGCAGACCGTCTGGTCCTCGGAGTCCGTGAAGGTGCCGGGCTCGCAGGCCGTGCAGGTCTGATCCGTGGTGGTCGTCCCCGGGACGTCGACGCGCTCGCCGGGCTGGCAGGTCGTCCAGGGCTGGCACTCTTCGGCGTTGGTGTCGTCGGAGAAGCGGCCCGACAGGCAGGGGACGCAGATTCGATCCCGGTCCGGGGTCGGCGGGAAGCTCTCGAACTCCCCGGGCTCGCAGTCCGAAAAGGGCCGGCACTCACCGGCGTCGCTCAGGAAGGTGCCGGGCTCGCAGGGAGCGCAGACCTGGTCCGCCGTGGTCGACCCGGGCTCGAACAGGAACTCGCCGGGTTCGCACTCCGTCCAGGGGTCGCAGACGGGCTCCCGGGTGGCCGTGCCCGGGACGGCCGCGTACTCGCCAGGGGGGCACTCGCTCCAGGGGGCGCACTCCGTGGCGGGGTCGCCCTGATCCCAGGTGCCGTCGCCGCAGGGCACAGGCTCGGCGTCGCCGCCGGGGCAGTAGGTGCCCGGGTCGCAGGGGAGGCAGTCCGGGACGGTGGTGCCCGTGGTCCCCGCCGGGCAGGGCTGGGCGGCCGGCGTCGTGGCCGGGGGCTCGCCGCAGGCGGCGAGTAGGATGGCGAGGGTGATGACGAGGATCCAGGTGGTTTTCATGAGCCTGCTACCTGATGGGCAGTGACAGGGAGTCCCCCTGTGGTTTGGGTCTGGGGTTCAAGGATAATCGTGTTGGGGTGGTGGGGACAAGGGGTGTGAGACACCCTTCTCAGCACCCTTTCGGTCCAAGGGCTGGCTCGATCCGTGGCCAAGCTCCGAGAAGTCTTCGGGATGGCTTGAAGCTATAGGCCGAATTTCAGCGGTGAGAGTCGGCGGATGCTTTACAGCAGAGAGACTGATGTGTAATCTTTAGTAAATAAACAATCGCCCCCCGTGGGGGGAAGCTGTGCATGTGGAGAGTAAATGTCCGACAGAGGTTTTTGGCGAGACGCTATTCGTAGTGCGAAAGCGACGTTCGGGCGCCGAAAGGGAGTTGTCGGTTTCGCCGTAGGGCGGCGTGACTGTAACGAGGAATCTGCTGGCGAGATAAGCTTAATCATCCTTGTCGAGAAAAAGTTGGCTCTAAGCGAACTCCGAGGTCGCAAACTACT
>SKON01000338.1 GCA_007120035.1 Myxococcales bacterium
CTCCCTGCAGGATCTCTTCACCCTCCGAGATGACGAGACCTTCGACGTGGTCCACGCCGCACTCCTCTTGCATCACCTCGACGACGACCAGGCCGTCGAGGCCCTCCGGCTCATGTTCCGCCACAGCCACCTGGGGGTGGTGATCAACGATCTTCACCGACATCGCCTGGCCTACGAGAGCGCCCGGGTGGCACTGCCGTTGATCTCCCGCAGCCCCATGGTCCGCCACGACGGCCCCCTCTCGGTGCTGCGGGGATTCACCCGGGAAGAGCTCTTCGACCTCGTGGCTCGGGCCGGAATCGGCCCGGCCCGGATCCGGTGGTGGCCCTTCTTTCGTTGGCAGATCTTGATCTCCCGAGACGGCCTATGAGTACCCTGGACGCCGAGTTCCTGATCGTCGGCGCCGGACCCGCGGGGGCGACCCTGGCGGCCGCTCTGGCCGAACGAGGCCGCGAGGTGGTGGCCCTCGATCGGGACACCTTCCCCCGCAACAAGGTCTGTGGCGAGTTCCTCTCCCCCGAGGTGGAAGACTGCCTTCGCCGGCTGGGGTGTCTGGAGCGGTTTCACGACCTGAGCCCGTCGACGATGACCAGGGCTCGCCTGACCAGCGCCTCGGGCCGGACCCTTCACCTCGATCTTCCCGCCACAGCCTACGGCTTGACCCGGCGCTCCCTGGACGCCTTCCTCGTCGACGAGGCTCGCCATCGGGGCGCCGTCGTCCGGGAAGGCACAGACGTCCGGTCTTTGGAGAAGGTCAACGGCGGCGTTCGGGCCTCCTGGCCCGGCGGAGAGATCCTCGCCTCCCGGGTGATCCTGGCCCACGGCCGCCGCAGCCGCCTGGATCGACGCCTGAATCGGCCTTATTTCTCTCGACGCTCTCCCTACGTGGCCTTCAAACAACACTTTCGTCTCCGCGACGACGCCTCCGACGCGCTGCCGTCGTTGCGCCACACCGTGGAGCTCCACATCTTTGAGGGCGGCTACTGCGGGGTGAGCTTCGCCGAGGATCAGATCGTCAACGTCTGCACCATGCTCCACGAGGATCTCGTCAAAGGCCGAGAGATCTGGGACGTCTTAGGCCGCGGCGCCGCTCCCCTGGCCCACCGGCTGCGGTCGTTGCGACCCGTCGACGACGAGCTCCTGGCCATCGCCCAGATCCCCCTGGCCCTCAAGGAACGAGGCCGCGACGGCCTGCTCTTCGTCGGAGACGCCGCCTCCATGATCGCCCCCCTGGCCGGAGACGGCCAGGCCATGGCCATCGAGAGCGCCCTCTCACTGGCGTCGCTCCTCCTGAGCAGCCGCGACGACGACCTCGAGTCCCTGTGGCGCCGCCGGTGGCGCCGACGATACGAGGCCCGCATCCGCCTGGGACGCCTGCTCCAGGAAGCGATGATCCGGCCGGCCGTCACCGAGCCGGCCCTGATCGCCCTGAACCACATGCCCCGGGTCACGGACGCCCTGGTCCGCCTGACCCGGGGGTAGAGAGCCTTCAAGAAACCAAAAGAGCCCCGCTGCACTCAGCGGGGCTCTTTGGTTTCGAACTCAGACCAGGATCAGGTCAGGTCGGGGCACTTCTCTTTCACCGGGGCACAGGCCTCGATGTCGGGAAGGCCTTCGCCCATGTCCTGCATCCCTTCCATGATCTCTTCCAGCTTGGCCATGCCTTCTTCACCGGCGACGTCGTCGCAGGTCAGCTCGGCGAGCTCACGAAGACCGCCGAAGGTGTGGTCCACAGCGGCGTTCAGGCAGTTGGTGACCTCCGCCAGGGTGGCCGAGCAGCCCGAGAGATCTTCCTCGGAGAAGCAAAGGTCTTCAAAGCTCTCTTCTTCTTCCTGCTCGCTCTCCAGGCACTCCTCGTAGGCGGCCTGACAGGCGCCTTCGTCTTCGGAGAACATGGAGGCCATCACACCACCGAAGAGGCACCCGGCCTTCTTCATGGTGTCGTCGGCCATCTTCGCCTTCATCTCTTCCTGCAGGTAATCGCAGTAGGCATCGGCCTGCTCTTCGGTCAGCGCGTCGAGCTGGGTGCTGCTGTCGATACCGGCGATAGAGGCGCCCGCGCCGTCGCGATCACAGGCGACGGCGAAGAGCGAAAGAGAAAGGGCCAGTAGGATTGCGGTGCGTCTCAGCATGGGTTCTCTCCACATGGGTATGAATGTGCGGCTTTTTCCGCGCTTGCTTCCGTAAGGTTCGCGTTCGCGTTTGGTGAACAGCGTGGGAGTATGAAGCACCCCCGCGCTGCCGGTCAAGTACTACCTTGTGACAAGTTGCGCAAGCAGTGCACTCGTTAGTGGTGGGAAAATTGCGCGAAACAGTTGCGTCACTGCAAAGATTGTGGGATTCTCCCGCCGTCTTATCGAATCTGTTGGAGCTGCAGATAGACCCAGTGTGGTGCTGGTTTGTCCGCTCCGAACCCACCCCAAGGAGTACCCCATGGACGCTCTTACGATGTTGCCCCTGATCGCCCAATCCGACGGCTCCGGCGCCATCGCCGCCATCATCGGTCTCTTCATGACCCTGGTCTGGCTGGTGGTGATGGTGGCCATGATCGCCGGGATGTGGAAGACCTTCGCCAAAGCCGGTGAGCCCGGCTGGGCGGCGATCATTCCCATCTACAACATCCTGATCCTGGTGAAGATCGCCCGTAAAGAGGTGTGGTGGGTTGTGTTCTTCTTCCTGCCCCTCTTGAACCTTGTCGGCCTGATCGTGATCTGCATGGAGGTCGCCAAGCACTTCGGAAAAGGCGCTGGCTTCGGAATCGGCATGGCATTCCTGCCGCCGATCTTCTGGCCGCTGCTCGGGTTCTCCAACGCCCAGTACCAGGGCACCCCGGCCTTCGCCTGATCGACCCGGTGTGAGCATCACAGCCCCCGGCGGTCCTCCGTTGGGGGCTTTTTTCTTGTGATTCGTACTCTATTGGTACCGAGCCCTGACGTGACCTTACTCTCTTCGCGATGGACGCTGACTACCGTTGCCTCCTTGGTCACTCTGATCTTCTCCGTCGGAGCGGCCGCCGAACCGACCTGCTCCGCCTCCGGTCCCCCGTTGACGGTGACCTGTGAAGACGGAGATCAATCGTGGGAGATCACCCACGCCTCCACCAGTGCTGTCTTTGGAGACCGCGATGCAGAGATAGGCATCGAACTGCCCACGGCGCTCCTGGCCCTCGATGGATCCCTCTACTTCGCTGTCGGCGGCGATCTCCTTGGGCTTCATCCGTCGGAAGGGGTGATCCACACCCGAGTCCGATTCCCGGGGCGCATCAGGTTTATTCTCAATGACTCGGAAGGCAATATCTATGTGATCACAGGTGCCCGTCAGAAGATCGGCGACGGATTTGTATCCCCGGATGACCTCGGTGAGAGCCTTCTCACGATCCGGTACCGTCCCGGGGGGCCCCGCCCGGTGGGGTTGCCCTTCACCGGTGCGGAGCGCACGACCTGGACGGCCTACGAGGACGCCCGCATCCATTGGGTCCACGCTCACGACCCAGAGATCGATCGAGAGCATTTGATCTGGACCCTTGAAGACCTCGTAGACCGAGACCGCACCAATCCCTTCTATGCCGTGATGCTGGCCTTCGTGCTGGGAAAAGAGGACGTCGACGATCCCAGGATCGACGACGCGTTCCGACAGGCAGCATCGACGCCTGGGGCTCACTGGATGGACCTGGTTCGCCTCTCCTTGATTCTCGACCTCAATGAACGCAAGTCCCTGGCCGATATCGCTGAGGCGCGGGCCCGAGAGCAGATGGCTGCTCTCGGACTCGATCCGGCTCGCGTCTACGCGCCGGGGGTGGCCCGTACGTTGCTCGTCAACTCCCTCAATTCCGAGTCCTACTCCGGTATCGACGGGTACTTTCAACACAGCCTCGCCAACAGAGAGTATCAGCTCGCCCATCAAGCGTTGAAACGGTTCGACGGCCTCTTCCCGAATCTGGTGCATCGACACCTCTTGTACGAAGAATGGGCCCGGGTCCTGGCCGACCAGGGCTTGACCGAGCCGGCCCACCATTGGCAGGTCCGAGCTGAGGAGCAGCGCACTTCCAGTGCTCTGGAAGTGCTGGGCTCGCCATCGTACATCCTCCTGGCCCTGGTTTGGCCTTTTCTCTTTGGAGCTCTCTTCGTGGGGTGGCTGCTGACGGTGTTCCTGATGGGGATTCGCCACGGCACTCATCAACGGCGAGCCACCTGGAGGTTGTCCCAGGTCTTTCCCGGGTTTTCAGTCCTGCTCTTGGTCCTTGTGGCGCTCTTGTCCTCCTTCTTCTGGCTCCAGGACGCCTCCATCCACTGGCAGTGGCAGGAGGCCCAGACCGTCCCATCATGCGTGGTCGACGGCCCCATCTCCTGTCCCCAAGCCACGTGGTTCTACCGCCAGAACCCGGAGATGATGGAGTTGATAGAGGAGAACCGACATGCCCTGGAGCACGGCGAAGCGGCCCCCACTGACAGGCCCTCGACGGAGGAGATTCGCCGGGCGATCGATGAAAGGGCCGCCTTTGTTCGGGGTCGCGACCAGAGCAATTTCGACGATATGGCGTTGGATGTCTCCCTGACCTACTTCGTAGCCGCTGGATCCGTGTTTATCGGAGTCTTCCTCTTTCTGGCTCTCTTCGGGATCGGTTTCGTCGCCGGGTGGAAGATACCGGGCGTCGGCAAGTGGATGCCCCTCCTCTTCCCCGGTGGCAGCTACTCGTTGCGATGGATCTCTCTGATCGTGGTCTGCCTCTTCTGCGCCGGCCTTGGAGGACTCGCCGGCGCCTGGTCACCGCTGGAGAGCCATCGAAGCTACTGGTGGACCCTGGAGGTCTATGGATTCTCTGAGATCCTGGGCTATCAGAACATCTCCCACCGCCTCCACTTCGCATGGCTTGTGTTCGCCGCCGTGATTCTTCACGGCCTGGGGGTATGGTTGGACTCGCGCGGAGATGACCCATGACCTACAGCAGGGGAATTCTTGGGCAGACGCTCATACTCTGCTTATTCTTGGGTTGGCCCGCCGTGGTCCATGGCGAGCCCTGCCAGGCCTCGAAGAACCCACTCCAAGTGGAGTGTCACTTCGACGGGCACGAGGGGGTGGAGTTTTTTCACCGCTCTACGGAGCTAATCAGCGACCCGCCATCGACAGAGGTGGTGGTACTCGATGGCACTTATTACTACGCCACCCTCGGAGATCTCCTCGGGATCCGGGGCCCTGATGCGCGGATCGTAACCCGGGTTCGTTTCCCCGAAAGGATCCAGTCCATCGAGGCTCGCCCGGAGGGGCTCGTCGTCGCTCTCGGCGACGAAGACTCGCGATCGACCAAGGGGCTCGTCGTCGCTCTCGGCGACGAAGACTCGCGATCGACCATGATGTATCGCCCCGGCGGCCCACGTCCTCCAGGGATTCCCTTCGCGCGGCGGGGCTACCTTACGTGGTCGGCTTATGAGGACGCGCTGAACTTCTATTCCGCCGGGAACCACCCCGAGAACACCTGGTCCGACGCAGTGGAGTTCCTCACGGTCCGCGCCGAAAAGGACGAGACCAACCCCTTCTTCTGGCTCCTCGCCGGCCTCGCCATGGAGCATCAAGAGGCAGACCGAGAGGCCATCGACGAGGCCTACCGCCGCGCGACCCTCACCCCGGGGGCGCATTGGATGGATCTCGCACGATCCGCGGTGATCCTCGAGCTGCGAGGGCGCAGTGAAGACGCCGACGTCGCCGAGCGCCGGGCTCGACAGGCGATGGCCGAGGTGGGCGTGAACCCCGAGGAGGTCTATACCCTGGAGTTTCTCCGGACCCTGGTCTTCAACACGGCCGCCCAGTGGTCCGATCAAGGGGTGGACTTTTTCTTTCACGCCGCGCTGAACGACGGTGACTACGAGACCGCCCACCGGGGCCTTCAGCGGTTGGACGAGCTCTTCCCCAACATAACGGGCCGCCACCTCTTCTACGACGAGTGGGCCCGATTTCTCCGCGATCAAAGACTGGAAGAGCTCGCCGACCACTGGCAGCGACGCGTTGAGGAGCAGCGCGAGGTCAACGCTCTGGAGATCGTGGGCGACCCGGCCTTCATCGCCGGGGCGTTTTGGGGCTACTTCTTCGTCGGGTTCTTCATCGTCGGGTGGATCCTGGCGGTGTTCCTCCTGGCCATTCGCCACGGTCGTCGTCATCGAGAGGCCTCCTGGAACGTGAAGGAGGTCTACCCAGCCTTCGGTGTCCTGGTGCCCCTCCTGGTCGCGTTCCTCCTCGCCTGGGTCTGGTGGCTCGACGCGCCGATCTATGCCCAATGGGAAGAAGCGTCGCGAGTCCCCTCCTGTGTCCTCGATGGTCGCCCGGCCTGCCCTTCAGCGGTGGAGTACTTCGAGGACTCTCCTGTGCTTCAGGCCATGGCCATCACCAGCCTGGAAGCGCTGGAAGAGGGACGGGCCCTTCCCGAAGCGACGCCGACCCCGGAGGAGCTGCGAGCCATCATCGATCGGCGCAGCGAGGCCCGGCGGGTCCTCCACGTCGATGGCTCTCTCTCCATCTGGCTGGCGAACGTCACCGGAGGAGCGTTGATCCTCTTCGCCGTCCTCCTCTTTCTACCGGTCTTCGGGTTTGGGTTTGTGCTGGGGATGATTCCCGGAATGGGAAAGTGGGCGGCCCTGCTCATCCCCGGGGGGAGCTTGTCCACCCGGCACATCTCTCTGGTGATCACCTGCCTCTTCTGCGCCGGGCTCGGAGGATTGGCCGGCGCCTGGTCGTCCGTGGAGACCCATCAAGCCTATCGCTGGCTGATCCGAACCCAGGGCTTCTTCCTTATCGAGGGCTATCAAAACATCTCCCACCGCCTCCACTTCGCATGGCTTGTGTTCGCCGCCATGATTCTCCATGGTGTGGGGGTGTGGCTGGACCATCGACGAGGCGAACCGGAGTCGGGAGAGGGACCATGAGAGGACGATGGCAATGGTGCGGGCTGGTGGTGGCGGCGGCCCTGATCGCGGTCACGGGATGTCGGGAGACCCCGTCGGAGACCCCCGACGCCGGGCCCGATGACGGGCCTGACGTGTGCTGCGTGCTGCCCCCAGACGTCGGACCCGACGCCGACGACGGTCCCGACGAGGCCTACGCCCCGGACCTTCCCAACGCCCTCGGCGGGGAAGGCCACGAGCTCCTGCCCTGGCCATCGGACCAGTACATGGTGCCCACCGAAGAGGGCTTGCGCCTGCGCCCCGATCCGGCGCTCTTGCCCCCGGGGTTCACGCCGGCGCTCCTGGAGGGCTCCGGGGCGAGCCGGGTGACGCCCATCGTGATCTCTCACCCCGACGGCTTTGATCCCGCCAGCCTGCCCGACCCCGACGACTGGGGGGCCACCCTGGAGCCCGAGAGCCCGGTCCGGGTGATCGTGCTCTCCGCCGATGGGGAGCCCGAGGCCTGGCCTGTGATGGCCGAGATCGACCTCACCGAAGAGGATCCCGCCCAGGCCACGCTCTTGATCCGACCCCACCGGCCCTTCCCCGGAGGCTCCCGGGTCGTCGTCGGGCTGACTCGTGAGATCCGAGGGGCTGCCTGCGCCGACGCTCCCGACGGCCCCGACTGCGACGGGATCTCTGCGTCGCCGGCGCTGCGGCGAATCCTGGACGGGGAGCCCCAGGGCCGGGCCGAAGAGGCCTGGGTGTACCGGGGACGAGACGCCCTGGTCGCCGCCCTGCCCCTGATCAGCCCCGACCACCAGGAGGTCGCCCTGGCGTTTAGCTTCACCGTCCGGTCCGCAGAAGAGATCGTCGATCCCCTGGTGGCCATGCAGGCCATGGCCTCCGAGGCCGACGCCTCCACCTACACCCTCAACGAGATCAGCTACCGCGAAGATCGGGCCCTGATCTACGGCACCCTGGAGGTCCCCTGGTTCCTCGACGACGACGACCGCCTGGTCGTCGACGAAGACGGCATGCCCCAGATCGTGGAATATCGAAACACCCCGATCCTGATCACCATCCCCGACACGGTGTCCTCCACCCGTCCCGTGGTCCTCTTCGGCCACGGCTTCTTCAGCTCCATCGAGGAGTCCACCTGGGGGAACCTCTTCAACGGGCTCCGCCAGTGGGAGATGACCGCCGTCACCGCCCGGTTCCACGGCTTCAACGAGGCCGACCTGGGCAAAGCCATCACGGCCCTCTCCGCGGACACCCTGGACGGGCTGATCGGGATCATCGATCTGCAGCGGCAATCCCAGGCGAACTTCACGGTGGTCCACAACCTGATCTCTGAGCACCTGGCCCAGGAGGTAGAGGTAGACTTCGGAGACGGGCCCTTCCATCCCTTGAGCGCCGACAACATCCCCTACATGGGCATCAGCAACGGCGGCACCCAGGGGTTCGTGATGATGAGCACCTCTCCGGTGCTCACCCGAGGGGCCCTGGTGGTTCCCGGAGGGGGCTGGTCCCACATGCTCCAGCGAGCGGCCCAGTGGAACGCCCTGGGGACGGTGCTCCAACAGCGCTACGAGAACAACTTCCAGATCCAACTGGCCAGCGCCATGCTCCAACAAGCCTTCGATCCCGTGGACTCCCTGAACTTCGCCGAGCATCTCGTCGAGGATCGCCTCCCGGGCCTGCCCGAGGCCCCGGAGCTCCTGGTGGTGGAAGCCGTCAACGACTCCCAGGTGGCCA
>SKON01000085.1 GCA_007120035.1 Myxococcales bacterium
CTGGCTAGCTCGTTACCCTGAGAACCTTGAATCCGTGGCTGTGGTGCCAAACCTCCAACGAGTGTTTGTACCATTCCTTTTTGAGGACCTGTTGATGTTGTGGATCGACAAGGGAGCGCTGGATAACTGAGGGCTGCCAGTCAGGGATCTTCGTTGATTGTGCACTATAGCGAAAACTCATGGCGAGAGCCTACTGCTTATGGGTGAATGAATGGGTTCTGATTTTCCTGAGTCGACCTACACGGGGGTTCTGATCCACAAGAGGAACCACGTGTACATCTCTTGTATTAGTGACGCTCTCGCGGATCAGGGGGTGGACCATGCCGCCATTCTTCGATGGATGGATGGTAGTTGGGCGCACCGAACCACGGATGTGTCCATTTGTGGTATGTCCGTGGTCCAGGGGGCGAGGCTGTCTCTTCTGAACGTCGGGGTCAACGGGAAGGTAGTGGAGTTCACCTTTCCCGGGGAGAACACGGAGTTCATCGATAGGTCAGAAGACGGTCCAGGCGAGCTCGTACCCTTGAAGTGTGTTCGCACTCTTGGCAACCACGTCTACACCGCCGGCATGGCGCGACGATTGTATCGAAGGGAAGGTCCTGACAACTGGGTGGCCATTGATGATGGGGTCTACGTTCCACGGTCGAAACGCGATCGGGGTGTCGGGTTTCAGGCTATCGATGGATTCTCTGAAGACGCCCTCTACGCGGTCGGCCACGGGGGGGAAATTTGGCGGTTTGATGGGCAGGGCTGGGAGCAGCAGTCGAGCCCCACGACGAGTGCTTTGACCTGTGTGACCTGCGCTCATGGTACGGCGGTCTATGCTGCGGGGTTGGGTGGTGTGGTCCTGCGCTCCGCGGATGGAGTGGCCTGGGAAGCGATCGACCATAGCGCTACGGAGGACGACTTTTGGGGCATGACGCTCTTTCAGGACCATGTTTATCTCGCCACCAGTAATGGCATCTATCTCGTCGATGAGGACGACTTGATCCCGGTGGAAATGAACCTCTCCCGTGTGCTGACGACAGCTTATCTGGATTCAAGAGACGGTGTGATGTGGTCCGTCGGGAAGAAAGACATGGCCTTTACGGAGGACGGGGTCACGTGGACGGAAGTGTCCGGCCTGTTTTGATTCTTGGCGAACGAGAAGTGATATGATGAATCGGATGCAAGCCCTCTTCGCGATCTTGCTCTTGATCGGACTTCGCCTCGACAGCCCGAATCCCGGCCTACGGGGAGGCGATCTTCCCGAATCCCCAGACCTCCGCAGCGGTGCCCGACGAGGTTCTGGAACGGACCCTCATGGCGCTGGGAAGACATCACTTTGAGCACCCCATGCACTTCTCCTACACCTACAGGACGGAGCAGGGGACCGGAGACGACGCGTTGGTCCTGATCGAAGCTACGGCGAACCTGGACCCCTCTACGGCTCTGGCGACGACGCTGACCATCGAGGTCAGCGTCTTCGAGGGGGAGGCCGGGGCGTCGGCGATGTGGGTGACCAACGAGGGGCACTGAGACGGGTGGGGCGTTCGCTAGAGTTATACATTGGCCCGGGGTAAGGTCGCAGGATTACCCGACGATCAAGGCCTCGAGCTCCTCTCGAAGGGACTCTCGTGTCTCGAGCTCCTTGTGGCCGTGTTCGAGCTGAACAGACTTACCTTTTCGGGTGATCAGCGCCAGGTAGTAGTACGTGCCTGTTCGTTCGTAGCTGACCTCGATGATGACCTGGGTGATGTCGGAGAAGGCGAACTCCTGGGTCTTCTGGGAGAAGATACGATAGGCTTGGTGGATGATGCGTTCTTCCGATGGGATGATCTCTGTCCGGTAGTGGGGCAGTAGTGGGATCACCAGCAGGCCCAAGAGTCCGATACCTCCGAAGAGGAACATGCCGAACCGCGTGTTGTTAGAGTTTCGAAAGCGGTGGCGGAGCGGCTCGATGGTGGGAGTGTCTTGAAGGGCGATGAGGTCGGCGCGGAGCTCGTGTAGGGCTTGGAGCTGTGTCTCGGTGGTGCGGCTTGGGGACACGGCCTGGACCCGGAACTCTTGGCCCTCAGCGGCCAGCAGGAGGTAGGGCGTGTCTTCATCGTCTTCGATGACCTCCAGGGACTCCAACTGCTCGGGCGCGAACTGGAGGTAGCTGACCATGAACATGCCCGACGAACGAGCTTCACAGATGTGGTCCCCGTCGTTCGGTATGCACGTCACGTAGATGGTGTGGGAGAAAGCAAAATGGGCCAGACAAGCGCTCGCGAAGAGGAAGAGCCCGATGAGTAGTCCCCTGAGGTCGATGCCCTGAAGGACTATCCGGTCGGAGCTGTCGTCGCGTTGAGTCTTGAGCATGGCGGTCCTGGGAGGGCGGCAGGTGGGATGTCGCAGCGAAGGATAAACCGCCTCGACACTATTTCACAGTGGCTCTGGGGTGGAATCGAACCCCCGAAGGTCCGGTTATACGGCGACGCGAACCCCGGAGTTACCAGATGGCCCCCGGAGCCCTGCGGCCTCCGGCCCAGGTGACCTCCGCACTCCAGAACATCTCCCAGGTGGGCGCGTACCCCAGGCCTTCGTGAATCACCCACACCGAACCGCCGCGAACCCCGACGGTCACGGGAGCGTTGAGTAGTAAGGCAGGTCTGGTTACTCAGGGCCGGTCAGTAGTTCAGGTTTTACCTGCAGGTGTTGGCTTTGAACGGGCTCGTCGAAGAGTTCCCGAAATTCCGTGAAGATGCCGCCGACGTAGTTGCGGAAGAGGGGCGGTTCATGACGACCTGGAGAGCGAACTCTCAGCTCCGGCGATGGGTCATCGCGCCGCCGATCCCGTCGTCGGCTACGAGCTGGAAATTCGTGGCGGCGAGTGGGTCTCCGTGGGTCGGGAGACGTCCCGTTTTGACGACAGCGCTGAAGAAGTAGAGCTGCAGCGGATGGCCATCACCGCCTCTGAAGGAGACGTTGAGGACTATGTAGAGCTCGCGCTGGAGGTCTCCTTTCCACAGTACGGACCGGTCTCAGCGTACCGAGTCCGGGCGGTCAACGGCGCGGGCGCTGGCGACTCGTCGGAGCGGGTCGGCGGCCGGCGAGTCGTGGTGCAGCCCGCCTGGTACCAGTGGCAGCGCTCGGCGGGACTCACGGACGAGGCCTTCGAGGACATCCCCGGCGCTGACACACCGCGGTTTCACGACACCGAGGCGCACCCCGGACACTTCTACCACTACCGACTCACCATGGGCGTCCAAGACATGGAACCGGCGACCACAGAGAGCGCGACGGGGTTTCGAGCATCCGACGAAGGATATGTCGTTGACTCGTCGGTGGAGCCGAAAGAGTTCTGTGAGAGGTTTCTCGCTACCAGTGAATGCCGGTGCGACGAGGATCACGATGTTTATCTCTGCTTCGACTGGACCTCATACTACGCAGACGACGGCCACCATCCGGCTTTTCTCGTCGTCTCCGATGGCGAGTCCCGGCGGGCGCTTCGGATCGTCGAGGTCGCCACCTACGAAGACGGTGACACCCACGGTGCACACTCAAGATTGCTGGCGGGCTTCAGGGTGGTGGAGACCCAGGCGGGGCTCTACCACGTCGAGGTCGTGTCCGGATTTCACAGCTTCGAGACGATGGTGCTCGAAGGGCACGAGCACGCGCTGCACGACGAACGGAGGGAGAACACCATCCACGCGATCGTGAGCCTGGGTGCCACCTCACCGCGGCTGCTCGCCATCGCCGACGGCCGCCACCTCCAGAGCCGCGTCGGCGCCGAAGGGGTCCGAGAGCTAAAGAGCAGTGGCGAGTGGCCGGAGAATCTCCTCTACGCTGAGCGCGATATGGAGGTCGTCTTCGACCGGGACGTTCGCATCGAGAACGGCGGGTCGGCGTTGCTCATCGATGACCGACGATTTGAGCTCGGAGGCGCGCCGGTCCTCTTTCCCTTGAGGGGCCAGAGTGGCGAGGACGGCGATCGTCTCAGCGATGCTTTCATCGCGCCTTGAGGGCACCCTGTCACGGAGCGGAGCTACAAGAAGATTTGCCCACAGTAAGGATGTACTACAATTATGCTATATTCGGTGACGGTCGCCGTAACCAGGAGATGGAGGAGACGGGATGATCAAGAAGGTGAAGGCCCGCAAGATGGGGGGCTACATCGGGGCGATACTGCCACGGGAGATGGTGGAGCGTTTGCACATCCAGAAGGGGGTTGAACTGGTCGTCGTGGAGACTCCGGACGGCCTCTTGATCTCGCCATACGATCCCACCTTCGACGAGGCGATGGCGGCCTACGAGCGGGGCGCCAAGAAGTATCGAAACGCTCTGAGGAAACTCGCGGAGTGAACATGGCCGACGGGGTGCGATGGTTGACACTGTTCATAGTGGAGCGGATCCATGAGCACCAGAAGATCGCCGAGCACGGTGGCGTCGAGGTGGATGTGGTGGTCGTGATGACGGCGCTCGCCGCCGGTGAGCTCGACCACGAGGCGCTCGCCAGGTGGCTCAGAGTCCACGGGAACGTTGAGTAGCAAGGCAGGCCTGGTTACTGAGGGTCGAAAGTGGTTGGTAGGTCATGTCTTACCCGCAGTTCTTCACTCTGAACGGGCTCGTCGAAGAGTTCCTGAATTCCCGCGAAGAAGTCGCCGATGTGGCTGCCGACGAGTGAGGCTCGCTCCGAAGCCAAGTCGATGATCCTGGGGTTGGCCTCGACCTCGATGGGGAGTTCTTGTTCGATCTCTTCGGGACGAGCGGAGCCGAGGGGCGTCGTCGTCGACGGTGACGGCGGGCTGGGCGATCGCGGTGGGGAGCTCCGAGGAGTCGGCGCAGGCGGCGAGGAGGAGGCAGGAGCCCTTGACGGGGATCAGTGAGCGATGCATGGAAGACTCGGGGTGGAGTCGAAGCGATAGCTCTCTCTAGACGCGGGGAGTGGGATCGTCCTCTTCGATGAGTTCGTTGACTGGGCGTGACTCCCGCGCGCCGAGCGGTTCGCTGTGGGTGGCAGCGGCTCGGAAGTACGTCGACGCGAACCCCCCGAAGGTCCGGTTTTACGGCGACGCGAACCCCGGAGTTACCGGATGGCCCCCGGAGCCCTGCGGCCTCCGGCCCAGGTGACCTCCGCACTCCAGAACATCTCCCAGGTGGGCGCGTACCCCAGGCCGTCGTGCATCACCCACACCGAACCGCCGGTTGGGTCCCGTAGCCGAGCTTACGCGGACCTGAGTCGAGGGTTCAGAGGAGTTCGGCGGCTAACTCGGTCGCCACGCGAAATGCGAACGAGAGCGAGGTGAGTTCTTTGCGCCGGGGTGACCTGAAATCAACCTGTCGTCTCTCTTCGATCAACGCCTGTACCGTCGGGGTGCGAAGCATGCGTCTGAAGATCTCGAGGTCCGCGTCCGATATGCGATCGAGGTGGGCGCGCAGGCGTTTGCAGAGATCGACGCCCCTGTTGTGGTCCTGCACCTCCTCAAACCCGCGTGGTTCGTCGGTCCACTGGCCAAGGAGGATCTGCCCGGCCCGTGGTGAGACGATCAGGCCGTGCAGAAACCAGGCAATAGCGGACTCATCCTCGCCGAGCATCTGACTTGCGAACGCGGCGGTGTATGCGTGATCTGGCGAGTAGGCGACGACTTCATTCGCCGCGTCTCGGGCTTCCTCCCACCGCTCATCCGCCAGAAAGATGTCCGCCCGATGGCTCGCCGCCGCCAAGTCTTCACCACACTCGCTCTTCAGCCGCTCGCAGACCTCGAGCGCTTCCGCGTAGCGCCCTGCGAGGTGTAGCGCACGCACGAGGTTGCCGAGCCCTCGCATATACGGCCGGGTATCCAAGTCGACGCCGAAGTGCTTCTTCGCGAGTCGCTTCGGGAAGAGCTTTCGGCCCTTTTCGATCGCGCGTTCGAAGTGCTCGATCGCTTCGTCGTAGTGTCCTCGGTCGAGCGCGACCCGGCCCAGATAGTTATGCCCATCGGCGTAGGCTTCGAAGCAGTCGATAAATAGCCTCGCGAGCGCCTCGACGCGGTCCAGGTCTCCGTCCAGGTAGTGGTCGCTCATCCGTTCGATGACCTCGGGCGGTACGTCGTCGGGTTGGGTGCGAATGCGCCAGAAGAACACGTTGTCGCCGTTCCACTCGTTCTCGGTCTGATCACAGGCGGCGAGCCGAAAGTTCAGCAGGTCGCGAAGGTACTCGAGATGGGCACGGTGCTCCTGCAAGAGCTCGGCGGCCGAGTACATCGACTGCGGATCGGCGTGGGCTAGCTGCCGCGTGAAGGCGCAGAGATCTGCGCGAAAATTCTCGAGCATCTCGGCCTGCCGATAGGGATAGCTGTCGGGGAGGTCGTCGATGCGCTCCTCGATTCCCTTTCTGATGCGCTCCCAGTCGAATGAGATCTGGCGATAGCGACTCTCCAGTAACGGCTCCAAATGAACTCCGCCTGCATCGCCCTCGCCGATCGCGGCCCGCGCCTCCGATTTCGAACAGATCTTGAACAAGATCTTCTGGTGGACCTTTCGGGTCACCGGATCGCGCATCCCGTGAACGATCGCGAGCTGATTTCCATGGTTTCTTACGTAGGCCATTGATTCCTCCTCAAGTGGGTGTTGGATCATCAATAACCGACGCTGTTGTGAAATGCAAGAACATTTTTCACAACGGATGCTCCGTTGGTGGCACTCACCGGCGTATCGGACGATTCCGTTCCTGGGATCGAAGGCGTCAGCAGGCGACAGTGAGCGAGCGACCTCCGCCTTGCACCAGAGCCAGCCGGCATTGTACCACTGCATCGGTTGGGACATCCCGCGGTTGCGCCGCGGCAACTCGAGCAAACCTATCGACGGAAGCCTGGCGAGTACCTATGAGTGTGACTGAGTGGCGAAGTTCGCTCTCTCCCAAGGGGCATATCTCGATCACCACGGGTGACACGACAGGTCGTGCCGACCGGATCGTTACAGCCTTCGAGCGAGGCACGGGCCACGGCCTGCTGCACCTGGGCGCGGTAGAGTTGGGTACGGCGCTGCCGCCCTGTCTGTCTTTCTGGCGGGAGTTTGGGCGGACCTTCGTCAGCTCAGCGTGCACCGCCGTCGACCCTCTGGATCCCATCGCCGTGGTCATGCCGGAGCCGGACTTCGAGCGATTGCAGGAACTCGCAGCGTCGGTTCCGCCCATGCTCGGTGCGGAGCTTGTCTCCGTCGACATGCTCCGCGATCTGTGGGACGGGCTTTGCCAGGCGTTCGCCGAGCGGGCAGGGGAGCACGAAACCGGAGCGCAGGGCTTCCTGAAGGCCTCCCATTCGATCTGGCACACCGCCGGGCGTGTCTGCCTTCACCTCGCTGAGAACAAGGGGGACGCGGAGCTTCCCTTTGCGTTTATCGCGACCTACGCCAGGCCGCGCCCGGACCGCAGCGAGATCCAGTACGTTCCGCTTAGTCGAGCGCTCCAGGAGTACGCAGGGGCTCGAAACAAGGAGAAGCTGCTCGCGCTACTCACCCCGCTGCAGCGTGCGGCTGAGGATAGCGCGCTGATCAGGGATCTCGTCGCTACGGGCGACGTCTACCACCCGCTGGCGTGGACCGCCGCGGAGGCTTACGAGCTCTTGCGTGAGGCCGAGTTGCTCGAGCGAGCAGGTCTCGTCCTCCGGCTCCCTGACTGGTGGAATCGAAAGCGGCGTCCCAGGGCGTCCGTGTCTGTGACCGTCGGGGACAGCGCTCCTTCGAAGCTGGGGCTTGATGCCCTGCTGGACTTCGACGTGAAGCTCACCCTTGGCGGCGAGGCCCTCTCCGAGGAGGAGACGAGGACGCTGCTCTCGGCGAGCGCGGGGCTGGTGCTCATCAAGGGCAAGTGGGTCGAGGTCGACCCGGACAAGCTGTCCACGGTGCTCGAATACTGGAGTCAGGTGCAGGCCCATGCTGCGTCCGGTGGGGTCAGCTTCGCCGAGGCGATGCGTCTGCTCGCCGGTGCAGAGCAGGGGGGCACAGAGCCCGAGGTGGACGACGCACGTCCCGAGTGGTCGAAGGTCGTCGCGGGAGAGTGGCTCACCGCCCAGCTCGACAGCCTCCGAAGTCCGGAGATCAGCCGAGAGATCCAGGACAACGCCGGTCTCGATGCCACGCTCCGGCCCTACCAGCAGCTCGGAGTCCAGTGGCTGTGGACGCTCCACGGCCTGGGACTCGGGGGCTGCCTCGCCGATGATATGGGCCTGGGCAAGACGATCCAGGTGATCGGCCTCTTATCAATGCTCCACGACCGGGAGGAAGCGGTGGACCTGCTGGTCGTGCCCGCCTCCCTCGTCGACAACTGGCACAGCGAGCTCGCAGGCTTCGCGCCGAAGCTGCGGGTGTTGGTGGCGCACCCGTCGAAGATCCCTTCCCGAAGGCTCAAGGCGCTACCTGGCGAGGAGGTCGCTGCGCACCAGGTCGTGATCACGACCTACGGGACCGTGCGTCGAACGCCATGGATGAAGGAATATGATTGGCGCGCCGTCGTGCTCGACGAGGCGCAGGCCATCAAGAACCCCGGCGCGAAGCAGACCAGAGCCGTCAAGGCATTGCCGGCCCGCTGGCGGCTGGCGCTCACGGGTACGCCGGTGGAGAATCGGCTCGGCGACCTCTGGTCGATCTTCGACTTCCTCAACCCGGGTCTGCTCGGA
>SKON01000111.1 GCA_007120035.1 Myxococcales bacterium
CGTCGCCAACTACGCCGTCGCCTACCACAGCGCCAGCCCCGGCCCTGTGAGCCCGGCGGCCTCCATGGTCCGCCGCCTCCTGGGCCTCTCCATCGCCGATGGCCCCGCCGCGCTCGAGGAACGCCTCCCCGCCTGGAATCCCGAGGACCGAGAGGTCTTGGGGGAGCTCATGCGGGGTGATCCAGGAGCCCTCTCGGTGGAGCAGATCTATGCGCACTCGCTCTTACGAGAGGCGATCGAGGAGGCCGCCGAGCGACGCCCGCTGATCCTCTCTTTCGACGACGTCCACTTCGGCGCTCCATCGCTCAGCCTGATCGAGCAGCTCCTTCGACAGGAAGAGTTGCCTCTGCTGATCCTCTGCACCGTCGACGAAGAGCTCCTGGCCACCCGCCCCGACGAGGCCGCGGCCCTGGAGTCCCTGGTCGCAAGCGAGGGGGCTGACTCTCTGGCGTTGCCCCCCTTGAGCGAGGAGGAACACCGCGACCTGGTCGGCGCTCTCATCGGCCTGGACTACGATCTCGCGGAGCACCTGATCGAGCGCACGGCGGGCAACCCCACGTTCCTCGTGGAGCTCGTGGGCGACTGGATCGCCACGGGGCTCCTCCGCCCGGGCCCCCGGGGCTTCGTGCTCGCCGCCGACACCTTGCCGCCGATCCCGAAGGACCTTCGCCAGGCATGGGAGGAGCGCCTGCGCTTTGCCCTCGAGAGCAGCCCCCCCGATTGGCCTGTCGCCCTCTACCTGGCGGCCTTTCTGGGCACGGAGTTTCGGCGGCGCGATTGGATCCGGGCCGCCGAGCACGCCGGCCTGGGTGTCGACCTGGAGGCCCTGGCCGAGCACCTCCTGAACCTCCGCCTCCTGCTCCGCGTCGAGGAGGGCTACGCCTTCGCGCAGGCCATCGCCCGGGAGACCCTGGAGGTGATGGCCGCCGACACCAGCGCCGGTGACGAGCTCGTGGCCCGCCTCCACAACGCCTGCTCCGCCGCCATCCGGGAGCACTACCCCCTGGGCTCCCCAGGCCGCGCCGACCGCCTGGCCCGCCACCACCTCGGCGCTGGCCGCAACAAGAGCGCCTACCGCCAGGGCCTGATGGCCACGGAGGAAGCCATGTGCGTCGGCGACTACTCCCGGGCCCTCCACAACCTGATGATCGCTGAGCAGGCGCTTGGCACCCGCGACCCCGCCGACTCCCCGATGGCCGACCCCCTCCTCTTCCTCCGCATGGAGATCCAGAGGCAACGGTTGTTCGTCTCGGAGACGGATACCCAGGATCTGGGCAGGCTCTTGCAGACCCGGGGCGCCGAGCTTCAGCGTCCCTTACTCCTGGCCCATGGCCTCGAGATCCAGGCCCGCAAACAGGGAAACCGCCACGCCGCCGTGGGCTTCTTCGAGCGCGCCCTGGACTTCTATGCCGAGGCCGACGACGTCTACGGCCTGTGCCGCTGTATGGAGGGGCTGGCCTGGACCCTGGTCCTGATGGGCCGCCTCGACGACGGGGAGCGGTACTACCAGGAGATCCTGGCTCTCTTGCCCGATCCCAAAGGCCGCGAGATCAAGATCGTGGGCGACACCCTCAACGGGATGGCTGAGATCAGGCGCCGCCGCGGTGACTTCGTCGGCGCCAGCGAGTACCTGGACACCGGCGAGGCCCTGGCCCGACGGGCCCGGATGCCTCGCCTCCTGGTGGACATCTACAGCTCCCGCGCCGAGCTGGCCCGTGAAGAGGGCCGCTTCGATGAAGCGCTGGCCCTCTACGACGCGGGCCATGAGATCATCCGTCGCCTGACCGGATTCACCCCCACGGTCTACTCGCTCAACCGGGCGCTGACGAATCTGGGTCGTGGAGACCTCCTCGCCGTGGAGGAGGTCCTGGCCGATCCGTCCTTCCGGGTACCCGCCCACCTCAAATTCATCGGGACTCTTCTTCGAGCATGCGTGGCGCTCTTCCACGGCGACGGAGCGCAGGGCTACGCGCTCTTGAACGAAGGGCTCTCTCTCAGCGAGGAGCAAGGCATTGTGGAGCCCGACAGCGGCACGACCCTGGAGATCCTGGCCGGCCTGGCTCTGGACGCCGGCGCGTTGGAGTGCGCCGAGCTCGCCATCGCGAACGCAGTGACGATCTGGACCACCTTCGGCAACCAGGACGCCATCGCCCGAGCCCGTGCGCTCCAACAGGCCATCGACGAGCGCCGAGGAGCCGACCGATGACCCGCCATCACCGCTTGAGGTTCATCACCTCCTGCAGCATCTGATCCCCAGTGGAGACGGTCTTGGAGCTCGCCTGATAGCCTCGTTGGGCAGCGATCATTTTGACGAATTCATGGGAGAGGTCGACATTGGAAGACTCCAGGGCACCGGAGACGATGGATCCACGACCACCGACACCGGCGGCGTCCATTCGGGGATCTCCACTATCGGGAGTGCGGGCCCAGAGGTTCCCCCCCTGCCGCTGGAGCCCCTCGGGAGCGTCGAATTGGGCCAAGACCACCTGACCGACGGCCATCTCTTCGCCATTGGAAAAGACTCCCATGATGGTGCCGTCCGCTTCGATCTGAATCCCCCGAATGTCGCCGGCAGCGTACCCGTCCTGGCGGAGGCGACGGAGCGTGGAGTCACCGGCATGCTGGGTCGATCCGTCGAAGTTCAGCTCCAGCTCCTGTCCCGCCGCCGCGCCTACGGGGTTGAAGGTGGTGGGCCCCTGGACGTGATCGACCAACACACCATCGACATCGAAGTCGAGAGTTCCCGACGAGATCTCCGTGAGCTCTCCGGGGGTGCCCCCCTCCAACTGCTCCCCGTCTACCATCACGTGGTACTCCCACTGGTTCTCGTCGACTTTTCGATAGTACACCTCGGCCTGGATGGCGTTGCCCAGGGAGTCATACACGGTGACGCTGGTGGCATAGTTGCTCGTCGCCGTCGGGTCGTTGGGATCCCAGGGATCGACGATCACGGCCTCGTTGGGGTTGAGGTTCAGGGCCAGATCCACGGAGGTCGTCGCCGCCGGCGGAGAGGTCCGGTCTCCGACCTGCAGATCGCCGATCGTGGTGGTCCGGAGGGTCCCCGCGTCGTCGGCGGGATATCCTTGCAGTCGAAAGCCCGCCGGCGTGGTGATAAACCCCTGATCGTCGAGAACGAACTGTCCGGCTCGGGTATAGAACTCATCGGCGGCATCGCCGCCGGGGTTTCGAACCACGAAGAACCCCTGTCCGGCGATGGCCATATCCGTGGTCTGGCCGGTCATCTCCAGAGCTCCCTGCTCGAAGAGTTGCTGCACATCACCGACCCGAGTCCCGTCTCCGATCCCGAGCATCAGGTTCCCCATCACGTCACTGAAATTCGCTCGTCCTGCTTTGAAACCAACGGTGTTCACGTTGGCGATATTGTCACCGATCACGCCCATGGCCTGGCCGTTTGCCCGAAGTCCACTGACGCCGGTGTTCATCGATTTGAGGATACTCATTGGGTGCTCCTGTGGGTGATCTGGCCACTGCCAGGTTGGGGGTGAGTGGTGTGGAAGTCAGGATCGAGCGACCTCTTGGATCTGTCCCATGCCAGCGTCGCCGCCGCCCTCCAAGAGCAGACGGGGCATCCCGGACTCGAAGGTCACTCCGTCGACTCGACGGCGAGTGAAGGAGAGGGCCGGGAGGGTCTGGTCGTCGGCGTCGCGAGCCGTGATCTCGAAGGTGTACTCGCCATCGGGCACGGGGCTACCATCCTGATCGGTGCCATCCCAGTCGACGTCGTGGGGACCTGCGCTGGTTGGCCCCAGCTCCAGGGTTTCGATCACCCGGCCGTTCTCATCGCGAATCACCACTTCTACGGACTCGGCGTCCTCGGCGAGGTCGAAGCCGAAGGGATACGTGGTAGCACCATCCTCAACGGTGATCTCGTTTTCTGAAATGCGGACATCATGGCCGATGAAGGAGACCATCTGGGCACTGGTATTGGCCGCCTGGGCCATGGCGAGTTGGTAGATACTCTGGGAGATGTTCTCCAGTCTCTCCACGCTGGCCATCTGCGATAGCTGGGCCACGAACTGCTGGTTATCCATGGGATTCAGCGGATCCTGCTGGGAGAGCTGGGTCGTCAAGAGCATCAGGAACTCTTGCTGATTCATCTGGTCAGGGGCCTTCTTCGTCTGCGGTGAGGCGTGAGATGTAGCGGAGTCGATCTTCATGGTCTGGTTCCTGTGGCGAAGGTCAGGTGACGATATTCAAGAGTCCCTGATGATGGGTGGGACGGAGCGATTCGTCGGGGGTCGGGTCAGCGTCCTCCTCCCCAGTAGAGGATGGAGACTGCCAGTTCTGGGTATCCTGACGCCCTGAATCGCGGGGATCATCGGTCTGGGTCTCCACATGGGCCTCGGCCTCCAACCCCAACTCCTCCAGGGCCCGGGCCAAGAGGTGGAGTTCTTGCTGGAGCTCTCGCCCGATCAACGGGTTGGTAGTGCGAACCAGGACCGAAGCGGTGTGATCTTGTAGCGTCAGTTCCATGTGAATCCGTCCTTGCGCTCCCAGCCCCACCTCCAGGTGGGCGACGCCTCCTCGGGAGTGGGTAGCCATCTGAATTTGCACATGTCGTGCCAGGTCCGCCGCCCGGGGGGCGCTCGTCGACTCGAGAGGAGCTGCGGCCGGTGGCATTCCGAGGGGCTGCAGAGAGAACCCCTGGAGCGCTACGCCCTGTAGTGGCGGGCCCTGGGCGAGTCCCGACCCGGCGCTCCGGGTCCCAGGGCGAATCGATGACGGGGAGTCCTCCACGGCCTGACCTCGCCCATGGGTGGACGGAAATTCCTTCATCATCAAAGGAAGAGATTTCCTCTCGACAGGGGTTGCCAGAGCCACCATCCGTGGCAGGACCTCCACCAGCCCGAGAGCGATCTCCTCGGAGGAGAGCTCTCCGTCTCGGACCGCCGAGTCCGCCAAGAGTCCCTGTAGGTCCAAAGACTCCCGCCCGATCCTGGGCTCCTGCGAGAGCCCCACCACGTTCGCTTTCACGGCGTTTGCAAGCTCTTTTTGAAGTAGTCCCTGGAAGGTCTTCTGGTCGCTCCTTTCCGACGATGGCGGCGCTGAAGACTTCTTCGCAGCCCCTTCTCGAGGAGAGGGTGAGGTCGGAGGGGTCGTGGAGGCAAGCTTTGGAAGGTTCATGGGGAGACCTCCTGGCTTCCCAGGAGAAGAGCGCTGAGGCGAGCGGCGTCCACGGGGGACATCCGATCGAAGATTCGACCGCTATTGCGAGGATTCAACTCGTCGATCACCTCCACGGCGAGGTCCGATGGGAGCTCGACGATCAAGTCGGCGGCCGCTTCGGGTTTCATGGACTGCACGCTTCGCACCAGCCGCTCCAGCCGCTCGGCTCGACGTTCGGGATCCAGAGGCTCGGCCTCCTGCTCGGAGTGCTCCGGGATCAACGGGGAAGGCTCCTCGTCGGGGCCCGTCGGGGCCCCGGGATCACGTGGAGCACAAGGCTCTTGTGGCCCCGACTCCTGGGCCTCTTCTCGGGCTCGAAGCGCTTCCTCGCGGTCATCGAGAGCCCGACGCCGTTCGTCGAGTTCGGCTTCTCTCTGGTCCAGGGACTGCTGCCGTTGGCGAAGCTGAAGCAAGAGAGAGTCGCTCTCTGAGGAGGTACCCTGGGGAGCCTGGGCTTCTGCCTGCGAATCATAAGCGACCACCATCAGGGTCCCCAGGAGGAGGACGCCCATGGCGAGTGCCAACATGCGGTGCCGTAGTTTCATCGCGATTCTCCTGCGGGGGTCGAAAGAATCTCTTGGTTGCGTGCGTAGGCGCCGGAGAGCTCACGGCGGAACGGGTTGGCCGCCCGAGGCGAATCCAGGCTGGGAGCCTCCAGGGACGCCCGCAGCTCGGTGAGGGTTTCCTCCAGCGAGATCGCCTGTTCCGGAGATTGTGAGAGAAACGCTCGCAGGCTCCCGATTCGCTCCAGGGCCTGATCGTAGGTGGGGTTGGTTCCCTGGCGATAGGCTCCGAGGCTGATCAACTCATCGGCGGCTTCGTAGTTGGTCAGAAGCGTTCGAAATCGGCGAGCCAGGCGCTGGTGCTCGGTGTCTACCAGGTGATTCATCAGGCGGCTGAGACTGCGAGAGACATCGATCGCCGGGTACTGGCCGGCCTCGGCGAGCCGACGAGAGAGGACGATATGGCCATCGGTGGTCCCTCGGACGGCGTCGGCCACAGGATCGTCGAAGTCCTCGGTCTCAATCAGAGCGGTGTAGATCGCCGTGATACTCCCCCTGTCGTTCAACCCGGTGCGCTCTAAGAGCTGGGGGATCACGGCGAAAGCACTGGGCGGATACCCGCGGGTGGCCGGAGGTTCTCCCACGGAAAGCCCGATCTCCCTCTGGGCCATGACCACCCGGGTCAAGCTGTCCATCAAGAGGAGCACTCGATCGCCGCAATCCCGGAAGAACTCGGCGATCGCCGTGGCCGTGTAGGCGGCCCGCAGTCTCAACGCCGGGGACTCGTCGCTGGTAGCCGCCACCACGACGACTCGAGAGGTGTCCACCCCGGCGACCCGGAGCTCTTCGTCGACGAACTCTTGCACCTCTCTACCCCGTTCCCCGATCAGGGCCACCACGGCGACATCGGCGTCGCTGTTGCGGGCGATCATCCCCATTAGAGTGCTCTTTCCGACCCCCGTACCGGCCAACACAGCTACCCGCTGTCCCTCCCCCAGCGTCAGGAGTCCGTTGATCGCCTTGACGCCGAGGTCGATGGTCTTTTCGATCCCCCGGCGTTTCAGGGGATTGATCGGCGGCGCGATCAGCGGGACCGGGCGAGTATCCCGAAGCGGTCCCGCCCCATCGATGGGTTCACCCATCCCGTTGAGGACTCGACCCAGACAAGACCGGCCCACAGCGATCGTAGCATCCGCAGCGGTCATGGTGATGCGCGTCCCCACGGAGAGCCCCTGGCGATTTCCCAGGGGCATCAGGATCACCCGGTCCTCTTTGAGGCCTACCACCTCCGCCAGAACCGCCGATGCTCCGGGAGGTTCGATCCGGCAGGTCGCGCCGATTCGGGCGCAGGGAAGGACACCTTCCACCAGCATACCCACGACTCGGGTCACCCGGCCGACGTACCGAAATGTCTCGGCCTCCTCGATAGAGGTAGTGATGGATTCCAGGTCCAGGGACATCACGACTCCGGTGGCAGAAGAGGGGGTTGGCTCTGAGCGTAGGCTTCCAGACGGCTACTGGTCAGCTCGACGAGTCGATCCAAACGCTCCGACAAGACGCTCTCGATCTGGCCTTGTTCCGAACTGATGCGACAATCCCCGGGCGTCAGCCCCGGATCGGGGAGGATCTCAATGGTGGTAGCGTCTCGCTCCCTGCTCACGATCTCCTCCAGGTTCTCCTGAAGAGCCTCCACAGCATCGGGATGAACGAAGAGCCGGATATGACTCAGTCCGCAGGCTCTCAACAGAGGACCTCGAACGGCAGCCACCATGGCTTCTTCGGTTTCCAGCTCCCGTTCCAAGAGGTGTTGGGCGTACTTTCTCCCCAGGGCCTCGGCGACCCAGAGGACTCGATGGAGGGCGGCCTCTTCCAGGGTTTGCAACCGGGAGAGGGTCCGAAACTGCTGAGACTCGAACCGCTCCTGAAAGGCCTTTAGTTGACTCTGGTATGCCTCTTCGGCCTCGACGTATCCCTCGTGACGAGCCGCCGCGATCCGGGCTTTCCAGACCCGTTCCTGGGCCTGCTGCTCCTGGTCTTCGGCCACCACGAACGACGAGGACTCTCCCAGGCCCGTCCCTTCTCTCGGCGACACCGAAGGGGCCGGCGACTCTTGTTGAAAGGACCCGAAGTCGACGGTGCGGACCTTTTGCGATGAGTCACGAAGAAAGGAGTGGGAGGCTTTTGTGTCTTTAGAGGAGCTCATCGGAACCTCGCGGAATGGTAATCGCCCCATCTTCTTCCAATTGGTAAGCGACGGTCATGATCGACGACTGGGCACCTTCGACCTCCTGCACCCGCCGGGGTCCCATCGCAGCCAGGTCGTCGCGGAGCATCTCCGCCGCCCGAGACGACATACTGGCGTAGATCAACTCCGCGACCTCGTCGCCGGCCCCTTTCATGGCCACCGCTAGCGTCTGGGTGTCCACCTCTCGGAGGAGCCGCTGCATGGAGCGGGAGTCCAACCCGGCCAGATCGTCGAACGTAAAGAGCCTCTCCTTTAGCTTTCGAGCGAAGGTCTCGTCGACGCCCTCGAGGTGAGTAAAGAGCGCCTCACCGTGGTCCGAGGGAAGCGCTTTGACCACCTCGACGGTGAGATCCTCGAGATCGGGAATCTGCCCTTCCGGAGCGGTCTCGACGGTGTCCAGAAGAGAGCTCAAGGTGTGGCCCACGTCGCGCTCCACTTCTTCGGATACCCGTCCCAGATGGGCGATCCGGTAGACCGCGTCGGCGCTGATCGGAGGAGACCATCGGCTGAGGATCGCCGAGGCCTGTCCCGGCTCCAACCGGGAGAGGACGATCGCCCGGGTCTGTGGATGCTCGGCCTCTAATAGAGACGCCAGGGTATCTGCGTCGGCGTGTCGGCACATATGAAAGGGATCTTCGCCGTGGTCCTCGTGCAAGAGATCGAGGGCTCGCTCCTCTCCGAGGGCTTGTTCCACCATCAGTTGGAACGCCGACCCCGCTCCTTGCCGGGGCACCTGTCCCCCCTGGAAAGCCAGCTTGAATTCTCGCAGGACCTCCACGACCTCTTCCCGGGAGACGTTCTCCAGGGTGGCGGCGGTCTGTCCCAGGCGTCGAATCTCCTCCTCTGTCAACCGGGTGAAGATCTCCGAGGCCAGGGCATCACCCATGACCAAGACGAAGATGGCGGCCTTTCGAAGACCGGAGTCAGGGCGGGGTTCAAGAGTTGTGAGGTTCATCGATACTCCTTGCGATGACGGATCAAGAGCTACGAATCCACTGACGGAGAATTCGGCCTGTGCGATCGAGATCGTCGGCGGTGAGCTCCAGGATCTCCGACCGGAGTCGGCCATAGGGAAGACCGACGTCGACGGCCTCCTCAGCTTCCAGACCCAGGGGTTCATACTCGGCTTCCAGTTCGGCGACGGTCTTGCCGACGACCTGGCGCTCGTCGTCCGGGGCCTGGCTCGCCGTCAGCATCCGGGTCGTCGGCCGCACGACGAACGCGAAGAGAAGTACTGCCAACAAACTGTAGAAGAGAAATCGCCCGGAGACCGCCCAGAGATCGGGCCGCATGTACCAGGGCTCCGGTGTGATCTCTGGCACCTCCACGGCTCGGAAGGCCCCGTAGCTGACCTCTACGATGTCTCCGCGGTCGGCGCTGAACCCCACGGCGCTCTTCACCAGCCGCTCGATCGACTCTTGCTGGGCGACCCTGGCCTCGGCGATCGCCCCATCGCCCCCCTCAGCCGCCGGCGGGGTCATCAACTCCTCATCGATGAGAACCGCCACGGAGATCCGGTGGATCCCGAACCCCTGGTGAGTGGTCTGTCGGACGATCTTGTTGATCTCGTAGTTGACCACCTCCGATGTCCGGGCGGTCTCCTGAAGATTGGTGTCGGGCTCCCCGGCGCCGGGCCGATCGGGAAGATTATTGACCACCCCGGCCCCCCCGATGGCTGCCGGGTCGGCCCGGCGAGAGGTGTCCTCGGTTCGCTGCTCACTGCGGACTGCCACTCGATCGGGGTCGTACTCCTCGGAGGTCTCCACGGTTTGTGAGGTGTCGAGCTCGATCCGGACGATGGTCTCAAGGCTCTCAGGGCCTACCAGGGGCAGGAGCAACCGGGTGATGCGCTCCTCGAGATCGCTCTCCAACTCCCGGGTCAGAGAGACCGCGTCGGAGCCCCCGAGACCACCGATCCCCTCGTCTTGAGGCCGGGCCAACAGGCGCCCCGTGCTGTCGACGACCGTGACCTGCTGAAAGGTCAGCCCATCCACGGCGGAAGCCACCAGATGCTGAATACTCTGGATCTGTCCGGCGTCGGGCACCCTTCCTCGCTCGAGAGTCAACACTACCGAGGCCGACGGCTCTCGCTGTTCGTTGCGGAAGAGACTCTCCTCGGGCATCACCAGGTGAACCCGGACTTCCCGAACGGTTTCCAGGTGCCGGATCGTGCGGGCCAGCTCGTTTTCCTTGGCCCGCTGGTAGTTGACCTTCTGAGTAAAGGAGGTCATCCCGAAATCGGCCTGATCGAAGAGCTCGTAGCCCTGTCCCCCGCCAGAGGTCAACCCGGTGCCGGCGATATGCATCCGGGCCTCGTAGAGGCGGTCCTGAGGAACCGACAGGGAGGTGGAGCTGTCTCGGCGGTAGGGGATCCCCTTGGCCTCCAACTCTTCGGTGATCTCCTGGGCCGTTGCCTCGGGAAGATCGGAGAAGAGGGTCCGATAGGTGGGCTGTGAGGCGGAAGTGATCAGCCAGAAGAGGCCGCCGAGAGTGACGATGCCAATGGCCGCCAGGCTCACTTTCTGCCAGGTGGTCAGAGAGGCCATCGCCCGGGTCACCTGTTCTTTGACTGCCTGCCACTGTTCCATGGGTTAGACCTGCATCTGGCTGATTTCTTTGTAGGCTTGCACGAGCTTCTGGCCGACCTTGGCGGTCAGACGGGTAGCGATATCCGCTTTCTCCAGGGCGATCATGGTCTCGTGAAGGTTGGCCCCCTGGGTCTGAACCATTTCCTCGACGGCCTGATCCCCGGCCTGCACCTGCTGATTGGCTCGCTGAACCCCGGCTTTGAGGACCTCTTGGAAGTCCTGAGCTGCCTCTCGGCTCGAGGAGGCCTGGGTCGGTCGGTTGGCTTGTACGAGGGCCGCTTGTTGTGGCCCTACGGATCGAATCGTCATCTCGTACTCCTGGCGGGGAAAGGCAGATCAAAGACCACCGATCAGCCCCCGATATTGAGCGCTCGCATGGCCATTCGCTTCAGAGTTTCGAAGGCCGTGGCGTTCGCCTCGTAGCTTCGAGAAGCGGTGATCATGTCGGTCATTTCTTCCACCACATTGACGTTGGGCATCTCCACGTAGCCGTCCTCGCGGGCATCGGGATGACCCGGGTCGTAGACGAACCTGGTGGGACGCACCTGATCGTCCTCCACAGCCCGAACCCGCACGGCCTGCACGGCCTCGTTCAACGTGGCGTCGAAGTTCTCCACCGGGCGGGCCTCCAGGACCGCCTGTTTCCGGATGTAGGGCCCTCCCTCGGCGGTGCGAGTCGTCTCGGCGTTCGCCAGATTCGACGAGGTGACGTTCATCCGGGTGCGCTGGGCGTGGAGACCACTGGCGCTGGTTTCAAATCCGTTCAGGAAACTCATTACATCCCTCCTTCGGTGACGACGTACTTCAACACGGCGAGCTTTCGGGAGATCGCCTGGGTATTGGCCTGATAGAAGATGCCGTTTTGAGCCATCCTCCCCATCTGGGCGTCGAGATCCACGCTGTTGCCGTCCAATCCGGGGGCCACGTCGGGGCGCTTCTCCGTGGCGGCTTCCATCACGCCCTCACGGGGGCTCTGATGAGCGTCGTGAGTCCGCCGGACCCCCTTGAGCTGTCGGCCTTCCATGTCCGCCAACACCTGCGAGAAGTCGAGGTCAGAAGGCGTGAAGTTCGGGGTGTCCAGGTTGGCCACGTTGGCGGTGATCAGGTTCTGCCGGTGTAGCGACGCCGTCAGGCTGCGCTCCAGAAGCATCATCGTCGGGTCTTTCAGGCCGCTCATGGTCTTCCTCCGGGAAAAGTTCTCGACGAAGGAGAAATGCAAGGCCTGTGCCACGATCTGCAGGCACCCTCCAGAGGGCGACAAGGGTCTGTAACTACTAGGCTTTTTTATTTTGGCTGGACAGGGCTTCCCGGAAGGGCGAGGAGCCCACGGGGAGGAGGGAAAACTTTTCCGGTCTCCTCAGAGCTTGAAGAGAAGATCTTTCAATCCCTTCACCTGCTGCGCCGCCTGGGCCGACGCCTGCAGCGCCGTGGTGGCCATCTGTATCCGAGAGGCGGCGTCGGCGAGGTCTGCGGCCTCGAGGCGGTCGCTCTGGCGCTGGGCATCGAGGACGATGACCTCCGAGAACGCCCGGGCGTGTTCCAGAGTCGTGAGATGGTTGCCCACGGTTTGAATCCCCGTGGTCAACGAGGTCACCCCCCCTCGGAGACGATCGATGGTCGCCGACGCGCCGGCCTGATCCCCGCCGGCCAGGGCGCCTTCCAGCTCATCCAACACGGCGAAGAGGGACTCCCCCTGCACCGAAAAGAGGTCCTCACCGGAGAGTTGAGAAATCCTCTGTTGCTCGCCGATCTCCACCTGGCGAAGGGTGGTGCTTCCTTGAAACCCGCCTGCGTCATCGAAGGGAGGCTGATCGTCTGCGACCCCTCCGAAGAGATACCTGCCCTGGTGGGAGGTGTTAGCGATCTCCCGAAGGCTCTCTTTCAAGAGAGAGACCCTCTCTGCCGAAGCCTGCAGGCTCTCCTCGGTATGAGCACCGCTGCTCATCTGAAGCGCGAGCTCCAGTGCGTCACCGAGGACCGCGACCCCACTGGTCAGCGATGACTCGGCGGTCTCCAGTTGCCCCTGCATCGTCGTCTGAACACGGAGGTAGCTCTGATGGCGCTGAGCCGACACCTCCAGGCGTTGCAGCGCTGCCGATGCCAGGGGATCGTCGGAGGGCCGCTGTACCCGCACGCCCGTAGACGCCTCGGCCACGGCCTCTTGCAGGCGTCCCTGATGAGACTGGATCCGGCGCACCAGGGACGCGAAATGGGATTGCTCCGTCACGCGCATCGCATCACCCCTTCAGGGAAAGGAGGGAGGAAAACATCTGATCTGAGGCCTGCATCACCTTCAGGGCGGCCTCGAAGCCTCGTTGACTCTCGCTGAGGGCGATCATCTCTTCTTCCAGGGAGACGCCCGTGATGGAGGCCTCCATCTCTTGGAGTTGCGCCAAACTGGCCGAGGCCGCTTCTGCTGACTGGCGAGCCGAGGAAACCGTCCGGGCGACCTCGTTGAGGCCCGCCTGCCAGCTCTCTTGGAAGGTCGCTCCGTTGACCAGGGGCTCGTCATGGAGAGCCAGCAAGTCCTGAAGGTTCGAGGAGCCCCCCGGGGCTTCTCCCGGATCCCCTGCGAACGCGAGGAGCGCGGGATCGTCGCTGATCTCTTGTCGGAGATGAAGGGAGGAGGCCGCGCCCTGGGCGGTACCGGAGAGTTCGAAGAGGGCCTCGCCGGGGTTTCCGTCGCGGTCGAAGCCGGCTTCGTGGCGAGCATTGAACTCCGTCGCGAAGGCGAAGGCCAGAGCGTCGAGGCGCTCGACCTCGGTGGCCAGTGTGTCATTGTAGGTGGCCGCCAGGCCTCCCAGAGTCCCCCCGGGCGCCCCCAGAGGCTGAGCATTGTCGTTCGCCCCGGTAAGGGTGAAGTGCAACTGGTCAGGGAGTCTCCCGGAGTCGATCCCCACCGTGCGAGCCTGTCCTCCCTCCACCAGGGCTCGGCCCTGGGGGGTGATCAGATCCACGGAGCCCTGATCACCGGATACGACGGTCACCGAGAGATGCTCGGAGACGTCCTGGATCAACCGATCTCGTTGATCCATGAGCTCCCCGGCGGGCTGGGAAAGTTGGGTCGCTTGTTTGATCTGCCGATCCAGGTCGGCGATCTCCTGAAGGTTCTGATTCACCGAGTCCACCAGCCCCTGGGCCTCTCCCTCCATAGCGACCCGCTCTCGTTGAAGAGACGCCGCGGTCTCGCGGAACCGTCCCGCCAGAAGGTCGGCCTCCTGCAGAAACGACCGCCCTTCGATCTCTCCACCGGGGTTTGTCGACGCTTGTCGAAGAGAGTCAAAGAAGGCCTCCACGTTCGTTCCCAGGTGCTGGCCCGCGGAGGGCATCATCGCTCGCTCCACCCCGGCGGCGAAGGAGCTACGGGTGGCGTGAAACCCGAAGTCTCCCTGCCCCTTGTGGATCTGCCCCATCAGGAATTCGGACCGAATCGAGTCGGGCCCCCGGGTGTGGACGCCCCGAAGGCCGACCTCGCCGAAGTGACCACCGAGGGTCACCATATCAACCCGCTGCCGACGGTAGCCCGGGGTGGAGGCGTTGGCGATATTGTTCTGCAAGGTCGCCATCCGGGTCTGGTGGCTCTGCAGGGCCCCCTGTCCGATGTGGAAGAGACGACTCAGGCCAGCCATCACACACCCCGATGACGAGCCAGGCTCGAGGGCAGGTATACGGCCTTGCCCCCGGCGTTGTAGGTTTCGGCGGGACCGCGGACCATCAGAGACGACACGTAAGACTCCATCCAATCCAGAGAACGCTCCACGAGTTTGGCGTTCACCTGATGAAGTTCGTTCATCACGTCCAAGAGGACCTCGAGACGAGACGCCTTATCCAAGAGCGCACGTCGATGGTCTGGAAAGGTCTCGGCCAGCTCCTCCACCAGCTCGGGGACACTCTCGGGCATCGGAAGGGCCCGGCCCGCGTCGGTCCACACCTCCCGAAAGAAGTCTCGGCGACTCAACGCCTCCTGGTGAAAGGTCTCCAGAAGCCGGCTCTTTTGGGCTACCACTGCCAGGAGCTGAGAGATCTCGAAGGCCGCGATGGCGGCCCGCTCGTTCTGCAGACACTCCACCAGAGCCACGAGGGCTTCTTCATCGTGGTCCAAGAGCTCCAGAAGCCGCTCTGCCGCGGTGGACTCCAAGGTGTTGATCGAAAGCAGGGCAGTCATAAGACTCTCCGGTTCAATAGCAATGGACGCTGTCATTCAAGGAGATCATCGATCAAGCCCGGGTGGGCGAGCAGGCGGTCTCGAAGGCCCTCCAGGTCGGGCTCGTAGGAGCCATCACGAATCGCTGCTTTCAACTCTTGGAGAGAGACGTCGTCGACGGGCTTCTCCATGGCCGCCGTGGTCAGTTCGGCGAGTTCTTCCTTCATCGCCACGTCGACCCGGTCTCGATGAGCTGTGCCACCGGCCAACTTGGACTCTTCCGAATCCTGTCGGTCCGCTGTTTTCTGGGCCCGCTGAAGGGCTGTCGTCTGTAAACCTTGGATCTTCATGGGGTACCTCGGTCGTGTGCTGGCATCCTCGCCAGGTAGGAGATGGTGCCTTCCTGGTTCTCATCGTCACAGGAAGAGAGAGTCTTTAGAAGTTTCTTGGTCATTCTTGTTCACCTCCGCAGGTGTGGTGCAAGAGGTGGGCTGGATCGAAACTACGACTGCCGCGACGAGCCTCGAAATGCAGATGAGGCCCCGTGGCAGCTCCGGTCTGTCCCACCGTCGCCAGGGGCCGCTCCGGGGTAACCCAATCGCCCTCGGCCACGAGGAGTTCTTCGGCATGAGCATATCGGGTGGTCCATCCATCGGGATGTTCGACCTCTACCAGGTTGCCGTAGCCGCCACGGGAGCCGGAGAACACCACCCGGCCGGGAGCCACAGGGTGGATCGGGGTGCCCTCCGGGGCAGCCAGGTCCAGCCCATGGTGAAACCGTTCTTCCCCGGTGATGGGGTGAACTCGAGCTCCATAGGAGGAAGACACCCGGCCCGTCGGCAAGGGATGATTCCACGAGGCGAGCCGCTCGATCTCTCGGGGAGATACCCGGTCGCTCTGGTGAATCGAGAAGTCCATCTCGACCTCAGCGCCGGGTTGGTCGTCCACCCCCCAGGCCCGCATCAAGACATCAGCGATCCCGATCCCGCCCTGCCGAGACGAGAGGTCCGCCAGATGCTCCACCAGGTGGTCTTCGAAGAACTCCGCGGCCATGGAGTGATCCGCCCCTTGAACAGACCGCTGCATCTCTCCGTAGAGCTGCCGCAACATCAGGGACTCGAATTGCCGGGCAGCCTCTCGCAGGTCCTCCTGGCGGGAAGACGGAGCGTTGGAGCTCTTCGTCGGTAGCGAGGCGGATTCGATCATGTCGATCATAGGAGTTCTCCAGGACTACTCGATGACCAGTTCGGCGTTCAGTGCCCCGGCGGCTTTGATGGCCTGAAGAATGGCGATCAGATCCCGAGGGGTCACGCCGATGGCGTTCAAGGCGTTGACCACGTCGGCGATGGAAGCCGTCTCGGGGACCAACGACAGGCCGCCCTGCCCCTCTTGCACATCGATGTCCGTGGAGGGGAGGACTTCCGTGGTTCCCTGGCCAAAGGGAGCGGGCTGAGAAGCGGTGAACCGATTGTCGATGTGGACCGTCAAGTTGCCATGGGCGACGGCGACCTCGCTGAGCCGAACATCACCGCCGAGGACCACCGTGCCCGTTCGTTCGTTGATCACCACTCGAGCCGACCGGCTCGGGGTCACCTCCAAGAGTTCGATCATGGAGATGAACTGGGGGATATGTTCCGAGAAGGCCTCGGGGACATCGACTCGGATCGTCGAGGCGTCGACGGCCTCGGCGATCCCGGAGAAAGGCATTGGCTGCCTCCGGGGAGCTGGCGAGTCGTCGCCGGCCTCGCCATCATCGGCGGCCGCCGGAGGAGCGGCCGGTTCGTCCTGAAAGAACTCGCTGATCCGTCGGGCCACCTCCACGGCGGTGGTGAAGTCGGCGTTCTGGAGAATCAACCGGAGCTCCGTGGAGTCCTCGAGATCAAAGTCGATCTCTTCTTCGATAATCGCTCCGTCAGGGATCCGACCGGCGGTGACGTGGTTCTGGGTCTGCGAAGACCCACGTCCCCCGCGCACCTCATAGCCCCCCACCGAGAGGGCCCCCTGGGCGACGGCGTAGATCTCGCCATCAGGACCCATCAGGGGAGCCATGAGCAGAGTCCCCCCCTGGAGACTCCGGGCGTTCCCCATGCTGGAGACCAGTACATCGATGGTCTGCCCGGACCGGGCAAAGGGAGGCAAGTCGGCGGTGACCATCACGGCGGCCACGTTCCGGGTCTGGATCTGAGACCGGTCGACTCGGATCCCCATTCGGCTGAGCATGGACACCGTGGACTGCACGGTGAACTCGGACTGCCCGTAGTCTCCGGTGCCCGCCAACCCCACCACCAGTCCGTACCCCAAGAGCTGGTTGTTTCTCACTCCCTGGACGTAGGCGATGTCTTTGATCCGGGTCGCCCAGGCATCAGCCACGAAGGTGACGCTCAAGAACCCGGTCAAAGTCACCAGCAGGGCGTATCGAAGAGAGGTGGTCATCGTCTACTCCTTGGAGAAAGCCGGTGCTAAAACGGCCAGAATCGAGAGAAGAACCGAGCTACCACCCCGGGGCGTTCTCCGTCGGAGAGAACCCCTCGGCCTGTGAACTGGATCTCCGCATCGGCCAGATGGGAAGAAGCGATACTATTATGCTCGTCGATGTCATGGGCCCGGGCCACACCGCTGACGTAGAAATGGTGTTCTTCGGAGTTCACCAGGATCACTCGATGCCCTTCGATGAAGAGGTTTCCGTTGGGCAAGAGCTGTCGGACGATCACCTGCACGGTGGCGGTGAGCTGCTCGGAGCGGCCAGTCTCCCCGCGGCTGTCGAAGGCCAGAGAGCTTCCGGCTTCCACGGCCAGGTCGACAGGGATGTCGGGAGCGATCTCCTGCAGGGAGGCGACCAGTCCCAGGAACTCGCGAATGCTCGCGTTCATCTCCGTGGTTCGAGAGGTATTCGTCGCGGTAGCTCGTTGGGCGGTCGCGAACTCCTGTACCCGGACGGTGAGAATATCGCCGACCCGAATGGCTCGTTGATCGGTGTAGAGATAGTTGGCCCGATCCGTGGAACTCCACAGCGAACCGTCTCGACGAGAGGAGGTCAGGTCCTCGGCCTCCACGGGAAAGACGTAGTCCCGTTGGCGGGGCTCGTAGTCTTGGATCTGCCGGGCCGAAGAGGCGCACCCCCAGACGGGAACGATCAGAAGACAGAGAGCGATGATCCAGAACGTTTTCATCACGGTACCTCGACGGTCTGAGAACCTGTGGCGATGCCCACCACCACCTGGTCGGAGCCCAGGTTTTTGACCCGGATCGAATCGCCCTGTCGGCCGCTCTGAAGAGCCTGGCCCCGGACGGAGACCACCGCGGTTCCCCGGCGCACCACGAGGGTGACCAGATCGTTTCTCTCGACCACAACGGGGGCCTCAAAGAGACCGGCGGTGAGGAGCTCTCCCGGCCGGATCGCCCGTCGGGCCGTGCGACCCGAGAGCTCGGAGAGATCGGCGACGATGTCTCGAGGGAGCCGACTGTAGTCCTCCCACTCTTCTTCGTATCGAAAGTCCAGGGATTCACCGGAGGCGATCCGCTCCGAGGCCCGATACACGGGCACCTCAATGGTCACGCGGGCCCGCACCCAGGTGTTCTCTCGCCGGCGAGAGGTACCGGAAGCCACCACCTCAGCTTGCACAGCTCCGTGGAGGCGGCCGGAGCGGAGCCGGAGTTCCCATCCCTCCGAAGGCATGGCTCCCACCACCTGGAGGTCCTCCACCTCGATCTGAGCGTCCGGCCATTGCAGGGCGTCAGCGATCTCATCGGCGAGGGCCGCCCGAAGGGCCGGGGTTTGGCCCGCCACGGCAGTAGAGATCCCGACCAGTACCAGCGTTGTCCCCACGAGAAGAAAGAGGCCGGCCCGAAACCAGAGTTGTGAAGAGAGGAAGGTCATAACACTCACCGAATGTTCGTGGCAGCCCGGAGCATCTCATCGGCGGTCCGGATCACTTTGGAGTTCACCTCGTAGGCCCGCTGGGAAACGATCATGGAGATCATCTCCTCGGTGACCTCCACATTGGAGCCCTCCAGGTACCCCTGGGTCAGACTCCCCATGCCTTGCTCGCCGGGGCGCCCGATTTGAGCTTGTCCGGAGGCTTCCGTGGCCTCGAAGAGGTTTCGACCCAGACTTCGCAACCCGGCGGGGTTCGCGAAGGTGGTCAGCTCGATCTGCCCCAACTCGATCTCGGCGGGGTCATCGGCGATCTGGGCCGACACGGTGCCGTCGCGGGTAATCGTGATCGACGTCACGTCTTCGGGAACGTGGATCGGCGGGTTCAACGGATGACCATCGGCGTTGACCAATTGCCCGTTGGCGTTGACCTTGAACGCTCCCGCTCGGGTGTAGACCGGGTTCCCAGAGTCGCCCAGGACCTCGAAGAACCCCTGCCCTTCGATCGCCAGATCCAGGGGGTTCGAGGTGGCCTCCAAGGTGCCCTGAGAGAAGTTTTTCTGGGTCGCCGCCGTTCGAACCCCGGAGCCGACCTCGATCCCCGTGGGGTTCTGGTTGTCATCGGGATTTCCAGCGGCCCGCTCCTGGGTATACAGGAGCTCTTGGAACTCCGCCCGCGACGCCTTGAATCCCGTGGTGTTCACGTTGGCGATGTTGTTGGCGGTGACATCGAGGCGGCGCTGCTGGGCTTCCATTCCGCTGGCCGCGGTTCGTAGAGACTTGATCATCGGAGTACTCCTTCGGGTGAGTCTTCACAGTGTGAACGGGCGAACCTTACATCGATGGTCGTCCCACCTGGCTGATGGAGGTGTTGTCCATCGACCGGTAGGTCTGGATCAGTTGCTGCATCGTCTCGAAGTGTCGCTGCAGGGCGATCAGGTCCGTGATGCCCTCCAGAGGATTGACGTTGGAGCCCTCCAGGTATCCCTGCTCCACGGAGAACTCCCGAACCGGTTGAATCTCCTGATCTCCGGCGATGAGCAGCGACTCCCCCTGGGGCCTCAGATCCAACGGATTGGCGACGGTGACCACGCCGAGTTGGTCGATGAAGCCCAGGTCGTCTTCAATTCGTCCCTGGTTGTCGATCCACAGCTCGGCGCTCTCGGAAGGGATCACGATCGGAGCTCCGTCGGCGTTGAGCACTCGATCCCCCCCGGCAGTGACCAACTCCCCCTGCCCGGTGAGGCGGAACTGCCCGGCTCGGGTCAGGGCCGCCTCCCCCTGGTGCTCGACGAGAAAAAACCCCGGACCTGCCAGGGCGACGTCCAGGGGGTTCCCCGTCCGCTGCAGCGGGCCTTCGGTGAGATTCACCTGGGTGGGTCCTTGACGAACGTGGCGATGAGTACCCGTGGCTTCCACCAGGACCTCTTCAAAGCTGGTGGTGGTCCCTCGATGTCCGACGGTGTCCATGTTGGCCAGGTTATGGCTGACCCGATCCAACTGTTGTTGGCGAGCAACGGCTCCGGAGGTGGCGGTGTAAATTCCCTGGCTCATCATTGCTCCGCGGTCAAAGGGTTCGGTCGATCTCGGTTCTCGTAACGGTGGTTCTGCTTCACCTGGTCTGAGTCATTCAAAATGCAACACCCGTGCCATGCGTCAGGCCCTTACATTCCATGGTTGGAGGGCAGGGGAGAGGAAAAACCTTCCCTTGGGTTCCGGGAAGCGCCACGGGGGTCGGAAAAAGGTTCCTCATGGCGAGAGCACCTTCCGCAGGCGACTCAGAGCCGCCGACTTCAGTTGGCTGACTCGGCCTTCGGAGATCTCCATCACCTCGGCGATCTCCCGTCCGGTCAGCTCCTTGTTGAAGATCAGATCCAGGATGAGTTGCTCTCGAGACGGAAGGCTCTTCAGGGCCTCCATCAACTCCTGCCGCCGGGACTGATTCTCCAAGAGGTCCAGGGCGTTGGGGGTGGAGGCCCGCAACGTCACAGAGTCGTCTTCAGGAGCCACCAACCGATAGGGAGCGATCTCGGCGAGGAGCTCCTGCAACTCACCGGGCTCCATTTCCAGGGCGCCGGCGAGCTCCTCGTCGGTGGGAGGGCGTCCCTTATCGGCCTCGAGCTTCGCCCGCACCTTGTGGATCCGATTGGCCTTCTGACGAAGGCGACGGGGGAAGAAGTCGTGACGACGGATCTCATCGAGGATCATCCCCTTGACCCGAAACTCCGCGAAGGTCTCGAAGGGGTGTCCGGCGTCCGGATCGAAGCGCTTCCAGGCGTCCAAGAGGCCCAGGATCCCCACGCTGACCAGATCTTCCTCTTCGAATCCGCGGGCGTACGGGGGCAGGCGTCGCATGATGCGGGCCGCTACTCGGCGGACCATCGCCCCGTGGCGATCGACGAGTCGCCGATGCTCCCGGGCTCGATCATCGGGAGCCGCCTGGCGAGCGTTTCGTTCGTAGGTTTGAAGAGCACGTGTGGCAGACACGGAGAACTCCTTGCGAGCTTAGTCAGCGGTACGTTCGAATTGGATCCAGGTAGCGATCTCACGGGCCGTCGGGACCAGGATGTCCTGGGGCACCGTGGGCCCGTCACCGAGCACTGAGAGGGGAAGGCCGGTGTGCATGGCCGACGACAACAGCCCTCCCAGCGAGGTCGCCTCATCGATCTTGGTGAAGATCAAAGACCGCAGTGGCAAGTGACCCATCTGGTCGCTGATCGCCACCAGGTCGGCCGCCCTGGTCGAGGCGCTCAAGCAGAGGTGAAACTGCAGGTCCATCGCCCCTGTGGTCACCGTCTGCATCCGCTCCAGGGGCAGTCCCCGAGTCGCCCGGGCCCAGGGTGTCTGTCCTGTGGTGTCGACCAGGATCAGATCCCGGTCAGAGAACCGACTCAGGGCCAGATGAAACTCTTCGGTGGTCGCCACGTCCTGGCTGGGGATTTCCATCAACTCCGCGTAGGTCCGGATCTGATAGGCGCCGCCGACTCGGCACGGATCGGCGCAGATGATGCCCACCTTTTTTCGACCTGCCACCTGGGCGTGGGCTGCGATCTTGGCCAGGGTCGTAGTCTTGCCGACTCCCGTGGGCCCTACCAGAACAGCCACCTCCTGTGCAGACGACGAGGTGTGCCACAGGGGATCCGTGGTGGTGATTCGACGAGTGAGTTCGCGATGCAAGAGCTCCTGGGCCCGGCGAGGAGCCCGGCTCCAATCGTCGCTGCCCAGGGCGAAGGCCAAGATCTCCTCGATGTGGTCCGGGAGCACCCCCTGATTGGTCAGGAGCTGATACAAAAACGACACCGTGCGGGCCGCCGATTCGGTCCCATCACCGGGGAGGCGTTGGAGCTCGGCCTGAATCTCTCGCCGCAGCTCGGCGGGGAGCGCCACCGTCGGCGTCCGGGCCGCCCGTGGCTCCGAACGCAACGCGTGGACCTCCTGTTTCAGAGTCAAGATCTGGGCCCGTAGATCCTCGACCAGACCCATCATCGCGACCATCTCGGTGCGGTCCGCACCAGGAACCTGGGCCGGTGCTGGCGCCGGTGCCTGCGAAGGCGCTGGCGATGGTTGCGAGGCCCTGGCGGAACCCGAGGCCTTCGTGGAGGGCTTGGAGAGGCCCATCGGGGTCTCCTCGATCCCGACGACGATCTCCAACATCCCGGCCTGGCTTCCCGAGGTCACCCTGCTGGTCTCGACGATCACGGCCTGGTTGCCCAGCTCTCCCTTGATCTTTTCCAGCCCCTGACGGACATCTTTGACATGGTAGGTTACTAACTTCATCGTCTTCCTCCAGCGGAGAGAGTCATGCTGCGGTCATGGTGGGTCGATCCTCCGAGGGGAGGCCGAGTTGGGCGACGCTGACGATCTGGGCGGTGGTGATCACCTCTCGATGACAGATCACGTCGACATTGGGAAAGAACTGCATCAGAAACTTCTTTAACGGACCTCGCAGATCCGGGGGCGCCAGAATCACGGCCTCCACATCGCGGAGGCTGAACTCGGGAAGGGCCTTCTCCAGTTCGGCAAAGAGCGTCTGGGCCGTGGTCAGATCGCAGGCCAGCGTAGGCTCCCCGTGTTGGCGCACCAGACATTGGCGGAGCCGGTCTTCGAGGTCTCGATCCAGCAGGGCGGTGTGAATCACCCCCTCGCTGGTGGCGTAGGTCGCGCTGATCTGACGAGCCAGCCGGGCTCGTACCTCGCCCACCAAGCCATGGATGGTGGTGTCCCCCAGAGCGGCCTCGGAGAGGGCTTCGAAGATGGTTCGGAGATCTCGGATCGAGACCTGCTCGGCCAACAGTTGTCGCAATACCTGAAGGACCTGGCCGAACCGCAACCGCTCGGGGATCAATTCATCGACCAGGGACGGAGCGACCTTCTTCAACTCTTGCACGCGGTCTTCCAGCTCGGGCCACCCCAGAAGATCCGCGCTGTGTGCCTTCAAGAGTTCGCTGACATGGGTGGTGACCACCGTGTTCAAGTCGACCACGGTGTAGCCCACGGCCTCGGCTCGGTGACGCTGGTCGGAGTCGATCCACAGGGCGTCCAGCCCGAAGGTCGGATCCTTGGTGGGGATCCCCGTGACGGGAGCTTCCACCAGGCCGGGATCGATGGCCAGAAGCCGGCCCGGCATCAACTCCCCGACGCCGATCGCCTGGCCTTTCAGCAGGAGCCGGTATCCTCCGGGGGGCAACTCCAGGTTGTCCCGGATATGGATCGGAGGCACCACGACTCCGAGGGTCGCGGCGAACTGCCGCCGCATCTGCACCAACCGATGCAGCAGAGAGGAGTCTTCGTCGCCCTGCTGCACCAGATGAACCAGGCCGAAGCCCACCTCCAACGCCAGGGTCTCCACGTGAAGCAGCCCCTGCAGCTCCTCCTCGGTGGCCTCCGGGGGACTGGTCAGAGCCTCCTCGGCCTCCTCTTGAGACTCTTCCGGGTCGTCGGAGAGGCGAAGGAGCCGATACCCGAGAGCGGCCATTGCCCCGCCCATCGCGAAGAAGATCAAAAAGGGCATCCCCGGCACCAGCCCCAGGACCAGGGAAACCGTCGCCCCGGAGAAGAGGATCGCCGGGCTGCCCAGCATCTCCCCGCTGAGCTCCTGGGTGAATCGGGTGGAGCTGGCGACCCGGGTGACGACGATCCCCGTGGCTGTCGAGATAAAGAGCGCCGGGATCTGACTCACCAAACCATCGCCCACGGTCAGGATCGTATAGGTCTGCATGGCCTGCCCCACGGGGAGGCCTCCCTGAACCACACCGATGAAGAGGCCTCCCAGGATATTGATCCCCACGATGATCAGGCCAGCGATGGCATCTCCCCGGACGAACTTCGAGGCTCCGTCCATGGCACCGTAGAAATCGGCCTCCCGGCTGACCTCCTCTCGCTTCTTGCGAGCACTCTCCTCATCGAGAACTCCGGCGGCCAACTCCGCGTCGATGGACATTTGCTTGCCCGGCAACGCGTCGAGCGTAAACCGGGCGGCCACCTCGGCGATACGCCCCGCCCCTTTGGTGATCACCATGAAGTTGATGATCACCAGCACCAGGAACACGATGATTCCTACCAGGCTGTTGCCTCCCACCACGAAGTCCCCAAAGGTGGTGATGATCTTTCCCACCTCCGACTGGCCCTCCGACGCCCCCAGGAGGATCAATCGAGTGGAGGCCACGTTCAGGCCCAACCGAAAGAGGGTCGCCACCAAGAGGAGCGCCGGCAGCCCCGAGAAGTCCAGGGGACGTAAGATGTAGATCGCTGTCAACAGAACCAACACGCTCAGGGTGATGTTCACCGCCAAAAGCGTGTCCAAGAGGAACGCCGGAATCGGGAGGATCATCAGGGCCAGGATCACCAGTAGACCCAGGAGAACTGGCAAACTCTGCAGATGCTCCCAGATCGATCGGTCTGTGGGTCCGTGGGCCATGCTCTACTCTCGTCGCTGCTCCTTGAATACGAAGGCCAATACTTCGGCGACGGCCTCGTAGAAGATCGGGGGAATTGCTTCCCCTTCTTCCACTTCCTTATGCAGAGCTCGTGCCAGGGGTGGGTTGGTGACCATCACCACTCCAGCATCGGCTGCTATCTCCCTGATTTTCTTGGCCTTATGATCGACACCCTTGACGAGAACCACGGGAGCCCCGTCTTCCGGTCGATATCGAAGGGCTACGGACACATGGGTGGGGTTGTTGAGGATCACGTCGGCTCGAGGGACCTCTTCGATGAGACGATTCATGGACAAGAGCTCGCGGTGCTTTTGCTTTCGCACCCCCTTCTGCAGCGGATCCCCTTCATTTTCCTTATGTTCTCGCTTCGCCTCCTTGCGGGTCATCTTCATCTTTTCTTCCATTCGATGCCGTTGCCACAAGAAGTCCCCCACCCCGACGACGATCATCACCAGGCCGCAGACGAGCAGGGGAGCCAGGGAAAGATTCTCCAGGTACCGGGAAAAATCTTCCGGCTCCATCCACACCAATCGATTCACTCGTGACGCCTCCAGACGAAGAGTCCCGATAGCTACGCCGCCGATCAGCCCCACCTTCACCAGGGTCTTGACCAGGTTGGCCAACGTATCTTTGGAGAAGAAGATCCGCTGCACCCCTTTGATCGGGTTGAGCTTCTTCGGGTTGGGCTGCAAGGCTTTCCACGAGAGGAGTGGTCCAATCTGCACGAGGTGGGTGAACACCGCCATGATCAGGAGGACCAGGAAGGTCGGGATCAGAGCCATCACCACCGGGCCAAACGCCCAGGTCAAGAGAGCCGTCGGGTTGGCCAAGAGGTGGTCGGTCTGATCGAGGTTCGACCAGATCTGCTGAAAGTGGGCCTGCAAGGGGCTCCGGGCGAAGGTGAGGGTCAGCCAGAGGGCCAGCGTACCGGACAAGAGCATGATCCCGGCGGCCAGCTCCTGGCTCTTGGCGACCTCCCCCTTCTCTCGAAAGTCTTTTCGGCGTTTCTCGGTGGGCTCTTCGGTTTTTTCATCCTGCGGTGGTTGCTCGTCGCTCATGTCCACCTCCCGGTGGTCACCAGGCTCCGAATCATCGACGGCATCGCCTCAAAGTAGTTGGCGAACACCATGAGGAGGTCAGGCACCTCCCAGAAGAGCACCAGAATCCCCGAGGGAATGATCACCGCAAAGCCAATGGCGAAGAGGTTCATCTGGGGCGCCACCCGACTGATCACAGCCAGGATCAGATAGATCATCAGCCCCGTGGCCAACACCGGTGCTGCCAGGCGAAGGCTCAGATGGAAAAAGAGCGACCCCAGCCCCGCCACCTCCAACCCCATGGCATCCACGGGAATCGGGGACCCCACGGGGAGAAGTACGAAGGTATCAAAGAAGGCTCGGAGCACGGGCAGATGAAAGTCGGCGGCGACGAAGAGCAACGTGGCCGCCGTGGCGACCAGTCGGCCGATGGCGCTGGAGTTCGACCCCGTTCCGGGATCGACGAAGGTCGCAAACCCCAGGCCGATGGCCATGCTCATCATCTGCGCCATCCCCTCCGCTGCGGCCAAAACCACCCGCACCAAGAGCCCCAAGGCCGCCCCCAGGAGAAATTCCGGTGCCAACACCGCCAGCCATACCAGCCCGTCGGGAGATTCCACCGGGATCCATGGCCATCCCAGGGCCATCACCAGGACCGCCGTGCTCCCGATCACGAAGGTCACTCGGATCGGCATCGCCACGGCGGGGTTATTCCACAGCGGAAACCCCAGCAAGAATCCCAAGAGCCGAAAGAACACCGCTCCCGCTCCCAGAGCCCAGCCCCAGATCCCCGGCCCCAGCAGAATCTCTGGCATCATGGAAACGCCCCGGACCCGATCAGCTCGATGATCTCCGTGGTGAAGGTAGTCCATTGCCGGACCATCCACCCCGAAGCCAGCCACAGACACAGTCCGATGCCGAAGAGTTTCGGTACGAAACTCAAGGTCATCTCATTGATCTGGGTCGCGGCCTGGATCACGCTGATGCTCAACCCGAGCATCAGGGCGACCATCATAAAGGGTCCTCCCAAGAGCAGGGTCAGCCACAGAGCCTGTCGTGTCAGTTCGATCACCCATTCCGAGCCCATCTCGATCCCCCTAAATCATCAAGCTTCGTACCAGGCTGGAGACCACCAGGTTCCACCCGTCGGCCAGTACGAAGAGCAAGAGTTTGATGGGCAACGAGACCATCACGGGGGGCACCATCATCATCCCCATGGCCATCAAGACAGAAGCCACCACGATATCGATGATGATAAAGGGCAGAAAGATCAGCGCTCCCATGATGAACGCCGTGCGCAACTCGCTGAGCATGAATGCCGGGATCAAGGTGAAGGTGCTGACGTCCTCAAAGGAATCGGGCCGCTCGTCGTGGACCATGCTGACGAAGAGCTCCAAGTCCTCGGGCCGGGTGTGGGAGGCCATGAAATGGCGCATGGACTCCATGGCCACCTCGAAGGCTTCCGCATCGGTGAGTTCCCCGGCCTGGTGAGGGACGAAGGCTTGCTGATGAATCTCTCCGATCACAGGGCTCATGGTGAACAGGCACAGAAAGAGGCTCAGGCCCACAATCACCTGTGTCGGGGGCAAGGTCTGAGTCCCCAGGGCCTGCTTCAAGAACGCCAGGACGATCAGGATCCGCATGAAACTGGTCATGCTGATCAGGATCGCCGGTAGCAAGGAGAGGAAGAGCAAGAAGAGGGCGATCTTCAACACTGGAACAAGATTCCCGTCGGCGCCCCCGAGATCCACGGAGAACTGCAGGCCCCCCGCCGATCCCGTCGGGGGCAGAGGTTCGGCGCCGACGGTACCGATCAACCCGCCGACCACCACCAAGAGGGCCCCCAAAAGAATCGCGCCTGCCATTCGGTAGATCATCGATTCGCTCCGTACTGTTCCTCAAGCGCCCGCAGGCCAATCACCACGCTGTCGGTCTCTCGGCGTCGGTCTTCTTCAGGACTTTTGGGAAAGAGTCCCTTCTCCTCGGCGGCCACTCGGGCCGTGGCGAGCGCTTCTTCCCAGCGCTGGCGTCCAGTTCTGGTGTCCGGGGCCTTCTCGGCCCGTCGTTCCTCCAGGACCCCTGCGGTTCCGAGATCCGAGAGGAGTGACACTGATCCATCGCTCAAGCCCAACAAGAGCCGTCGGTCCCCTACTTCGATCAGGGACACCATATGACGGGTCCCCAGCTTCATGGTTTGCACATGACGGATCGCCGACAGAGAGGGGGGCCGCAACTGGTCTTTGTACCGTTGAAGGACCCATCCCAGGCCAGCAATCCCGGCGGCTCCGAAGAAGAACACCCAGAGGCCTCGAGGGAGAGCGGGCGCGGGCTGAGGCTCGCCGGTGGTGTCGTCGGAAGCTGAGCCGTTCATTCCGGCCAGCAACTGGTCTCCTGCGGACTCAGTGGCCTCAGTCTCCTTCCCCTCCAGGGTCTCGCCCAGCAGCCCGGCTTTTGCCACCTCGTCGGCGTGGCTTTCCGCGGGAACGGAGAACGCCATTGCGGTGATCAGCAACCCGATCCCAATCAGATGGTAGTTTCGCAGCATCTCTATTCCTTTCCGCAGAGGGACGTCTGGCAATCAGGGAAACTTAGGATTGGAAGGAATCCAACAGGCGGTCGGGCTCCACGACCGATGTCAGGCGCACCCCGAACCGATCGTTGACCACCACCGCTTCGCCCCGGGCGACGAGCACTCCGTTCACCCGAACGTCCAGGGGCTCGTCGGAGGCTTTGGAAAACTCCACCACCGACGATGGCCCCAGCTTGAAGAGCTCTCCGATGGTCATCTCTGTGCGGCCCAACTCGACGGTGATCTCCAGGGGCACATCTCGAAGAAAGCTCAAAGCTCCCTGTTTCAAATCGGCCCCGAAGAGGCGCTCGGGAGCCTCGGACTTCAGTGCTGGTTCTGGTGTCGGCTCCTCCGAGGACTCCGAGGCCTTCAGTTCCGAGGCGAGATCAGCAGGGGTATCAGGATTCATGATGAGACTCCTTGGTGGGGGTGGGTGAGGACAAGTGATGTAAGGAGGTCAGCGCGACCGCCAGGTTTCCATGATGGACCGTGATCTCTCCCCGGTATTTTGGGATTCGTTGCACCGACACAGTCACGGGCTGATCGGCCGGCTGATCGAGGCGAATCACATCGCCCACCTGTAGCTGCAGCACCTCTCGGAAGGGTCGATGAGCTTTGCCCAGCTCTCCGATCACCTCCACAGCGACCTCTTGCAAGAGGCTCGTCAGCGGATCCCTCCAGCTACCGTCGGTGCGAGTGCCTTCTTCATAGGTCCCCAGATTCAGCCGCTTTCGATGAGCCCCCAATAAGGTGGCCGGCATGGCGCACTGAACCCAGCCACTCTCGCCGCCAAGGGTGATCCGAAAGGTCGTATGAGTGACCCAATCTTGGGGTTGGGCGATCACCAGGTTCGTGGGGCGAGTCTCGATCCTACCGTGGCGAGTCTTCAGTGGCACGATAGGGCGCCAGGCCTCCTCCAGAGCCCGACCGAAGAGGCGGACCAGCTTGCGAATGATTCGCTCCTCGATCAGGGAGAACCGTTGCCGGTCTTCTGCTTCCCGAGCTTTCTGCGCCCCATTGCCTCCCAACAGTCGTTCCAGCAGACGAAAGACCAGGGAGCGCTCCAGCCCCACCATCGCGTGGCCCCCAAGCGCCTCCATCTCAAGCTGGCAATAACAACCCGGGGTTTCCAGAGTTCCCAGGTACTCCACGAACTTGCTGGCTCCCGTATCGTCGACCTCCAAGTCGACGGGCTCCTGAAGGAGCTGGGCCAGCTCCACTCCGAAGAGCACCGAGGTCCGATCGTCGATCACCTGCATCGTGGAGGGACCCGACTGAGTTCCCAGTTGAGAGCGGGTCAGGTCGAATAAGATCGGTTGGGCTTCGCTATTCATCCGTACAACTCGGGGTGGGGGAGGACTCGAACTCTCGGAGACACTCTTTCAAAGGGCGTACCAAGGTCCCAAATCTCCCCGGTCAATCACCGCAACCCATTGAATCAGCACTTCTTTTCCCACCCTTTCAGGTGTTCTGGAATCCCCCCTCACGGCTGCAGGGGAAGTTTTTTCCTGCTCCTGATTCCCATGGCGGGAGCTTTTTTCCGGTTCTCCTCCCCAGAGTGCACTTCGGCCGGATCGATGGAGAGGGATCGGACGAAACAAAGGGATGATTCCAATGAATATCCGAAGGCTTAGAGAGCGCCGAACGAACTGTGGCACAACGCTTGCTACCGAGAACCATCGATTCTCTCCGGCCCCCTAAATCATCGACCGAACTGTGCCGATGAGAGAGCTGGCGAGGCAACCACGTCCCCAACCGGATGTTCAGACCTATGGATATCGCAACCATTATCGGCCTCTTGGTGACTTTCGGGCTCGTGTTGGGAGCCATCCTTATGGGAAGCTCCCTGGGCACCTTCATGAACCCCCCGGGATTGATGATCGTCGTCGGCGGTACCGCTGGCGTCGGTCTGATCAGCTATCCCCTGGGCAAAGTGCTCTCCGCGGTAAAAGTGGCGGTGAACGTGTTCCGGTTTGAGGTCGCCGATGTGGTCGAGCGAAACCGCCAACTCGTGGGGTTCGCCGAGGTCACTCGACGCGAAGGAATGCTCGCTCTCGAGGGTGAGCTCTCCGGAATCGATGACCCCTTCCTGAAGCAAGGGATTCAGATGCTCGTCGATGGCGTCGAACCTCAGCGACTCCAGACGATCCTCGAGGATGAGCTGGCCGGCGTAGAGCTTCGCCATCGGCAGGGCGCTCAGATCTTCGAAACCCTCGGCGGTGCCGCGCCGGCCTTGGGACTCGTGGGGACCCTGATCGGACTGGTTCAAATGCTCCAGAGCATGGAGGACCCCTCGGCGATCGGGCCGGCGATGGCGGTGGCCCTTCTGACCACCTTCTACGGAGCCATCTTGGCGACGATCGTGTTCAATCCGATCGCCGGAAAGCTACGCCTTCGCCACGAAGAGGAGATGCTCGTCAAAGAGCTCACCCTCAAGGGCGTGATGGGGATCGCCAACGGCGAGAACCCCCGTCTTCTCGTCCAGGCCCTTCAGGCCGAACTACCACCCTCTGCTCGCCAGCCTCAGGAGTAGATTGATGGGTCGACGACAGCGACGAGAGGAGGGGGAGAAGAAGGATGATTTCATGGTCCTCTTTACGGCTCTCTCCATGATCCTGGTCGCCTTCTTTATCCTCCTCAACACGATGGCCACCATCGATGAAGTCCGGACCCGTCAGGTCCTGGAGTCTCTGGTGGGCACCTTCGGAGCGATGCCGGGCTTCATCCCCCGAGAGATCCCCCCGGAGCTCCAGCACCTTCAACGTCGAGAGGGCGTCGAATCCCTGGCCCAGGAGATCGAATCCCTGGTCCAACGGCAGGGGGCTGAGTCCCAGGCCACCGTGGAGGTTCAAGAGGACGGAATTCTAGTGATCGGACTCTCCGATGAACTGGTCTTTGGACTCGGAGGAATCCATATTTCGCCGACAGCCTTCGCCCTCCTGGACGAAATCGCTTCCGCATTGCACCGGTCGGGCTATGAGATCCGCGTCGAGGGGCACGCCGACCCGGTCCCCACCCGTGGCGAAGAGAGCAACTGGTACATCTCTGCTGCACGAGCCTCCTCTGTCTATCGATATCTACTCCATCAAGAGCCCGAACTCGATCGGTACCTATGGGCCTACGGGTTTGGGGATTCCCGGCCCCACCCAGAAGGTCAAGACCGCCGCGTAGAGCTGGTGGTAATCCCCGGAGGCTCGTCATGACCAGACGACGACCTCCGGCCCCCAAGAAGAGCTCCGACGGGTGGATGGCTACCTTTTCGGATCTCCTCATGCTGATGCTCACCTTTTTCGTTCTCCTCTTGTCCATGTCCAGCTTGGACGAACAGCAGCTCCGAGAGCTCAGCCGAGAGGGGCTCTCCAATGAATATACACCTCAAAAGAACGCCCTGGCCCCGGGGGCAGAGTTTCTGGTGCTCACTCGCCTGGAAGCGCTCCTGCAGGACGGACAGACCCGAGGGGAACTGGTGGACACCGAGAGGATCGAAGATCTCTTGAGTCAGTGGTTGGATGAGGCTGGACTCCTGGAAGGGACGTGGCTCGAGGTACGACCGGAGGGGATCACCATCGAGATCGACGGTCGGCTCAGCTTCGAGCCTGGGAGTCGGCGGCTCACCCCCGAGATCCAATGGCTTCTGCGCGATATCGCGATGCTCCTGCAGTCTGCCAGCCTCCATGGCGTCATCTCCACCTTCGTGACGGAAGCAACAGACTCGCCATGGGACGAGCAAGCCTCGTGGGACCTCGCTCTGGGACGAGCCGATGGAATCGCCCGCTTTCTGATGGCCCGAACGGTCCCCGGAGAGCGGCTGCAAATCATGGGGTACGGACGAGCTGCCGGCGAGCGGGAGCGTCGATGGATTCGCAACTCCAATGCTCTTCAAGTGGAGCTTCTCGTAGGACCCGATCGGTCCCTGACTCGCCGACTGACTCCCCCCAACTAAATCGGAGATATGATGGATGAAACCCCCCCGACACCTCCTACCTCGAAAGCACTGGTCCCCCTCTTGCTCGGGGTCGTGGTGCTCTTGCTCCTCTCCAATGGAGCCTGGGCAGTGTTTCTGGTCTCCCAGGCCAACCCGAGCGAGCCTTCTCAGGACTCTGAATCCTCGACTCCCGCTGCAGAGATGGGACCCATGGTCTCGTTGGAGCCTCTTGTGGTGAACCTCAACGAACCGGGCTCTCCCCGATACCTTCGGGTCTCCATCACTCTGGAACTCCGTGATGAGAGAGCCCGAAAAGATCTGCAGGACCGGAAGATTCCTCTTCGGGACGCCATCCTCCGGCATCTCTCCGATCTCGACACCGAGCGCCTTCAGTCCGCTCAGGACAAATCACGCCTTCAGTTGGAGCTCCTCGCCATCAGCGAAGAGCTCTTCTCCTCCCCGATCATTCAGGGGATCTATTTCACCGAATTCATGATCCAATAATCCCCTGAGAAGTCCTGTAAGGAATCCTCATGACCATCGATCTGTCTACTATTCTTCGCCTGGAGCGGCTCACTCAGGCCGAGGTACTTCGGGCCCGACGAAACCTGCGTCTCGTGGAGGATCAGCTCCATCAGAACCTCGAAGAGATACATCGCCAGATGCGGGAGCTACGAGCCCTGCAGGAGCGATTGGTCACCACCAGCCGGCAGGGGCTCTCCCCACAAGAGATCCGGTTGATCGCCAACGAGTCGGAGGTGATCCAAAGCCGCCTGGAAGCCTGCCGACGGGAAGAAGAAACCTGGAAACAGCGACAGGCTGACGCCCGGCGAGCCATGGAGCGGAAGCTGGCTGTCCTTCAAAGTCGGGAGCGGTGTCGTCAGCGGCTGATGGAAAGGGAGCGGCGTCTCAACGACCGACGAGAGGCTCGCGACCTCGATGAACTGGCCACCCAATCGTTTGTGCGAGGAGACGAGCGATGAGACCTCATCAGATCCTACTTCTGTCGGATCCCGCGGCAGACCTGGCGGACTTGCTACACTCCTGGGCCACCGAGGACCGCCAGAATATCGCCACCATCTTCGACGCCGACGAAGTGCTGCCCAGTGTCGGTGAAGCGCGGCGCTGCAATCGACCGTTCACGGTGTTCGTCCTCGATGATCGAGGTCAGGACTGGGCGCGCCTCTTTCAGATTTCCATGCACCTCCTGATCCAGGAGCCTCAGGCCCGGGTCATCCTCTGTTTGAGCCATTCCATACCTCGGTTTGAGGAGCTCTTCTCCGAAGTTCCCTTTCACGATCGCCTCTTGGCCTACCGCCACCCGGTCACGCCCCTGGAGTTACGGCTGGGCCTGGCCACCTCCACCCATTCGGCTTCCCCTGAAGACTCCTCCCCTCACGACTTTATGGAGAACTCCACCACTCGGGTCTGTCGGCGCAAGGCCATCCAGACCCAGGCCGACACCGATCACCTCGTGACGATTGGGCGCCTGGCAGCTGGCTTGGCCCATGAGATCAACACTCCCATCCAGTTCATCAACGACAGCGTGTTCTTTCTGGAGGAGGCCTTCGAAGAGCTTTCGGGACTTCTCCAAGAGCGACAGAGACTTCTCGCGCCCCATCTGACGAACCCCTCGATGATGCCCTTGAGCCGCCAGTTGGAACACCTCGATGAAGAGCGAGACCGGGCGTTCTTCGAGTCCCACCTCCCAGGGGCCTTCGCTCGGATCAATGAGGGACTCAAACAAGTCAACAACATCGTCCAAACCATCCGAGACTTCGCTCCGGGGCAAAACGACCCGGTGGCGACCTCGGATCTCCATGAAGCGGTCCACCAGACCTTGATGATCGCTCGCCACGAGGTGAAGAATCGCGCCGAGGTAGTCCAGAGCTTCTCCGAAGTCGGAGCCGTTCAAGCCAACCCCTCGGAGCTCAAACGAGTCGTTCTGAATCTCGTGATCAACGCCGTCCACGCCATCGAAGATCGGTTCGGCGGTGCTTCCGGTGGACAGATCACCATCAAGACCTGGCAGTGCCAGAGCTGGGCGTTTCTCGAAATCTCCGACAACGGCTGTGGGATCCCTTCGGAGCTACACGAGCAGATCTTTCAGCCCTTCTTCTCTACCAAGGGGCGTGAGCGAGGCACCGGCCAGGGACTGGCCATCGTCCAGGCGATTGTCGACCGGTTCGGGGGAACCATCCGCTTCACCTCCGAGGTCGGTCGTGGAACCACCTTTACTGTGAAGCTCCCCCGAGTTCTGCGGCGGGAAGACTCCTGTCCCACACAGGAGGTAATGATTGGCTGATCGAATCTACGTCCTCCTGGAAGGGGGGAAGAATCGGACCTCTCTGGAGACGGTCCTGCGAAAAGAGCGGCTCCGGTGGGAGATTCAGCTCTTTGAAGCCCCCGAAGAGTTTCTCCATACCCATCGGCATTCCCCGTGCTCGCTGGCCATGGCCGACGTCGACAACCGCAGTGGCTCGGGCCTTCTGACTCACTTGAAAGAGGAGTCTCCCGGGGTCATTCGAGTGGCCATGGCCGACCAATTCTCCCTTCACTCCTTTCTCGAGTCCACCCCCGTGGCTCATCAGTGCCTGGCTCGCCCCTTCGAGTCGCGAGCTCCCGTTCGCTTGATGGATCGGGCCCTGCGTCTGCGAGAAGAGCTGGGCCAGCGCCAATGGGATCAGCTCTTTCTGGGGGACGATGGTCTCCCCATGATTCCCCGCTTGTACACCCGATTGGTCTGCGTGCTGGCCTCTCGAGATCCCGATCTGGATGAAGTCACCTCGTTGATTCAGGAAGACCCGGGGATCTGTGCCCGAATCTTGCGGGTCGTGAACTCTGCTTATTTTGGTCTTCGACGGGAACTCACGACCGTCCGTGAGGCTGTCGTGTTTTTGGGAACCCGCATTCTGCAGGAGCTGGTCCTCTCCGAAGAGGTCTTTCGTCTCTTTTCCGTTCCCACCGCCGTGGAGAATATCGTCAACGAACTGCAGGAGCACAGCCGGCGGACCGCCGCGTTCGGCATGAAATTCTTCCCCCGGCGCCCGGAGGGGATCTATCTGGCCGGGGTTCTCCACGAGATCGGCACAATGAAAGTGCTCTCCGCGTCATCCCGAGACGGGGAACCAACCCTGGACCTGCCTGACGCAGACACCCGAGCTCGAATGACCTCGACCCTGTTGAGTCTATGGGGCATCACTCCCATGATCGCCGAGGCGATCGCCCACCACTTGACTCCCCACCGATGCCCCAAGGGGGCCTCGGACCTGACCGCGGCCCTCCATCTCTCCGAAGAACTCTCTCGTCAGGGCGTCTCCTCAGTGATCCAAGACCTTCACCGGGGCTCCCAGCTTCAGGAAGAGTTCTTGGAATCCAGTCCTGTGATCTCTCGCCCACTCAACTGGTACCGTACCCAGACACTTGGAGGATCGTGATGAAGAATCTCAAGCCAAAGGTCCTGATCGTCGATGATGAGGTCCGGATCTTGGAGGGACTGTCCCTCTACCTGGGCCGAGAATACGACGTCTTGGAGGCCTCTTCAGCTCGCGAGGCTCTGGATCTCCTGAATCGGCACTCCGTGGCTGTCGTGGTGAGTGATCTCTGCATGCCCGGCATGGACGGCATCGCTTTCTTCGAAGAGGTGCGCCAACTCTATCCGGAAACGGTGCGGATCCTTCTGACCGGCTTTGCCTCCCTGGAGACCGCCATCACTGCCATCAATCAGGGCCAGGTGTTTCGGTTTCTCACCAAACCCTGCCCGGTCAAGGAAGTGGTCGCCATGGTCCGAGCTGGTATCGAACAGCACCGGCTGATCACTGCTGACCGTGCCCTGGTGAACGATCGGGCCCAGGAGATCACCGCCGACCTGATCCGCATCGACCGGATGGCTCAACTGGGAACCATGGCCCGGGGGGTGGCTCACGAGTTCAACAACCTGGCTGTCGTGTCTCGAGCCTTGATCGCTGAGCTCGGCGACGCCCGTCAGCGCGGCGAGACCGTACCCGCCGACTCCCTGGGCGACTTGCAGTGGTTGGGAGAGTCCATCGAAGCCTATGCCAATCAGCTTCTTCAAATGGGAAAAGCCCAATCCAACGAACCATTGGACATCCTGGATCTTCGTCGGGTCATCCAGAGGACCGTCGAGAATCTGCGTCTTCTCGGAAAGCTCCGGTTCATGGCCCTCCACGTCGAACTCCCCCCGATGGCCGTCGAGGTGATGGGCGCACAGGAACCGCTGATGCAAGTCATGGTCAACCTCTTGAATCTCGCTATGGAGGTGGCCGAGAAAGACTCCTCCCGAGTCCAACTCACCCTCTCCCTGACCGTCCAAGCCGATACTGCGGTGATCGAAATAGAGGGCTTCGGCCACGGGACTCATCCCCGAATCTCTATGGACTTCGACACCCCGGAAGCCCTGGTCTCGGAGACCGGAGTCCATCGCGACGTCAGCCTCATGGTCTCACAGGAGATCCTTGGCTCCCATGGCGGCCACTTCGCCTGGGAGGTCGGCGAGGACCTGGCCAATCGCCTGGTCCTCCACCTGCCTCTTCGCGACGCCGATCAAGCCCTGGGCCTGGCCGAGACCATCGCCTCCGATGAAACACATATTTCCAATTTCTCCTAAAGGTTCTTTCTACCGTGACGATGTGCCTGGTGTAGCAAGCAAGGCCCTCGGAAGAAGCCGAAGGCCACCAACACAGGGCACTATCGCCCTCTAACGCGAGGAGAGAAACCATGGCTATCGGAGTAAAAACCAACGTCTCGAGCTTGATGGCGCAGCGTCACCTCAACAGCACGAACCGGTCCCTGGCGGGCAATATCGCCAAGCTCTCCAGCGGATTTCGCATCAACAGCGCCGCCGACGATGCCGCCGGCCTGGCCGTTTCCGAAGAGATGAAGGCCGGCATTCGCAGCCTCGGCCAGGCCTCTCGTAACGCCAACGACGCCATCAGCGTGATTCAAACCGCCGAGGGATCCTTGGGTGAGATGCACAATATCCTGGGCCGGATGCGAGAGCTCTCAGTGCAAGCCAACAGCGACGGGATCAACAACGACCAGCGAGCTCACCTGCACACCGAGTTCGATCAGCTTCGCACGGAGTTGACCGAGATCGCCGAGCGAACCGAATTCAACGGTAACACCCTGCTCGACGGCACTGCTGAATTCTCCTTCCAAGTCGGAGTCAACGGCACCGATACAGTGACCATCGAGATCGACGATGCCTTCGACGCTGATGGTCTGAACCTGGATACCCATGACCTGTCCACCACGGCCGGCGCCGTCGCGGCCATGGCCGACATCGACGCTGCGATCACCTCCGTTTCCGGAGAGCGGGCGTCACTGGGGGCCATGCAGAACCGCCTGGAGAGTAAGCTGGACAACCTGGAGGTCTCTCGTCAGAACCTGGAGGCCGCCAACAGCCGCATCCGCGACGTGGACATCGCTTCCGAAATGGCGGACATGACCAAGAACCAGATCCTGATGCAAGCCGGGACCTCCATGCTCGCTCAGGCCAACAGCCTGCCCCAGACCGCACTGTCCCTCCTGGGCTAAGGTCCACAGACCACCGCCCTCACACCGGGGCCCCTGATGGGGTCCCGGTTTTTTTGTAACGACATCTAAAGCCCGGCCCCTTCCGTGCCGATGTGGGTAGGGACCGACGAACCCGGAGGTAATCATGAGTGGAAATTTCGGTGGATTGATCAGCGGGATGGATACCAATCGGATGATCTCTCAGCTCGTGGAATTAGAGCGAGCACCGATCCGACGGATCCAGAATCGACAGCGAGCAGTGCAACGGGACCTTCAAGAGATCTCCACGATCAGCACGGCGATGAACGACCTGAGTCAGGTCTTGCAACGTCTGTCCAATCCTGCTGAGGGATCCATCTTCGCGGCGAGCTCCGACCAAGAAGAGGCCCTGGCACTGCGAGCGACCCAGGAGGCCTCTGCCGGGTCCTTCGCGGTGGACGTCCATCAGCGGGCCCATGCCGCTCTTCACCGCTCCCAGGGGTTTGCTGGTGACGAAGTCCGGGCCGGGACTCTCGAGATCGCCGCCTTCGGTGAGGATCCGGTGGTCATCGATCTCGCCGAGGGGGCTACCCTTCAAGAAGTCCGGGATCAGATCAACGCCTCAGGAGCTGGTGTTCAGGCTACGATCATCGACACAGGCACGGAACGGTTCCTAAGCGTCACCGGAACTCGAACCGGTCACCCTGTGGGAGGCGACCCCTCCGAGGCCCTGCAGATCACCGAGACCTCCACAGGAGGCTCGGGTCAACCCCTGGGGCTTTCGACGGTCCGAACGGCCCAGAACGCCCAGATCGAAATCGACGGACTCTTCCTGGAACGCTCCGACAATCGGTTTGATGACGCCATCGAAGGGGTCGAATTCGACCTTCTTCAGGCGGGCACCGGGACGATCCAGGTGGACATCGCCGCCGATCAGGAGGCCCTCCGAGAGCAGCTTGAGAAGCTCACGGAGCACTACAATAAGGTCGTTGAAGCCCTTCAGGAGCAGTCCGGAGGGCGGTTCGGACGGTTTGCCACCGATCAGCTTCGGGCCGCCTTCGGCAATGACGCCTCCCAGCTCTCCCTTTCTTTCTCCCGCTCCGGCCGCCTCGAGATCGATGAGGCGGGCATCGACGCTCTCCTGCAAGATCCCGGTGCCCTCCAGGCCGTCTTTTCCGGGGAATCCGGTCTGACGGCCCGTATGGAGTCCACCCTTCAGGGGTACACCAAGTCCGGTGGGATCCTGGCCGGAACCCGCCAGACTCTGGAGAGCCGATCCCGCCAATACGACCAACAGATCGAGCGCCAGGAGCGATCCGTAGACAATCTCCGGCAGCGACTCCAGAACCAGTTCGGGCAGTTAGAGCAAGCCATGGTCGAGATGCAGGACGCCCAGATGCGCCTGGCGTCCTTCTTGCCGATGGGCATGGGCATGTTGGGTTAATCCGCACCACGAAGAGGTAGATCATGAGAGGCGTCAAAGCGTATCAGAAAACGGCCATCACCACCTCGGATCCCATGGATCTCCTGGTACGGCTCTACGACGGGTTCCTGCGTCACGGTCATCAGGCCCAGGAGCTCTTGGGTCAGGGCCAACGAGGTCCGGCCGGACAGGCGTTGAGTAAAGCCATCGCCATCGTCAACGAGCTTCAGGTCTCGCTGCAGCGAGCCACCAACGAGGAGTTCACCGATCGGCTGTCGGCGGTCTATACCTTCGTGATCCAGGAGCTGGTGCAAGCCAACCTCCGAGGTGATCCGGAGCGCCTCTCCGACGTGATTCGAATCATGTCAGAACTCCGAGATGCCTGGGCTCAAGCTGCCGCCGGGTTGCGGTCCGGCCGCGCCCAGATGGTCGGGTGACGACGATGGGTTCTCGGTGCGACGACGATCTCGATCGCCTGGAGGCGATCTATCGAGAGGGGTTTCGACTTCTGGAGGAGGAAGACTACCAGGAGCTGGCCCCCCTTCTTCGCCGACGTCGCACCATCATCTCCCGGTTGCCTCGCCCTCTTCCCATCGAGGAGGCCTCGGAAGAGAAGAAGCAACGCATCCGAGAGCTCCTCGAATACGAAGAGACCTTCGCTCAATTCTTGGCCATCAAAAAAGACCAGGTTCAGAGAGCCCTTCACCAAGACGCCTTGGGGCGACGAAAGCTCCAGTGGTACCAAAGAGAAGAGGAGTGAGTCGTGACCGACCTTCTGAAAGAAACGGTTCAAACCCAGCCGGTGGTCACCGCCGATCGTCGAATCCTGGCCGACCGTTATCTCCTACGTCGAAAAGTTGGAGAAGGTGCGGCGGGCAAGGTCTACGAAGCGGAACATTTGCTGATCGGCCGCCGGGTAGCAGTCAAGGTTCTCCACGACCACGCCTCTCAGAACCCCCTGATGGTGTCCCGGTTCCACCAGGAAGCCCGAACCTGTGGGAGCCTTCGCAACCCCCATATCTGCCAGGCCTTGGACTTCGGTCAAACCGCCGAGGGCTCCCACTTCTTGGTCATGGAGTTCGTGGAAGGTCACGACCTCAGCCAGGAGGTCGCCCAAGGGCCGCTGAAACCGACCGCTGCCCTCGACGTGATCGCCGAGGTCGCTCGCGGGCTTCAGGAGGCTCACTCCCAGGGGATTGTTCATCGCGACCTGAAGCCGGAAAACCTGATGCGGGTCGCCTCCACGGGAGAGATCAAGATCATGGACTTCGGGATCGCTCAAGTCCTCGGAGATCCACGACAGGAAGATATCGCCAGCCGCCTCACCACCAAAGGAATGGTCTTCGGGACTCCCCACTATATGTCTCCCGAGCAAGCCTGCGGTGAAGAACTGGATCATCGCTCCGACCTCTACTCCCTGGGAGTGATCCTCTTTGAACTTTTGACGGGGAAGACGCCGTTCCAGAGCGATAGCATTGCTCGATTGATGGGGTACCATGTCACCGAGCCTCCCCCGTCTCTTTTGGATGTCGGCTTCGACGGGCCCTATGAGCCGTTGCAGGAGCTTCTCGACGAACTCCTGGAGAAGATCGTCGATAAACGACTCCCGGACACCCGAGTTCTCTTGACGAGGATCCAACAGGTCCGCGATGTCCTCCACCAGGAACAGCCGGGCTCTACCGACGCCGAGCCCCATCACTGCGAGCCCCCTCAGCACAGGTTTCTTCGGCGATCTCCGCCGACGTGGACGCTGGCGGCGGCGGCCCTGGTGGTGGTGGTTCTGGGAGGGCTCGTGTGGGCCGGACTCTCCACTGAACCGATCCCTGCCGCCGACTATGGCGAGACCCTGGCCGTCAGTCCTGGAGACGCCTGGACCATTCCCCCCCAGACCAATGTGGACATCGCCCTCACGGCAGCGGAGAACGGCATCCAACGGGCTCATCTGGCGGCGCTCTACGCGGTCCTCACCGAGCCAACCCGGGACCCCCTGGAAGAGTCTCTTCATCAGCCCGTAGCGTCCCCACTGGTTCGTCGTCTCACAGACTTCTCAAGGTTTACTGTGGTCTCCCACGTCGATCTCGAAGATATGGAGATTCGCAACGACCCTCTCTTTCAACAAGCCTCCCTTGGTTTTTCCCAACCTCTCCACCCTCTGGCCAAGCATCAGTGGGAGCAGGGGCTGAAGAGATCTTCCATGGTTCGAAGTTCTCGATGGAGCACCGACCAAACGTTGGAGATTGACCTGGTACATCGTCGCGACCAGGTCGCCTTGGTCGATACCGACGACGGTCTGGCCGTGGTCATCGGTGAACTCCGAGATCCGGGTCCTCTCTTGCCCTATCTCCTGGGGGACCGCTGCTCCGATACCATCCCAGCCAGCCTTCCCGAGGAGATCTCCCGCGAACTGGCAGTGATCTGTGAGCAGGACGACCCCGACTGGCGTCATCTGCGGCGACTGGCAACTACGTACGACCAAAATTATCTGGTGGGCCTCTTTCGCCGAACCAACGAAGTAAGAGATCTGGAGAGTCTCCAACGCCTCCATCGATACGTCGAAGCCCCCGGACTTTCCCCGGAGACTCAGCAGACGGGGTATCTCCTCTTGGGTCTGGCCAATTGGATGGTTGAGCAGCCGCAGAGGGCGCTGGAGTACATTGCTCGATCCCACTGGAGCGACGAGCTTGGTCCAGACCTCTTTGAGTCCCACCTTCGCCAACTCCTCGGGGCCGACCAAGAGTCCATCGTGGTAGCGATGGGCGAAGTAGAGCGTTACCCGAGTTGGATCACCGAAGACTTCCCTCTCGATCTTCACCACGAGTTTGGGCAACTCTTTCGGGACGTTTTAATGCCCCGACGGGCCATTCCCCACTACCTGGCGCTCCTTGACCGCACACCGGACTCTCCCCAGCTTTTGGAGGAACTCGCCGAACTCTACTCCGAGGCCGGCGAGTATTATAAAGCGTACGCGACCGCTGTGTTTCTCCAGAGCCGCCGACAGCTCTCGGCGCTCTAATGGGTCCCCACGAGGGAGTTTATTTTTTTGATTCGCCCCGTGTCGGCACCTACTATCTTCACTGCCTGGTCTTGTCGTCTACCAATGGAATTGTTCAATGGTATCTTCTCTACGCTCTGATTCCGAACTCGGGGAGTTTTTCCCATTCGACCCTTCGGAGCCGTCCGAGGATACTCCCCTGGTGCTCCAAGACCCGAAGACTCGGCGGGTCTTCAGGTTGGCCAAGAGTGTCGCCGAGACCCCGTCGACAGTTCTGCTCTCGGGGGAATCGGGAGTCGGCAAAGAAGTCTTCGCGCGCTTTATCCACCAACAATCCCCTCGACATGAGGACGTCTTTCTCGGCGTGAACTGCGCCGCCTTCTCCGAGAGTCTCTTGGAGAGCGAGCTCTTTGGCCATGAGAAGGGATCCTTTAGCGGGGCTGCAAAGCTTCGGGCCGGTGTGTTTGAGAGAGCCCATGGGGGAACTCTCCTTCTCGATGAAGTCTCGGAGATGCCTCTCGATCTCCAGACCAAATTGCTTCGGGTCATCCAAGAACGAGGGTTTTTCCGGGTGGGGGGCTCTCGATTCATCGAGGTCGATGTACGCCTGATCGCGACCACCAACCGCAACCTCAAAGAGTACGTAAAGCAAGGAGGGTTTCGCCACGATCTCTTCTACCGTCTGAACGTCTTCCCCATCGAGATTCCTCCACTTCGAGAGAGGACCGAAGACATCCTTCCCCTGGCGCTTTTCTATGGCCGACGACTCGCGGAACGCTGTGGTCGAAACCTCTACGGCATCTCCGAAGAGGCTGCCAACCGCCTGAAGGCGTACCATTTTCCAGGAAACGTTCGAGAACTTGTGAACATCCTGGAGCGGGCCGTGATTCTCTGCCACGACAGTCAGGTGATCGATGTGGAGCACCTGATCCTCGACCCTCCCTCTGTCGAGGTGTTCCTCAACGACCTCTCAGACAGTCTGATCGAAAGCACCTCTTTCGAGGTCGACGACGACGAACAATCGGAAAACGGGTTCCTTCTCCAGTTCCGGGCCGGAGACCAACTTCTGACAGACATCCGCCGAGACGTGATTCTCAAGACTCTGGATCGGTTCGATGGCAACCAGAAGAAGACCGCCGAGGCTCTTGGCATCAGCGCCCGCACGATTCGAAACAAGTTGAAAGACTACGATGAGCGAGGCGACTAATCGCCATCAAGCCGACTTCTTAGGGCGCCTCGCCCCGGTCTGAATCGACCAGAGCTCGGCGTAGATCCCGTCGAGGTCTACGAGCTCTTCGTGACGGCCCCGCTCTACGATGGCGCCCTCGTCCAGGACCAGGATCTCGTCGGCGTTGCGGATCGTCGACAGCCGGTGGGCGATGACGATCATGGTGCGATCCTGGGAGAGGCGCTCCATGGACCGCTGGATCGCGGCCTCCGTGACGTTGTCCACCGCCGAGGTCGCCTCGTCGAGGATCAAGATCGGCGGGTCCCTCAACACGGCCCGGGCGATCGAGATCCGCTGCTTCTGGCCCCCTGACAGGGTCTCCCCGCGCTCCCCGACGACCGTGTCATAGCCCTGGGGCAGGGCCTCGATGAACTCCTGGGCCTCGGCGAACCGGGCGGCCCGCTCGATCTCCTCGTCGGTGGCGTCGAAGCTCCCGTAGGCGATGTTCTCCCGGACCGTCCCGTGGAAGAGGAAGGTCTGCTGGCTCACCAACCCGATGCTCCGGCGAAGGCTCTCCAGGCTCCACTCCCGGACGTCCTGGCCGTCCACGAGCACCCGGCCGGCCTGGGGCTCAAAGAACCGCAGCAAGAGATTGATGATCGTGCTCTTGCCGGCCCCCGTGGCGCCGACGACGCCGATGGTCTGGCCGGCGGCGACGTTCAGGTTGAACCCCTGCAGGATCGGCGCCCGGTCGGGGTAGGCGAAGTCGATCTCCTCGAAAGAGATGGCACCGCTGACCTCTGCGGGAGCGATCTCCTCGTCGCCGCTGACGATCTCCACCTCGAGCTCCAGCAGATCGAGGACCCGATTGGTGGACGCCATGGCCCGCTGATAGAGATCGAAGGTCTTGCCCAACCGGGTCAGGGGCCATAAGAGCCGCTGGGTCAAGAAGACCAGCACCGAGTAGGTGCCCACGGCGAGCTCCCCTTCCAGGGTGAGGATACCGCCGTAGACCAGGGTGGCCGTAAACCCCACGACGATGGCCATCCGGATCAGCGGCGAAAAGGCCGAGCTCAAGACGATGGCCCGTCGGTTCGACTCCCGGTACCGACCGCTGAGCTCGTCGATCCGCCCCACCTCGTAGTCCGCCGTGGCGAAGGCTTTGATCGTGGCGATCCCCGACAGGTTGTTGGCCAGCTGTCCGTTCAGATCCGCCACGTCTTCCCGGACCCGGGCGTATCGGGGCGCCAGCAACCGCTGAAACTTAAAGGACCCCCAGATGATCACCGGCACGGGCAGCATGGCCATCCACGCCACCTGAGGGGCCAACACGAAGAAGGCCGTGACGATCACCAACGCCGTGGTGGTCACCTGCAAGATATCGTCGGCTCCGATGTCCAAGAACCGCTCCAGCTGGTTGATGTCGTCGTTCAACACCGCCATCAACCCTCCCGTGGACTGCTCATGAAAATACGCCATGTCCAGCGATTGGATGTGTCCGTAGGCGTCGAGCCGCATCTCGTGCTGGATGGTCTGGGCCAGGTTTCGCCACAGCCACTCCTGCAGATACTGAAAGAGGCTCTCCAGCCCCCAGATCAGCACGGTCACGACGGCCAGCCAGATGAGCTGATCCTGCACGTCTGTGATGCCGAAGGAGGCGATCAGGGAGTCTTCTCGCTGGACCACCACGTCGATAGCCGCCCCGATCAGCGCCGGCGGCGCCAGATCGAAGATCTTGTTGAGCACCGAGCAGGTCGACGCCAGCCACACCCGTCGGCGATGAGGCCGGGCGTACCGCAGCAGCCGCCCCAGAGGATGGTCATTACTGCCCACGGGGCCCCCGTTCGATGATATGGGCCCCCAGGCCCTGGACGGGGGAGTAGACCCCCCGAGCCTCCACGCCGGCGTCGGCGAAGGCTTGGACCATGGCGTCGCAGATCTCGGCGGCGTCGACGTCGAAGTCGTGGAGGGCGAAGACCGCCGGCCCCGCCCCGGAGATGGAGCACCCCAGGGCCCCGGTCTCTCGGGCGGCCTCCTTCACCGCCTCGAACCCCGGGATCAGGTGCGCCCGCTGGGGCTCGACGATCAGATCCTGCAAGGACCGTCCGATCAGGGCCCGGTCGTCCCGGAAACACCCGCTGATAAACCCCGCCAGGTTCGCCGTCTGGGCCACGAAGTCCGCCATGGGCACCTCTTTTCGCAAGAGCTCTCGGGCCATCCGCACGTTCACCTCCTGGCTGGGGTGGACCACCACGACTCCCATGTCGTGGGGCACGGGCACCCGCAGGACATCGAAGGGATCCATGTTCCGCACCAGGATCAGCCCCCCGAGCATCGCCGGGGCGATATTATCCCCGTGGGGCGTACCTGCGGCGAGCTCCTCGCCGAGAAGGGCGTAGTGGAACCGCTCCGGAAGGGAGAGGGGCTCGTCGAGCACGGCGCTGGTCGCCACGATCGCCGCCACGGCGCTCGCCGCCGGGCCGCCGAGCCCGCTCCGCAGGGGCACCCCTTTCTTGATCGTCACCTCCAACCCGAAGGGCAAGTCCCGATCCTGGACGAGGGCCACCAACCCGGCCGTGGCCGTGTTTAACTTCGGGTCTTCCGGCAACTCCCCGGGGGCCTCGATGTCCACGATATGAACTCCGGGGTCCGTCACCCGGCGAACCGTCACCTCGTCGCTGAGCCCCGTGAGGCTGAACCCCAGGATATCGAAACCCACGGCGACATTGCTCACCGTAGCCGGCGCCGACGCCGTGGCGAAAGAGAGGCCGATGTCGAGCATACAAGACCTTGTTTTGATCAGAAGTCGGTTCAGAAGCGGTACTGAATTCCCATCTCCCCGATCACCGGGAAGTTCAGCAACCGGTCCGAGAGTGGCGAGAAATAGTAGCCCAAGCCCAGAGAGGACGAAAGCTGGAAGGAGTCCGCCAGGGGCACGGCGATACGAGGCCGCAGGCTGATCCCCAGGTGCAACCCTCGATCTTCGAAGGTCGCCGTGCCCACATCGCCGGGGCAGAGGTCGTCAGGGGCGGCGATGCACCCCGGGTCGGTGAACACCCGCATGGGCCCGAAGCTGCTGGCCTCCATGCCCGCCCCCAGCGCCAGGTGCAGGGGCCCTAGCTGCCGGCCCACCTGCCCCCCGACGAGGACCCGGATCGTCGTGAAGTCCTCCCGCAAGAAGCCGTCGTAGTCCCTCATGGAGTTGAACACCTGCAGGCCACCGATGATCTGAAACTCCCGGGTCACAGCCCACCCCATCCCCAACCCGGCCCCGTAGTTCCCGAAGGACCGCCGGATCGGCGCCGGGGTCTGAATGAAGGATCCGTAGGCCAGACCCAGCTGGACTGCCAACCGCCCGGTCCCCCGGGAAGATCCCAGATCGGAGCCGTTGACGTCAGCCACGGGGGCATCGATCAGGCAGGCCGACAGGCGGCTGGAGAGCCGGCTGAACCCCTCCTGGATCAGCTCCGGGGACACCTCGGAGAGGGCGAGCCGCTCGCCGGGGAGGTAGTCGTCTTCGGCTCGATCGTAGAGATAGGCGATCAGCTCCACCCCGTCGTCGTCCCCGGGGATCACGTAGCCATGGAAGACGAAGTCGGCGTCCACGAGCTCGGCGATCCGCCGGGACTCCTCCAGGGGCGGCCCCTGCTGGCGGAGCTCCCGAAAGAGGGTGTCCCGAGCGCTCTCGTAGTACCGGACGATGAAGTCCGGGTAATACCCCCGCTCCAACCGCAGCGAGGGATCGCGGCGGATCATCTCCTGCATCAGATCCAGGGGGCGGACCACGTTCTCTCCGTCCTCCAGATAGCTCAGCGCCAGGTAGAGCAGGACCTCGGCGATCTCCTCAGGGGCGACCACCTCATGGCCGATGGTCGAGAAGTTCTGGATCGCGCGCTCCAGGTGGTCCACGGCGGCCTGGCTCTGGACCTGCCGATAGGCTTCGACCCCCATCTCACCCCACTGGCGGGCCAGCGAGAGGGTTCCCTCGTAGAGGGCGGCGTCGGTCACAGCCCGGTGGAGCGTCTCGTCGTCGATCACGTGGACCTTCAGAGCCGGATCGGTGCGCCATTGCTGGCGAGCGCCGCGACGGACCGCGCCGTTGAGCTCCCCCTCCTCGGTGGTCACGAAGACCCGGAGATCTGGAGCCAACGCCAGCCGCACCGACTCCTCGCCGGGGTCGGCCGCCGCGGGCCGAGCCAGGATCAGGGACGCCATCGCTATCATGACGAGGAGTTGAGACCGGGGCGACCGCATACGGACTCAGTTGAAATCGTAGAGCCGGGGCAAGCTGACCTCGCCGGCTTGGAGATACTGCTCGGTCACCTGCAAGGGGACCCGACGCTGCACGGGGCGATTCGGTTCGGGGCGCGGAGGCAATCGAACGCTGATGATTCCCTCGTTATAAAAGAACACATCGACGATGTAAAAGTGGCGATCCTGCTCGGCGGCCTCCACCCCGTCGAGGGTGAAGAGCAGGGACTGATCGAGCTCGTCGAGGCGCCCCTCCACGAAGAGCAGGGCCTTGCCCCACCCGTCGATCTCGCGGTTCTCCACGGCCGGGGGGACGTCCTCGGGGCGATCCCGCTCCAGGGCGGTGGCGATGATCGGCTCGTCGGCGACCTCCCAGGTGAACCGCTCGTCGTCGTCGCTGTCGTCGATCACCACGAAATGGGCCAGGGCGAACCGGGTGGAGCCGCTCTCCATCAGGATCCGGTCCGTGGGCGGCGGGATGCTCACCGCCAGGTTGCTGGACAGGTTGTTCGTCGCCCGGTTGAAGTGCAGCCCCGGCTGCAGCCGGAACGCCGGCTCCGGTCGGTTGGTGGCCACAAATACCGTGCCCCCTCCGATGGTCACGGGCTCCACCCCTACCCATAAGAGGGCGAACACGGGGTGGCGTAGCTCGTAGACCTCGGGGTTCAGGGTGTTGCTCGTGTCGTCGAAGATCGCCCGCAGGAAGAAGTCATCGATGGTCACGCAGTTCGGGTTCGGGGCGGCACTGTTGACCTCGAGGCGAGCCTCTCGGGGCTCTTCGGCGCCTTCTTCGAAGACCTCCAACTCCAGGGAGCCCGCCCCGTTCAGGGCGCCATGAAGATCGATCTGGCCCTGCCGGGCTGAGGCCGGAATGGTCAGGGCGAACCGGCGGTTGGCCTCATCGAAGGTGTCCACCCGGGTCCACTGGCAGGAGATCTCGTTGTCCGGGTGAAAGGGATTCTCCCGGGCCGACTCCGAGGCGATGTCGTATCGCCTCAACACGGCCCGGGCCTCGCTGCCGAACCGAAAGAAGTCCACCGCCAGCGCTTCGTCCTGGAGCTCCCCGATCTCGATCTCCTGGTACTGGCCCGTGAGGCCGTCCTCGAAGGTCGGACACCCCGTGGCCGCCAGGATCACCGCCGCGAGGAGGGCGATCCTCGCCGCCACGGCTCCCTTTCCCCCTCGCTTTACCCCGCACTCACCCACGTAATTCTCGACATCTCGCATCTGGTCGCTACCTTCGCTCCGGTGAGGAAAACCTCAAACCGGCGCATCCTTCTTCCATCAGTGGACAAAATCTTGGCCAAATACACAAGGACCATACGCCGGGGGCCATCCTGCGAGGTCTCCTTGAAATACGGCCCAGAAACAGTTGTAGTAGTAGCCGTCAGCCCGACGGCAGGCTTCTTGCAGAACCCTCTGCAGGTGAGTCTGCCCACCGGGCCCTGGAGACGAAGATGAGACACCTGACCATCCTGTTGATCCTCTGCGCAGCCCTTTTGCTGCCCGCCTGCGCCATGGACATGTCCGCCGCCGGCGACATGCCCGCCGAGAATGAGGGCGACGTACCCGTGGGGCTCGGCACCGCCGAGGAAGCCCTGCGCCAACATGACGTGGAGGGGGCCCGAGAGATCTACGCCGAGATGTTGGACCGCCGTCCCACCAACGGGGCGGCCGCCGCCGGCCTGGCCGTCACGGATCTCCTCCTGGTCTTCGGATGGGAAGAGGTCACGGAGCTTCTGGTAGAGAGCCTGGGCGCCCAACGGGGCATCGACGCCAACCGCATGATCTACTCCAAGGAGGGGTATCTCTACTGGGCCAGCAAGGGCGTGCGTTGGGATGACGACGGCCCTTATCAGGGGATCGGCAGCCTCCTCTCCGACGAGATGCCCTGGGCCCCCGAGCGGTTGGAGTCTTTGGAAGCATTCGTGGTGGGCCTCGACGAGCCCGCCGACCAGGTCGCCCGAAAGCTCGCCGGGTTCGCCAACGCTCTCCGCGGCGTCGACTTGAACCTGGAGACCGCGTTAGAAGATCCCGACTTCGTGCGCCTCTTCATCCCCGGCCAGGTCTTCCACGACTCCGAGCTGAACCTGATCCTGGGCCGGTCCGAGGTGTCCGCCCTTCGGGTGGTCATCGGCCTCCTTCGAAGCGCCCTCTACTTTGTGGCCGCCTACGAGCACGACTGGAACCTGGAGCACGCCTTCGGAGCCTGGCGCCACAACGTGGAGGTCACGGATCCCAACTACGTTCCCGGGTTTGAGCCCGAGGACTACACCTTCGACTACCTGGACCGCCACCTGGGCCGATCCATCGCCTCTCACGATCGGCTGGCGGCGTCCCGCTCGGCCCTGCGGACGGCCCTCTCCAGCGGTCGCGACTCCATCCGGTTCGGCCTGGAAGAGGTGTCGTCGACCACCATGACCTGGGAGAACGTCGATGAAGACGACGCCCGAGAGCTCGACGAAGTGCTCGGAGCCCTCCTCGACGCCCTGGACGGCCCCTCGGAGATCCCCCATACCTCTCCGGCGCTGACCCTGGACCTCTCCCGTTTCTTTGAGGACGGACGAGTCCTCTCCGAGGAAGTCCCTTGGTTCGTGCAGGTCCAGATCAGCGCCGCCAACGACGTCGACGGAAACGGCGCCGACCCGGACTACCGCTGGGTGATCAACGAGGCCGCCTGGGAAGACTTCTGGCTCGACGACGTGGTCAGCCCCCGGCCCTCCGGGGAGCCCCTCCTGGAGATCCTCCCCGGAGACGACGGGATCGCCCCGATGGTGGACGCCGTCCTCGGCGACTACCTGGACACGATCAGCGAAGTCTTCCTCACCACTCGCTGAGGCCCCGTTACCTGCTTGGAGTATTCATGCGTCCCACCGCCCTCTTTGTCCTCCTGCTGACACTCTTCGTGCTGGGGTGCTCCACGGGCCCCGATGAACAGGCGATGGCCACCGAACCCGGCGATCCCGGCACCGAGGTCGACGAGTCCGATCTGATCCGGTCCTACGACCAGATCCCCATCGCCCCGGCGGAGCCCACGGTGGTCCACACCGACGAGGAGTGGCGCGAGATCCTCTCCGGCGACCAGTATCATATCCTGCGAGACCACGGCACGGAGCCCCCCTACTCCGGCGAGCTCCTGGACAACGATCAGCCCGGCGTGTACCGATGCGCCGGCTGCGACCACGCTCTCTTCAGCTCCCAGTCCAAGTACGACTCCGGCACGGGGTGGCCCAGCTACTACGAGCCCATCGACGACGACGCCGTCGGCACCGCCGAAGACCACAGCCTGGGCACCTTCCGCGTCGAGGTCCACTGCGGCCAATGCGCCGGCCACCTGGGCCACGTGTTCCCCGACGGCCCGGCCCCTACGGGCCTGCGGTATTGCATCAACTCTCTGGCGATGACCTTCGACGCGGAGGACTGAGGGACGTCAGCCGTGGCCGCTCGCTACGACTTCGGCGGATCCTCGAACCCCGACGCCAAGAGGTACATCGCTCCGGCGAAGATCCCCACTGAAAAGGTCATGGCCGCAACGAAGGTCAGCATGTCGGCGCCGTCCACCGGCGAGTAGCCCGTGGCCAGGGGGAAGATCGCCACGGGCATCTGCAGAACCCCAACGAAGGCCAGAAACCCAGGTAGGCCGTGCCTTCCCGACCAGGCCCCCACCCCACAGGAGAGCCACCACAGAGGCATGGTCCCGAAAAAGAACGCGCTCTCGTAGAAGATCGCCCCCACCACCAACCCCGGTACCAACCAGCTCGCCCAGTCCTGAGCCCGCCACTCCGAGGCCTTCCACAGGTCGTCGCTGTCTCCGGCGATCTCCGTTGCCTCGTCTACGAAGACCAGATACTTGATCCGCCACCGACGCCACACATACCCCCAGGTGGTCCCCAGGTAGAAGAGCACGGGCATCACCACGAACCCGTACACCCCGAGCGCCAGATCCTCCGTGGGCGCCGGGATCTCCGGTCGGGCCGGCGGAAAGAGCGCCAGCAACGCGGCGAGGAGCGCCAGGGGCACCACGAGGATCAGCTTCGCCGTCAAGAGCCTGGTGCTCTTCGACCCCACTGGTTTGTCGCCGTCGGTGATCCGCATCGTCTCTCCTCCGAGGATATTACTGGGAACCTGGAGAGATTGTGAAGACCCCGAGGCATGGGCCGGGGGGTCGCTGCGAAGGACATCGGCACGTCGGGGTTCACAACGGATCAATTCCCCACGGAGTTCAGGGCCCCCACGGTCTACCCCCGGAAAATCCCGGGGGCTATAGATAGTGGGGCTACGCAGACCCCAAGGGGCCGCTCCGCCGCGATGTCTTGAACCGTCCTGGCGATCCGGGACATTGCATCCGAAGCCTGGGGTCACTGGGTTGTTCGTGCCGTTCCAATGCCCCCGGCGGAACGGGGCCTTGGCCCCTGTGAAGCCCCACTACTTTATAGCCCCCGGGATTTTCCGGGGGTAGACCGTGGGAGTCCTGAACTCGGCGGCGAACTTGAACCGCCGCGAACCTCGACGCCCCGATCGACTCCAACGCGAACCTCGGCGTTTCGATGTCCTTCCCCACGAACCCCGACGTTTCAGAACCCCGCCCCGAGGAGTAAATTGCCAACGCCCTGCGTTTTCGATAGGACAAGGCCCCCGGGAAGTTGCCCCGTCCCCGTTTCTGCGAGACCCTTGAACTATGAAGACTACCGACACTGACAGCCAGGTTCGCTGCTCCTTCTGCGGCAAAGAAGCCCGCGACGTGACCAAACTCATCGCCGGGCCCAAGGTCCATATCTGCGACGAGTGCGTCTCCCTCTGCCGGGAGATCGTCGAGGAGGATCGCCAGCGGGAGCCGGAGCGCGAGAAAGAGCTCTCCGAGATGCGGCCCTCCAAGATCAAGGAGTTCCTCGACGAGCATATCATCGGCCAGGAGCGGGCCAAGCGGGCCCTCTCGGTGGCCGTGTACAACCACTACAAGCGGATCAAGGCCCCGGAGCTGGCCGCGGCCAACCAGATCGAGTTCGACGAAGAAGACGAGGGCGTAGAGCTCACCAAGGGCAATATCCTCCTCATCGGGCCCACGGGCAGCGGCAAGACCCTGATGGCCCAGACCCTGGCGAAGAAGCTCGACGTGCCCTTCACCATCGCCGACGCCACCAGCCTCACCGAGGCTGGCTACGTCGGCGAAGACGTGGAGAACGTGATCAAGAACCTCTGGCTCGCCGCCGATCGCGACGTGGAGCGGGCCAGCCGGGGCATCGTCTGCATCGACGAGATCGACAAGGTCGGCCGCCGCAGCGACAGCCCGTCGTCCACCCGGGACGTGGGCGGTGAGGGCGTGCAGCAGGCCCTGCTGAAGATGGTGGAGTCCAGCAAGGTGATGATCACCCCCGAGGGCTCTCGCAATCGCCCTCAGCAGGAGTTCATCCAGGTCGATACCGCCAACATCCTCTTCATCTGCAGCGGCTCCTTCCAGGGACTCACGGATATCATCGCTCGCCGGGTCGGCAAGAGCCAGATGGGGTTCGGGGCGGACTTCACCAAGCAGCGGGAGGACTCCAACACCCTCCTCAAGCACGCCCAGCCCGAGGATATCGTGAAGTTCGGGATGATCCCTGAGTTCGTGGGCCGGTTCCCCGTGATCGTCACCTTCGACGAGCTCGACGAGGACATGCTGGTCAAGATCCTGTGGAAGCCCAAGAACAGCCTGGTAAAGCAGTACCAGAAGCTCTTCGAGATGGAGAACGTCAACCTCCGGTTCAACCAGGAGGCCATGGTGGCCATCGTCCGGGAGGCCATCGCCCGCAAGACCGGGGCCCGAGGCCTCCGGGCGATCCTGGAAGAGGTGATGCTCGACATCATGTACGAGCTGCCCAGCCTGGAGAACGTCCGAGAGTGCATCATCACCGAGGAGTGCGTCACGAATCGGGAGATGCCCATGCTGGTCTACGAGAAGCAGTCCGCCTGAAGGCGAAATGATGGCCAAGATCGAACCATCGCCGCAGCGGCAGCGGATCCAGGTCCCGCCGCGGTCCCTCTACACCGGGAAGCGGCAGTACGCCTGCGACGGAGCCCTGATCGAGGCCATCGTGGAGGGCACCGCCGAGGACCCCCACGTGGTCCAATGCGAGATCCTGGAGCTCCATGACTTCCACGTCGGGCCCCGCCGCACCAGCCACGACGTCGGCGCCTTTCTGCGCCGGTGTCTGCGCCGAATCCGCACCGACGGTATGATTCTGGTCTTCGACGACCAGATCATCGCCATCCCCGCTGAGAAGATCGTGGTCCAGAAGCTGCGGTTTCAGCAGTTCTGCGCCCGAACCCAGACCGAGGGCCCCTTCACCTCCTCGGAGGTGCTCTGATGGCCGAAGCCAACCAGTACATGGTGGGCGATCTGGCCCGGATCACGGAGCAGCTCAACCGCCGCAGCGTCTACGCCCCGGCGCTGGTGGTCCTGATCAACGATCAGGTGCCCCCGGCGGCCCGGGCCTACGTGGAGAAGATCCTCGATGGCGAGGGGGTGTTCTGGGACCTGCCGCCGTTGTCTGGCGAGCCCTGGACGGTCTACGCCGGGCTCACGGGGTTCTTCAGCCAGGTGCTCCGGCTCTTGTGCAAGGACGTGGACCTCGACGTCTGGGAGGGCTGGGGCCGAAGCCAGTGGATCACCTCTGACTGGCATCCCTTGAGCCGGGACTTCGGGTGGAAGGTCGCCTGCCGGCCCGTGCCGGGGGTCTTCTTTCACACCCCCCAGGCCCCTATGCCCGACGCCACCCGATACCTGTCGAGCTGGCCCCACGGGTTTCTGCGTCGCGACGAGTGCGAACACTACGCCCCCTACCTCCACCAGCGCCTCTGCGAACTGGCCCCGAAGATCGGCGTGACCTGGGCCGCCGACGACGTGGAGGCTCGCCTCGAAGACCCCTCTCAGCTCAGCCCGGAGCATCGATTCGATCTCCATAACCTCTGCGCTGATCGAGACGACCCCAAGGTGTGGCAATTCCAACGGGGCCTGGTACTTTTGGGGGCCATGCGACGGGCCCTGCACCTGAAGAAAGACCTGATCTCCGTGGGATATTGATGTCGGAGCGCACCTCTTTTAAGGGCTGGACGATCCCGGGCCCCCGGCCCGACCCGGCCGTCGCCGCCGAGCTCAGCCCCCGGGAGGGGGAGTCTCTGGACGCCCTGAGCGGCCACTTCAAGATCTTCCAGCTCAAGAAAGGCCACCGGTTCTCTACCGACGACGTGCTGGCCGCCTGGTACGGCACCAGCTGGTGTCCCACGGCTCGCCGAGCCCTGGACCTGGGCAGCGGCATCGGCTCCGTGGGGATGATCGCCGCCTGGCGCCTTCCCGGCGCTCACTTCGTGACCGTCGAGGCCCAGGAGATCAGCGTCGAGCTCGCCAGGCGTTCGGCCCGATACAACGGACTCACCGATCGCTACGACATCCGCCTCGGCGATCTACGAGATCCCGCTGTCCTGGCTGGCGAGGAGCCCTTCGACCTGGTGCTGGGGAGCCCGCCCTACTGGCCGCTCTCCGACGGCACCCCGGGCAACCACCCCCAGAAGGTCGCCTGCCGGTTCGAGATGCGCGGCGACATCGCCGACTACGTCGCCACCGCCTCGGAACAGCTCGCCCCAGGGGGCGTCTTCGCCTGCGTGTTCCCGGTCCACCCCGAGGAGCAACACCACCGGGTACGAGACGCCGCCGCCGCCCACGACATGACGATCTTGCGGTTCCGCACGGTCTTCCTGCGGGAAGGGCGACCGCAGTCCCAGATCGGGCTCTTCCTCATGGTCCGCGACCAGGACCTCCCGGAGTGGATGCGCGGCGAGCCCTTCGAGGAGCCGCCGCTGATCATCCGCCACGCCGATGGCTCCTTGAGCCGGGAGTACTCGGCCGTGAAGATCAGCTTCGGGTTCCCTCCCTGAAGACCCCACAAAAAAACCGCCGCGACCCGAAGGCCGCGGCGGCTGATGTTCAACCGGCGGAGGGTTCACCTCCGCCGTCGGTGGCTCAACAACCGATGTCGGGATCTTCCATGTCGCACTGACCCATGCCGTCCGGGGCAGCCCCGTTCGGACAGGTCGTGGTGGGAGAGAAGTTCACCCCAGCAACGTCGGCGTTGGTCAGCCCACAGACCCCGGTGAGGTCCGTGTTGACCACGTCGTTGCCGTCGAAGTTCACCGACGTCACATCGAACACCGCGCCCGTCCAGTTGTTCCCCGTGACCTGAATGCTACCGAAGTCGATAGCGCCCAGGAACGTGACGCCCAGGAGGAACATGGTGTTCATCTGATTGATAGAGTTGTCATCGAAGGCGCCCGAGAAGTCCACGTTCTCCAAAAAGGATCCGTTCAGCGACATCTCCACGGTGATCGTGTCGTCGAAAGCAATATTGCTCAGCGTCGAGTTCAGGATCTGGGCCTGGCGAAGGTTCGTACCTTCCACCAGAGCTCCGTCGGCCGTGAGGTTGGTTGCCGTCACCTGTCGCATGAAGGCTCCGCTGAAGTCAGCGCCGTCTGCGTCGACATTGGTGAAGGTCGCAAACCGCAGCGACGTGATGTTCTCGGCGCTGGGGGTGAAGTCCGCGAAATCCATCGAAAGGGCACCGAAGACACCGATATCGGCATTGTCCATAAAGGCTCCACGGAAGTGGGCGCCGTCCATATCGATAGACCGGAAGTCCGAGTTGCCAAGCATCGCGTCGACGAAGGAAGCTCCTTCAGCGGAGCCGTCCCGGAAGGAGGCTCCCGTCAGGTTAGAACCGGAGAGGTTCGCCCCATCGAGATCGGCGTCGGTGAAGGTGATACCCGAGAGCTCCCGGTCGCGAAGACCGAAGAGCAGGTCGTCGCTGTTGATCCCGGCCAAAGCTCCCGTGTTACAACTGGCATCTTCCAGGAGACGACAGGTCACGTTGGTGCAGCTATCGCCGTTCTCGATACTCCAGGAGAAGTTGGGGCAATGTGTGTCACTGCCCCAGTCGACACCGGAGAGTCCACCTGACGCAACGCCGGAGATACCACGAAGGTCTGCTCCATCGCCGAATGTAGCGTTGGAGAAGTTTGCGGAGCTCGCACTGGCGTAGGTGAGGTTCGCGCCGGCCAAGGTAGCACCGGCGAAGACCGTCTGGCCGATCGCCGTCACCACCTCCGGTGACGGACCATCCACCTCGGTGCGGGCACCAAAGTCGGCGCCTGTGAGAGTCGCTCCCGTGAAGTCGGCCTGGAAGAAATTCCCACCCACACCGGAGAGCCCTGGCAGGTTGGCGTTCACGAAGGTCGCTCTCAGCGAACCCGAGGCCGTAGCGCTGACACCATCCATGATAGCGTCGATGAGGTCGGCGTCGTCAAAGTTGGTACCCTCCAGAATTGCGTTCGCGAAATCCACGGTTCCTGTAGCGGTCACGCCGCTGAGATCAAAACCGCGAATGTTAGCTCTAACAAAGGTAGCTCCAGAGCCAAAATCAGCTCCGCTCATAGAACCCTCTTCGTCGACAGCTGGACTGCTAGAGACATCGGTGAAGTCTGCTCCTTGCAGTTGAGCACCGCTGAAGTCCGCGTGGCTGACTCGAACATCGTTGAACTCCGCCCCAACCAGGCTCGCACCGGAGAAATCGACATATCCGATGTCGGGATCCAGCGTGCTCGGGCTCGACGGATAAAGGCGGGACAAGGTGAAGTCCGCGTCGTCGAACTCGGAGCCGGAGAAGTCGGCACCATAGAGTTCGGCGCCCGAGAAGTCCGCTCCATCCTCTGCCACGGCACCGGAGAAGTCGGCGTCGATCAGGACCGCCCAGGTGAAGTCAGGAGCGTCGGTGAACGTCACGTTCGAGAAGTCCATCTCGTCAGAGTCGATCTGCGAAGCCGACAGGCCCGTGATCGTGGAGTTATCAAAGCTCGTGTTCTCCAGAGTCGTCGACGAGGTCAGGGTCAACGACGTGGTGAAGGTCACCCCGTCGAAGGTCGTGTTCGTCAGGTTCGCCCCGGTGAAGTCCACACCGTCCAGGGTGGAGTCACCCTCGAAGCTCGTCCCGATCAGGCTGATGCCTTCCAGGCTACCGGAGAGCTCCTGATCGAAGAGCTGGAATCCGTTGCAGGACCCGCCCGGGACCAGTCGGCACACGTCGAGCTGTCCTTCGCAGGAGTACACACCGGCCGTAGAGCTGGCGAGGTTCTGGTCGGGACAGACCGTGGTGGACGAGTAGGTCGCGTCTTCCACGAAGTCGAGGTTTCCGGCGCCGGCCAGGTTGGCGCCTTCGAAGTTGGCGCCCGTGAAGTCCGTGTTGATCGTGTCGGCGTTCTCCATCGTGGCCCCCGACAGGTTCGCACCGGTCAGGTCGGACTCGCTCAGGTCCACGCCGTCCAGGTTGGCTCCGGCGAGGTTGATGTACCGCAGGCTCAGGTTGGTGAGGTCACCGCCGAGAGCGCCGAAGGGGCCGTCGGGGTCGGCGAAGTCCACGTCCTCGCACTGACCGAAGGGGGTGAGCTGGCAGACGGCGCCGGCGCCGTCACAGATGTAGAACTCATCGGAGAGGCTCGGATCCTCGACGCACTCCCCAGAGACCGCATCATAGGTCGACCGATGAACCGTGACGAGCTTACCGCCGAAGGTGCAGGTCTCCATTCCGAGAGCATCGTCGGAGTCGATGGGCTCCCAGCTGATGGTGTCGCCACAGCCGTCTTCGCCGTCTTCGCCGTCTTCGCCATCTTCGCCGGGAGCACCGGGCTCACCGTCGAGGCCGTCGCAGACCTCGGTCTCGATGGTGTCCAGGTCTTCGCAGCCCTCTTCACCGACGTAGTTGGTGATGATGCCCTGGCAGTCGCGGCCGTCTTCGTCCTGGAAGGTGCCGTTCAGGGTGATCACCGC
>SKON01000062.1 GCA_007120035.1 Myxococcales bacterium
AGGCCGAGACCGGGAGCGCGATCAGTGTGAGGGCGGCCATGCCCAAGCCGAGGAGCTTCAGACCTCCGTCGGCATCATCGATGACGAGCTCGCTGAAGGCGCAGAGCACGGCGAAGGCGATGAAGAGGAAGGAGAAGAGCGCGGTCGTAGCGTTCGGGTTGCTGACGGACTCCCGGGTATCGAGGGCGACGGTGCCGCTGATGTAGGGCTTGAGAGCTGGGCCCTGGGGGCCGGCGGTGAACGTGAAGTCTTCGGTGGTCTGGGGGTTCTTGAGCCAGGAGGTTTCGGCCCTCGCCTCAGCGGACCAGATCACGTTGAGGAGATGGCCCCGATAGGTGTAGGGCCCGTTGGGGAGGGTCACCGAGAAGGGATATCGGTAGGTCTCGCCGGCGGCCCAGGTCCCGGAGAAAAGGACCCCCGTGTGTTGGGAGCCACTCTTCAACTCCCCCTGCCCCTGGGTTCGCCAACCGACGGTGAGGCGGAGCCTTCGGCAGATGCACTCTCTGTCGACCTGGACTTCCACGTAGCCCGTGATGGGCTCACTGGGGTGGTAGACCTTGTCGGGGCGGTCGAAGACGACGGTCAGCTCGCTGCGTTCATCCATCAGGTCACCAGAGGTTGGAGTCGTCGTCTGACTCAGAGGCGAATTGAGCAGGAGCCTGCTTGGTGCGCCAGGTGTCATCGCCGGTGTCATCGCGCCGCTGCCAGTCGGAAGCTGATGCACCGTGTGCGATCGCGGCCGAGGACTGAGTGGGCTGTTGCGAGGGGATCACCTCGAAGTGGAACTCCTGGCGCCAGTCGGGCCATCGGTCGATGTCGACGTGGACCTCGACCTTCCACTCCAGGTCATTGTCGCTGGCGTGGAAGGAGGGCGGCGCCATCAGGGGAATGGGGAATCGGTGCCGGAGCGAAAGAGACTGTCCTTTCTTCAGCACCCGGTTTTCGGCCTCGGGGTAGTAGTGTTCATCCTGGTGGAGGGTGTGTGTGTGTGTGGTCCGGTTGGTGCCGCTGCCGGAGACCACGACCTCCCGGCCGACGAGGATCGCCGAGATCTGGTTGATGTGGGCGTGAGACTCCTGCGGGATGTTGATGGCCAGCTCCAACCACTCTCCGATGGGGACGGTCCTGCGCGGGAGGTCCACGGTCAGACTCCCCAGGCGCTTTTCGGCGATCCTGTTTCGCAGCGCGAAGACGGTGATCAGAAGGCCGATGAAGACAAAGACGCTTCCAATGCCCGCCATGATGTAGAGATCATCGCGAGCCAGATCGCCTACGATGAGGATGATCGCCAGGGGGACTCCCAGGACGAGGAGAAAGGAGAAGAGGATGATTCCCGCCACGAGGCCACCGTTGGCGACCTTCTGGCGCTTTTCGGGGCTTCGGTCGGGGCCCAACGGGTCGTGGGTGTGGTAGGGCTCCAGCGACGGGGCGTCGGGCAGGGGGGTGAGGAGGAAGTCCTCGGTGGTTCGGGGGTCGAGGGACCAGGGAATATCTGCCCGTGCCTGGGCGAACCAATCGATGTTTAAGAGGTGCCCGCGGTAGGTGTACGGCCCGTTGGGGAGGGTGACCATGAAGGGGTACCGATGGATCTCCCCGGCGGTCCACTCCCCGGTGAAGAGGACGCCGGACTGCTCGGAGCCTCGGGTGGAGTTTCCCCGGCCGTGGGTCCGCCACCCCACAGTGATGTTCAATCCCCGGCAGGCGCAGTCCCGGTTGACCTCCACCTCCACATGGCCTGTGACCTGATCGCCGGGGTGGTAGCGCTTGTCCGGTCGGTCGAAGACGATGTTCAGGGTACAGCGGTTTCGCATCGAGACCTCGGGGGGCAAGTGGCTGCAGGAGAGCGGCTATTGTGGCAGGTCGGGGCGCGGTTGAGAAGAGATGGCCTGTCGCAGGGCGGTGGAGAAGTGCTCATCCAAAGGCAGCTCGCGGGCGACCTGGTCGACCCGAAATCGGTCCATCGCTTCCTGGGCGGTGATCCCGTCGGGCAAGAGGTCGAGCTCGGCCAAGAGCTCCCCGGAGAAGCCGGGCATCAGGATCCGGTAGTCCGGAGGCAGCTTCACGTCGTTGATCACTTCGTAGTGGAAGGCCAGGTTCGACGAGCAGGAGTTGGTGACGGTGTTGTACCACTCCGGGTGGTGGTGGAGGTCGGTCATGCGCTCAACCATGCTGAGGAAGAACTCGGCGGTCTTCTCAGGCCCGGCGTTCATGGGGATCATCCAGGTGGGGTCCTGGTGGATGTGGGTCCGCAGCGCCAGGGCGTCGCGCTCGTCAGCGGCGACGTACATCAGCTCGTACTGCCGAAACACCCCGCCGATGGGGTCGTAGCCTTCGCCGTCTTCACGGCGAATCTCTACGGAGAGGATCAGGAATTGGTCGTCGCCGAACTGGAAGCTGACCATCACGTGGCCGATGCCCTCGATGTCGCCGAAGGTGGTCAGCAGGAAGTAGCTCTGGCGGAGCTCCCGAAGGTCGTATGTGGCGTCGTACCAGGAGGCCTCCCAGGTGTCGTTGTCGACGTACCGAAAGTCCCGGATGTCGTGGATGGTGACCAGGTCTCCGTCGATGGTGGCGTGGGCCGTGCGAGAGGCGGGCTCCCACCAGTCGCGGTCGCTCTGGGGGGCCTGGACCGCCCAGAAGACCACGGGGGCGACCAGGAGGGCGGCGGCCCCCGAGAGGCCTCGGCGAGGGCCGAGGAGAAAGGGGAGGGCGATGATGGTGGAGAAGGCCACCAGGCCCAGGCCCAGCCGCCAGGGCGGCGGGGTGCCGCCGAAACCGCCGGTGTAGATCACCAGGAGGGCGGCGAGGACGGCCACCGGAAAGGTGATCAGGAGGTGGAGGGGATACTTGTTCATGACCACGAGAGCCTACTTCGCTTCTGAGGTGCCGTCGAGGATGAACCGGGGTCTTGGTGTGATCGGTTTCCCTCGGTGGGATGTCTCCATTCCGCAGCGGGTCAAGGCCCGCGAGGACGTTCGGGCCGCTGTTTCAGGCCCGACTCGCTGTAGCCTCGTGGCCTTGGCCCGAGGAGAGGTGCCAGTTTCGCCTCCTGGGGTCGATGGTGGACGAACCGCCGAGGAGGACCGATTGGCGTACCCGGACGAAGTGCCAAATTCGCCTCCCGGGATCGCTGGTGGATGAACCGCCGAGGAGGACCGATTTTGTGACGGAGATAGTGGGCGGCGCGGAACCTCCCCTCGGGCCAAGGCCACGAGGCTTGGCGAGTCGGGCTACGCCCGAGGGTCCTCGCGGGCCAAGGCCCGCTGCGGGCTGCGGGCCAACCGATCAACGTGGATCATACACCCGGGGGTCAGGGAACCCGGAAAGGGCTGTGGGTGTGTCACTCTGGCGCATGCCGGGGAGCCACGTGGAAGGTGGTGGTGGTCATATAAGTCATTGAGGATAAGACGGGTTTTGAGTGTTTGGTTTCTTTTTTCGACTTCGGACCGGTTCTTGCAAGGCTGAGTGGGCGAATCCCTGTTTATCACTTATCGGAGGTCCTATGGTTTCCCCGAGTCGACTACGCACGAAGCATGTTTTGAGTCTCCTGGTGCTGCTTTTTGTGGCTGCATCCTGCGGCGATCCCTCCTCGACGGTGGTCTACAGCCCCGGCGGAGACCCGGGAGATGAGGACTTCGAGATCGGCCCGGAGTACTACGCGCCTCAGGGGGCTCCCGAAGTGGTGCCATGGGTCGAGTTCTTCGAGATCCCTGCCGGGATGGACGCCCATGTGCAGATCGATGAGGAGTCCGAGCGAGTCTATCTCACCAACGAGGTGGCCCAGGACCTGGGGGAGATGAAGCGGGGCCACGTGCTCTTCGGTGACGTCCACGGTGGGTTCGGTGTGCAGGTGGCCGACATCGCCTCGTCGGCCGACGGGATGGTGGTGGCCTACGAGCCGCTGGAGCTGATCAACATCATTCACGGGGAGTGGTCGATGGACATCGAGCCCCTGTCCCTGAACAGTCAGGAGGGGGACATCTCTACGGTGGAGCAAGGGCTGAGTGTGAACCTCGTCGATCTGGAGGCCGGACCGCTGAAGGCGACGGGGACTGTGGGGGTCGACGTGTCGCCGACCTTCCGGTGGGAAGGGAAGATCTACGCGAACCTGGCAGGGAACGCGCTGGTGGATACCCATCCGTCGGTGAGCCGCTCGGACTGCGGAAATGTGTTGCACTGGTCCAACAGCTTTACCCACTCCTTGCAGCTCTGCGCGGACTACTTGCACCTGTCGTTGGGGACGACGCTGACCGCCGAGGCGAAGGCGGAGTTGAACGCCTCTGTGGGCGTCGAGCGGTCCGTGGGTCGAGATCTGGTGAACCGGCCCCTGGGGAGTATCCCCGTGGCGGGACCGATTGCCGTCGCTCCCACGGTGAAGATTCGGGCCGAGGCGTCGGCCGGAGCGGAGGCCCGGGCGGAGTTGGAAGCCTTTGCCCGTGGAGAGGTGTATATCCCCATCGGGATTGAGTGGCACCACCAGCGAGGGGTGAGCCCCATCGGACCGAGCAGCGGGAGCCTTCACTTCGACTACGATGCATCCGCGTCGGCCGAGGTGGAGGCCCGGGCGGCCCTGACGCTTTCGGCGACCCTGACGGTAGGGCTGACGATCACGGGAGCGCAGAACCATGTGGGCATCGGTGGGCTCGGTGCCGGCGTCGGTGTGAAAGCCGAGGCCCGGTACAACCCGTTCGGCGCCCCCAGTTGTCTGGTGGGCGACGTGGTGCTCAGCCCCTACGTCACGGGGAACCTTCGGGCCTGGGGTCGCCTGGGTCCGATCAACGCCTCGTTTACCATCGTCGATGACTTCCATCACCCCCTGGGTAACTTCACCCTGGCGGACTGGGCGGATAACGGCCGGTTCTGTCTGGGCGCCCAGGACGACCTGGTGAACCAGCTCAACGAAGAGTACAGCGAGGATTGTGACGAGAGCCCTCAGGCCGACAACTGCGTGCAGCAGATGATCGAGCATTGCTTCTCGCCACCCGAGGATGGATGCCGGGGGTATGTCGATCCCGACTTCAACATCCTCTTCTCGTGGCCCACGGGACACCGGGTGGAGACCCAACGAAATCCGGATACTCCCACGGACTTCACTTACTTCTATGACGCCGACGGTTCTCTCTGCGCGACCAGTGAGTTTGAAGGGCCTCGGTCGGGCTCCTCCTGTATCGTCCACTTCGACTACGTGTTGGAGCAGACCGAGGAGATGGAAAACCCGGGGATTCCGGAGCACGAGTGGGAGGAGTCTCTTGAGGAGGCGTACGAGACGGGCGCTTTAATGGAGGCCGGCGCCGAGGCGAGCATCTGTATCACGGCGATTCCGGCGGCCTACTCGTACACGATGGCCTTCATGTGTCCCGTGGCTGACGACGATACTACGATCACCGTGCAGGCCAACACCCAGGCGTGCACCACGGGGATCGGGCGGTGCGTCTTCGAAGCTGTCGATGAGCTTCCGCTGGACTGAGGTGACCTGTGAACTCGTGAGACCCCGGGTCAGTTGGCCCGGGGTTTCGCGTTCTTGGCTCTGCCGCGCTCGGGTCTGCCGGGCTGGTTGGCGGCCGAGGGTCCGCGAAATAGAGTCACCGGCCTTCATCGGACGAGGAGCCCGTGACACCTGACTACGACGAACTCTATTCTCAGATTCGGCACTTGCTGGAGGGGAGGACCACTGAGTGAGCGCCATGGCGGCCGTGGCGAGCTCCACAAGGATTGATCCTGAGGACGGTCTTTTTCGCCGGAGCCAGAGGAGGTATCGTGGCAACCATGAAGGGAAGTCGACTCAACGAGGAGTATGTGCTGCTCAGTCCCCTGGGGGAGGGGGCGATGGGAGTGATCTACCGGGGAGTACACGAGGCGACGGGGCAGGCGGTGGCGCTGAAGGTGATCCACCCGGGCCATGACGAGGCGACTCGGCGTCGCCGAGAGCGAGCGTTGCACGAGGAAGTATCGGCCATCGCCCGGATGTACCATCGCCGGATTGTGCGGATCTTCGACTTCGGTGTGGTGAAACAGGCCCCCCAGGAATTACCGGGGGGGAGCCCCTTCTTTGCGATGGAGTTGGCCGCTGGAAGCTTGAGCATCGCAGACGTTGGCACCTGGGAGGAAGCCCGGGCGGTGTTGGTCCAGATCCTGGACGGTTTGGCCCACGCGCACGCACGGGGGTTGCTGCACCGAGATCTGAAGCCCGACAACATCCTGTTGCGGGGAGGGGACGCGGTCGACACGTGCCTGAGCGACTTCGGCATCGCCTATACCTATCGTCGAACGGCAGAAGAGCGAAGCTCCGGGGACATCCTGATCAGCATGGGCTCACGAGGGCGCCGGGCGTTGGGCACGCCGCTCTACATGGCGCCCGAGCAGGCGACAGGGTCCTGGCGGGACTGGGGAGCATGGACGGACCTCTACGCCCTGGGAGTGATCGGCTGGGAGCTGGTGACAGGGAGTCCGCCCTTCGTGGGGCGGTCTGCCTTCGCCGTGGTGCATCAGCATATGGAGGCGCCGTTGCCGGAGTGGAGGCCTCGGTTCCCTGTGCCCGAAGGGCTCTTGCCCTGGCTGGAGCGGTTGTTGCGAAAGGCCCCCCTGGCCCGGTATCTCCGGGCAGCGGCAGCGGCTCGGGATCTGGCCGCTCTGCCCGGGGTCGCCGTTGGGGGTGGGGAGTTCGATGACGGATTGGTGGAGTTCCTCGCTCCTACGGAAACTCTGGACCTGGAGGAGTTGCTCAAGACTCGGGTGTTCGAGAGATCATTCTCGGATCCTCTTTCGAGGGAAACTCCGGCGAAGAGCGCTCTGGCGGAGGGGATGCGGAGTAAGTCGAGGACCTTCGGGAAGCTGCCGACCTGGCGGCGGGGCGCACGGAGCCAGCGCGTGAAAGGACAGTTGCCGCTGCTCTCGATGCACGGCCTGCGTGAGATCCCACTACAGGGGAGGGAGGAAGAGCGGGATCGGCTCTGGGATGCCCTGGAAGGGGTGCTTCGTTCGCGGCGACCGGGGATCGCAGTGGTTCGCGGGGAGTCGGGGCAGGGAGCCTCGTCGCTGGGTCGGTGGGTGGCGGAGCGGGCCAATGAACTGGGGATGGCGTTGTCTCTCTTTGTGTATCACGGCCCCGGGGTAGATAACGAACAGGCATTTCCGCTGATGCTCGCTGATATGATGAAATGCCAGGGGATCTCCGCAGAAGAGCTGGAAGTGCGAGTGGCCCGTCTGGTGGGTCGGTTCGGGGATCCCCTCACCCAGGAGTTGGACACGGCGCTCTTCACGGCGCTTCTGCGCCCCTTCTCCCGAGGAGGGAGCCAACGGACTCTGGGTGGCCAGAACGATCGGTTCATCGCGGTAGAGCGCTTGCTGCGGCGCGTAGGGCCCGCCGTGATAGTCCTCGATGAAGCGCAGTGGGGACGAGAAAGCCTGGGCATTGTTCGTCATCTGCAACGGGTACAGCCCCAGGAGGTACCGGTACTGATCGTGATCGTCGTGGCCGAGGACGTGTTGCTGGAGCGCACGGAGGAGCGCTTCTTTCTGGAACAAATCCTGGCCGCCGATTTCGGCGATGCCATGGAGGTAGAGGTCGCTGCCTTGCCCGACGCGGAGTGTAGCGACGTCCTGGATCTCCTGGCTCCCCTTAAGCCCTCCCTACGGAAGGCCATCATCGGCCGATCCAGGGGCTCACCTCTCTACCTCCATCAGCTCTTTTCCTACCTGCTGGAGGCGGGGGCACTGGGAGACGACGGGGGCGAGTTTGACCTCATTGACAAGCTGTTGCTGCCATCCAGTGTGAGAGATCTCTGGTTGGCTCGGTTGGATTCATTCTTGGATGGGGAGAGCACCGAAGCGTTCCTGTTGGTGAGCGCTGTCTTTGGTCTGGAGATTCAGGAGGAACGGACCATGGTGGTGGTCCGGCAGCTCCTCGCTGATGACGGCGAAGGAGTGGAGGCCCAAGAGCTGATGGAAGAGCTCTTGGGACGTGGCCTGGTGGTTCGTCGCGGCGGTCAGATCTTCTTCGCCCAGAATCGGTTGCGTCAGGCTCTTCTGGAGATACTTGAAGCCAGGGAGGATAAGCGGGAGTTGATCCTGGCCTGTGAGGAATACTTGGCGGCGAGGAGTGACAAGAGTAGCCCGTGGGAGCACTTCGAACAGCGGGCCCAGATGTTGGAATGGGCGGGAGAGCAGGAGAAGGCTCTGGAGGTTTGCTGCCAACGTTTGAGTCGTTACCAATGGACCGGTGACGTGCATGGGCCGCGGGCTTTGCTGAGGCGAATGGAGGCGTTGTGTTCTCCGTACCAGCTCGGTCAAGTCGAGTCTCCTCGTGAGGCGCAGTGGCAGATAGAGATACTCCGGGGATGGCTCGGGGGGAGCCTTGAACTTCGGAATTATGCATACGAGGCGATCGAGCGACTGCAGGAGATCGAGACCAGGCTAGGGATCTCGCTGACGGAAGAATACAGAACCCTGTGAGCCTTCCTCTATTCCGTGGAGGGGCACCATCGTGAGGCATTAGAGTTATTGAAAGGGGGAGAGTACGAGCAGGGGCAGAGTTTTCGGGTTATGGAGCGCTACGCCTATTCGCTGTCACAACTCGGAGAGTTAGAGGAGGCCGTGACAGTCACCGAAGAGGCCCTGAAGCTGGTCCAGGAAGGGCAAGGGGCCACGCAGCAGGACCGGGGCACCCTGCACCTGCGGATGGTACGCCTGCTCTACTGGCAGGGACATCACCAGGAGGCGGTGGCTCATTTGGAAGAGGCCCGGACCTGCTTTCGCTCTTCAGGCTCGCCGGCGGGGCTAGCAGAGGTGGCGAACGCCGAGGGGGATATCTGCCGGGCCCTGGGAGACCTGCACGGGGCGGAGCGAGCCTACCGAACGGCCCTTCACTTCACTGAGCTAGCGGGGAAGGGGGATGCCCTGGTGGAGGAGTTTAACCTCCTGATCGTTGGAGTTCTCCTGGGTCGGGACGGGGAGGAGATCGGTCGGCTGGGGGAGAGTATCTGGAAGGATTCGGAGGCCCAGGGGGGTACGTTCTTGCAGCCCTACATTCGACTGGTGCAGGCGTGGGCGGCAGCGGTCGCCGGGAAGAGAGACCGGATGGAGTACTTCTGGCGAGATGGGCTGCGCCGTTTCGAGCCCGGGGTCGAGCCTGACGGAGTGTTGTTGGCCGAGGCCATCGGTGATGCTACAGCAGATCAGGGGTGGGATGATTTGGCGACAGCGGTACGTCGATGGGCCCGAGAAGTATCAGTGCCGAATACTGCCGCCGCGGCCCCGAAGTAGATAGGAACGTTTGGCACTCGAGGAACACGTGACACCTGACTACGACGAACTACATTCTCGGATTCGGCACCTGCTGGAAGGGGAGGACGACTGGGTGAGCGCCATGGCGACCGTGGCCTGCGAGCTTCACCACAGCGATGACCGATTTCATTGGACCGGGTTCTATCGGGTGGTCTCGGAGAGGATGCTGGCGATCGGTCCCTACCAGGGCAGCCATGGGTGCCTTCGGATCTCCTTTGACCGGGGTGTGTGCGGGGCGGCGGCCCGGACCGGTGAGACCCAGCTGGTGGAGGACGTGCATGCCTTCGAGGGGCATATCGCCTGCTCGGTGACGACCCAATCGGAGATCGTCGTGCCCGTGAAGGATGAGGAAGGCGAAGTCTTCGCCGTGCTCGACATAGACTCCGACCTGCCGGCCGCGTTCGATGAACGGGACCAGGAGGGGTTGGAGCGGATCTGTGGATGGTTGGGAGAGCGCTATGGTCGGTGAGTCCTGTCTGCCGGAAGGGTTTCTGGAGGTGCCTTTCGAGATCTACGGGGAGGATCCCCTGTGGGTTCCCGAGCGGTCTGATCAGGTCGTGGCGAGTTTCTCGCCGAAGAACCCCTGGTTCGAGACGGGGGAGGCGATCGCCAGGGTGATCCCAGGAGAGGCGCGGATCGCTGGGTTCTGCAGCCCCGAGACCCGCATCGAGGGGGAACAGGCGGTCTTCTTCGGGTACTTCGAGACCCTGGGGGATCAGGACGCCGCAGCGGCGCTCCTCGACGAGGTCCGTCGGTGGGGAAAGGAGCGGGGGGCTCGATATATATGCGGGCCGATTAACTTCTCGACCTATGGCACCTATCGGGTCCGCACGGAGGTCCTCGATGAGGGGACGCCCTTCGTGGGAGAGCCCTACACGCCGCTCTACTTCGCCGAGGTGCTCGCCGAGTTGGGATTGGAGGCGGTGTCGCCGGCGGTGACCCAGATCTCACCGAACGACACGATGAGGCCGGTGTGGCAGAAGTATCTGCCCCTGGTGGGGCAGCTCGAGGCGAAGGGGTTTCGGTTCGAGTCGATGACCCCCGAGGTGTGGCTGGGGAACCTCCCGGCGCTGCACGAGATCATCAACCAGATGTTCGGGCAGAACTTCGGGTACTCCCGGCTCTCCTACGAACTCTTCTGTCGGATGTGCGGGGAGGCCTTCGTGGGTCGCCTCGATCCGAAGGTGAGCCAGGTGGTTTATGGCCCGGACGGCAGCATCGTGGCCTTTGACCTGATCGTCCCGCACTACGGTCCGCTGATGGTGCAGGGGGCCGGGGAGGCCCGGCTGGAGCTCGACGCGCTGAGGTATTCGGAACACTTCGACGGCCTCAAGGACCACGGCAAGGTGGGGGCGATCCACAAGACCCTGGCGGTGCACCCTGACTATCGGCAGACCCGGGTCTTCGGCGCCATGGTGTGCAAAGCCTTTGAGGCCGGCGACGGGACCTATGATGAGTGGTACGGGGCCCTGGTGCGAGAGGATAACCCGAGTCGGCGGTTCGCCGACGGGGTGGCCGTGGACAGCCGGCGGTACGCGCTATTCGGCGCGGCCCTCTGAGATGTCGTCTGGCGCCTGATGGCGACGGATCGTGCCGGCGGCGCCGTCGAGGGTGACTACCTCGCCATCTTCCACGGTCTTCAGGAGGCCCGGGACGCCGACCACAGCGGGGATCCCCAGCTCCCGAGCGACGACGGCGGAGTGGGAGAGGGTGCTGCCTCGCTCGACGAGGATTCCAGCTGCCGCCGGAAAGAGAGGAGCCCAGCCCGGGTCGGTGCGGAGTGTGGTCAGGATGCGGCCCTCCATCTCGAGGTTGTCTTCGGGGCTCATCACCACCCGTAGCGGGGCCTCCACGGTGCCCGGGTAACAGCCCGTGCCGTGCAGGAGGTCTCCGGTCTGGGCCGGGGCTTCCTCAAAGGGAGGGGCGTAGGCGTTGCCGTGGTAGACGGGGCCGACGGTCTCGAAGTGGTGGGGGAGATCCTGGGTCTCGTACCGGGCGAACTCGGCCTTGCGGGCGGCGACCAGGGGAGGGAAGTCCGCCGTGACGGCCCGGCCTTCGTGGTAGGCGAGGACCTCTTCGGTGGTGAGGTAGAAGATGTCTCGGGGGGCGTCGAGGCGGCCGGCCTCATGCAGACGGGCGCCGATGGCCCGGTAGGCGTCGCGGTAGAGGCCGAACATCCGGGTTCGGGCCAGGCGCAGGTTCTCCCGGTTCTTCACGGCTGTCCGGGCGGTGGCGATCACCTTGCGGGCCTTGCCCCGCTTCAGTGACGAGAGGCGGTCGAAGAGCGCGGCCTCGGCGGCGGCCCGGATCTCCTGCTCCGTGCGGGAGAGATGCTCCGGGTCGAGGTCGGGGCGAGCCAGGTAGTTGCGGAGCACCCGGACCACGAAGGTGACGTCTTCTCGGGCCGTGACGGTCTCCAGCTTGAGCTCGCCGATGACCCGGTCCCCGTATCGCTCGATGTAGTCGTCGAGGGAGGCCGCGAAGTCGGGAAATTCCCGCCGGACCTGCCGGAGGGACTCCTCGGCGGGGTCGGTCTGCAGCAGGGAGACCAGGTCGGGGTGGTCCTGGGCCTGCTGGGAGAGGCGCATCAGGAACCGGGTGGGCTCGATGGACTCGATGCCCTCTTCGCCGCAGAGGAGGTTATTGGCGACCTCCTGGTGGTTGGGGACCCCGGCGGCCTCCACGAGACGGCGCAGGCGGCCCATGCTCATCATCACGTAGAAGTCGTTGATGATCGGCGTGGACCAGTTCTCGAGCATCTCTCGACGGAGCTGTTCGAGGATGCTCATGAGCTCCGAGAAGGAGGCGTCGGGGAACCTGGACCGGTCTACCCGTTGGTAGGCGGCGTCGAAGTCGGCCAGGAATTGGGGGACGTCCCGGGGGAGGGAACGAAACCGCAAGAGGAGGGACGCGAAGGCTCGGAGCACCCGGGGCAACCGTTTGAGCTTTTCGCCGGTGGTGAGCACCTGGTCTTCGACGAAGTCCACGGGGACGTCGAGGCCCATCATGGCCTCCATGTCCTCCTTGTTCTGGCCGAAGGAAGGCAGGAGCAAGAGCCCCCGGTACCAGTTGTTGATGTTGTAATAGACTCGCCCCCGGACCAGACCGAGCATGTTTCGGAGCATGTCGTCGTGGTCGGCGATCACGTCGCTGGGGATCCGCAGGGCCCGCATAGTCTGCTCGTAGACGCTGGCGTAGGCGGCCTGGGCGAAGGAGAAGGTCAGGGGCGTGGTGACCCCGCAGTAGCTCTCCTGGATGTTGCTGTTGTTGAAGACCACCCGAGGGCCGTCGACGTTGGGTGGGTCGGCGAGGGCTGTGATGGGGCGAGTCTGGAGAAAGACCAGGTCGTCTCCCCGGAGGGTCCACTCGATGTCCTGAGGCGCGCCGAGGTGGTCGGCGACGCGGCGGGCCGCCGTGGCGAGCTGCCGGGCTTGCTCGCTCGAGAGACAAGCCGCGTGGCGGCGATCCTCGGAGGTGATCTCCTCGGTGATGGAGCCGCCCCGGGATACGATGGAGAGATCCTTGTCGGCGATGAGGGTCTCGACCTGGCCGTCGGCGTCGACGGTGAACTCGTCGACGTTGCACCGGCCGCTGACGACCCCTTCGGCCAAACCCCAGGTGGCGTGGATCAAGGTGTGGTCTCTGCGACCCGTGACGGGGTGGGCCGTGAAGGCTACGCCGGAGACATCGCCTTCGACCATGGTCTGCACGATCACGGCGACCCGAGGGAGGTCGATGGCGAGCCCGAGAGCCCTCGCCCGGCGGCGGCGATACGCGGTGGCGTGGGCCGAGAACGCCGAGGCCCAGCAGCCCTTGAGGGCGTCTTCCAGGGCGTCGTCGTCCTCCACGGAGAGGAAGGACTTCAACTGTCCGGCGAAGGAGAACTCCCGGGAGTCCTCGCCGACCATGGAGCTCCGAACTGCCAGTGGCGCGTCTCCCAGGGTCTCGCGGGCCGCTCGCAGGGCCTCGCGGAGCTCGGGAGAGACTTCGGCGTCGGTGATGGCCTCGGCGACGGCGGCTGGGGGCACCTCGTCGAGGAGGACGGCCCGCAACAGACCCGCGCGATCCAGGTGCTCGACCATGGCCGATGAGGAGACCACCACGAAGGGGGGGACCTCCACGTCGCCGAGGCCCACCAGGTGGGTCAGTCCCCGGGACTTTCCGCCCACGAGCTCGTCGTCGGCGACGGCGGCCTCGGAAGCGGTGAGGATCAGACCCGTCACAGCGTCACCCCCCGATGTACGAGGACGGCGACGATAGTCACCACGTAGCCCCCGAGCATGGCGAGGCTCACCATGCCCTCGGTGAGCTTGCGGGACTTCGGCGACGGGGTGTTTCGAAACTTGAAGAGGGCGATGGCCGGCAGGGCCAAGAGAGCTCCCAGGGACGCGATCCACGGGATCGAGGGCAACTCGGCGAAGATCCACTGGAGGAGAAAGAAGAGCATGGTCATCGAGCCCGTCAGGAGGAGCACGATGGTCACGGGGGCCCCGGTGAGGCCCAGGCTCTTGGTGTAGGAGTCCACCTCATCGCGCTCCTCTTCGGGGGCCCGGAGCTTACGGGTGACCTCGAAGGAGGCGCCGGAGAAGAACGCCAGGGCCGCCAGGAACCCGGCCTCCACCGGCAGGGATTCACCTCCGGCGCCCATCTGGGCCATCCAGAGGATCGCCAGGGGCATGATCAGCATATGGCTGAAGGCGTAGAGGACCAGCCGCTGGCTGAGCCACTCTCGAACAAAGAACTCCTTGGCCATCAGCAGGGCGTACCCGAAGACAGCGAGCCACCAGAAGGTGATCGGCCCCAGGCCGCCGTCGAGGAGCAGAGAGCCCCCGAGCTGGGCGGCGATGGCCAGGCCGCCGGCGATCTTCAGGTGGGTCAGGGTGATCAATCCCCGTTGGAGGACCCGGTCGGGGTAGTTCACGCAGTCTTCGGCGTAGTCCTTATGCTCGTCGAAGACCCGGAGCATGAAGAAGAACCCCCACACGGGGAGGAAGGCGGCGATGTCCTGCCATCCCAGCGGGATCGACCCTTCGTAGGCCCCGACACGGCCCACCAGGAGGGCCGTGGCGTAGAGGCTGAAGAAGAGGAGAGCGTGGGAGAAGGGGAAGCGCTCGTTCATCCAGGCCAGGAATCGGCTGGGAAAGGGGCTATTCATCGTCACGGTGCTCATATAGTCTCGCCCTCCGAAAGGAAGTCCTATGCCCATGTCCTAAACCGTCATGACCCGAAAGCCAAGGCCGCCACACAACAACCTGGCCGGGGTGATCCTCGACCGAGCGGCCCGAGTACCCGACCAGCTGGCCCTTGAGATTCCCTTGAAGTGGGATCCTACGGGGATCCACGAGGTGCAGTCCCGGACCTATTCGGAGCTCGCCATCGAGATCGCCGAGGTCCAGGCCGGGCTGCGGGAGGTGGGGCTGAAGCGGGGTGATCGGGTCGTGGTGATGTTCGGGGTGCAGGTGGAGCTCTACGCGCTGGTGCTGGCCCTGATGGCGTCGGGGATGACCGCCGTGTTGATCGACTCCGGGATGGGGAAGAAGGGGGTGATTCAAGCCCTGCGGATGTCTCGGGCGAAGGCCATCGTCAGCCTGGGGAGGGTGCTGCGGTTGTGGCCGGTGATCCCGAATCTGTGGCCCTTGAAGCGGTTCGCTGTGGACGGCCGCCGTTGGGGGGTGCGCTCCTTTGAGGCGTTGCGGGGTGCGGCCTCGGAGCCTGACGTGGAGGCCTTACCCGAGGAGTACTCGGCGCTGATCACCTACACCTCGGGGACGACGGGGATCCCGAAGGGCTCGGATCGGACCCATGATATCCTGATCGAGCAGCACAGGGCTCTCTCGGAACACTTCCCGTCGAACCCCGGGGAGGTGGATATGCCCTGCTTCCCAGTGGTGCCCCTGCATAACCTGGCCGACGGGGTGACCACCGTGATGCCCGCCGTGGACTATGGGGCGCCGGCGACGGTGGCGCCTCATCTGGTGGTGGAGCACGCTCGGGCGGCCGGGGTGACGCGGTTTCTGGGGGCCCCGGCGTACCTGGCGAAGATCGGCGACCACCTCTTGGAGCGGGGGGAGAGCCTCGACGAGGTGCGAGCCCTGATCTGCGGGGGGGCTCCGACGCCCCGGAAGCTCTGCGCCCAGATGAGAGAAACCTTCCCCAACGCCGAGCGGACGATCATCTACGGTTCGACGGAAGCGGAGCCCATCGCCAGCGTCTCCATGGACGAGTTCTTGGAGACACCGGGAGAGGGTTATCTCGTCGGATCCCTGGCGGAGGCGGCCTCCGTGACGCTCGTGAACCTCCCAGACGAACCGGACCTCACCGGGGAGGGGCCCGGAGCCTACGGGGTGGCCGCCGGCGAGGTCGGTGAGATCCTGGTCAGCGGGGCCCATGTGCTGCGGCGATATGTCGACAACCCGGAGGCGACGAAGAAGACCAAGCTCCCCGGCCCTGACGGAGTGATCTGGCACAGGACTGGCGATCTGGCCCGGTGGGACGATCAGGGCCGCCTCTGGTTGGTGGGGCGGCTGGAGAACGTGGTCCAGATCAACGGCGAGAGGATCTATCCCTTTACGGTGGAGGTAGAGGTCAGAGATCTGCCCGGGGTGGAGTGTTGTGCCCTGATTGAGGAGCCCGACGGGGACGGTGGGTTGCTCTGCTTCACTCCGATCCCGGGAGCCGACGGGGAGGAGGTCAAAGCGATGATTGAAGAGTGGGTCGCGGCCGCCGGGTTGGTCAACATTTCTGCGCTTCCCGTGAAGAAAATTCCCGTCGACCCCCGTCATAACTCCAAAGTGAACCGACGCGAACTTCAACGGATCAGCGAGAGCGATGAAACCGGATGACGAACACCAGCATAATCCACTGCGCAGTGAGGTCGCTCAGGCGATGAGCCTGGACCTGGTGCGGTATTCCGAGGTGTGGGAAGACCACCAGATCTTGTCGGAGGCCCTGGCGGTCGACGGCGGTGACCATGTCCTCTCCATCGCCAGCGGGGGATGCAACGTCTTTGCCCTCCTCTTGGACGAGCCGGAGCGGATCACGGCGATCGATATGAACCCCGCGCAGATCGCGCTCTTAGAGCTGAAGATCGCCGGGATCGAGGAGCTGGAGTATGAGGACTTTCTGGTGCTCGTCGGCCACCAGGCCGGCGACGCCGTCGAGGTCTACGGGCAGATCCGCGGGGGCCTGACGCCGTCGACCCGCCGGTTCTGGGACGACCGGCCGGGGGACCTCGAGGATGGGGTCTACCGGTGCGGACGGCTGGATCGATTCTTCCGAGGGTTTCAGGACGATCACCTGCCCAGGTATTGGGACGAGAGCCTTTTGAAGGAGCTCCTCAGCGCAGAGAGCCTGGACGACCAGGCGGAGATCTTCGAGGAGCGAGGGTTCACCGAGGCGTTTCAGGATGCCTTCACGTCCTACTTCAGTCGGGAGCGGCTGGCGGCGGAGGGGAGGGACCCGGCGCAGTTCAAGTACGTGACCGGGACCGTAGGAGAGACCTTTCTGAGCCGGTTTCGTCGGGTCTGCACGGCGCTCCCCCTGAAGGGTAACTTCTATGTGGAGCGGTTTTTGGCCGGCCAGGTTCGGGACCTGCGAGGGGGACCGCTCTACGTGCGTCGAGAGCATTTCGAGCGCCTCCGAGGGCTGACGGACCGCGTGGAGTTGGTCTGCGAGGAGCTCGAGGTCCATCTGGAGCGGGCGCCGTCGGGGACCTACAGCAAGGCGAACCTCTCCGATGTCTTTGAGTATATGTCCGTGGACGCGTCGGATCAGCTCTTCGGTGTGCTCGGGGATCGGATGCGGACGGGGGGACGGCTGGCCTACTGGAATCTCCTCGTGGAGCGGCGGCCCCCGACCGGGGCGGGATGGACCTATGAACGAGAGCTCTCGGAGGAGCTCTTTCAGCGGGACCGAGCCTGGTTCTACGGTGGGTTCTTCGTAGAAGAGCGGAGGTGAGATGAAGGCTTTGGTGAAGTTTCGATGGGTCTGGGTCGCGCTGGTGGTGGTGGTGACGGCGATCACCGCCGCCGGCCTGGAGCATGCGGTGCAGCCCGACAACGCGCTCACCGTGTGGTTTCTGGAGACCGACCCCCAGCTTCAGACCTATGACGAGTTTCAGGAGCAGTTCGGCAACGACGAGATCATCCTGCTCCACCTGGAGCGAGAGGCCGGGGTCTTTGACCGAGACTTCCTGCTCGAGGTGAAGGGGCTCGCCGCAGACCTCGAAGAGGTGATGGGGGTGGAGCGAGTCCACTCCCTGCTCACCGTCCAGGACGCCTGGGACACGCCAGCGGGGCTGGTGTTCCACGAGCTGATTCCGGACCCGATCCCGGAGGACGAAGAGGCCCTTGAAGTGGCGGCTCGTCGGGTCATGAACAACCCTCTTTTTCAGGGGCGGATCGTCAACGAAGAGGGCACCCAGACCCTGGTGTGGGTGGAGATGGCCGTGATGGACGAGCTCGACGCCATGCGGGTTCAGGTGGTCTCCGACGTGAGATCCGTGGCGGCGGACCACTTCGGGGAGGAGGGGTTCGCGCTGGCCGGGATCGGCGTGATCTATGCCGGGTTGAACGTGATCACCGAGCGGGACTTCGGGATCTTCTTGGGGCTGGGGTACCTGCTGATGTTCCTGCTCCTGTGGTGGATCTTCCGGCAGTGGCGGATCGTCCTGGCCTCCCTGGGAGTGATCTCCGTGGGGACCGTGGTGGCCCTCGGTGTGTACGGGTTACTGGGGCATCAGATGAACATGGTGACCGTGGTGATCCCGACGCTGATCATCGTGCTTGGGATCGCCGACGCCGTTCATATGCCGTCGAACTTTCTGAAGCTGCGAAGGGATCAGCCCGACCGGCCGGTGCCGGAGTTGGTGGAGGAGACCCTGCGGCTGGTGTTTTTACCGAGTCTGTTGACGACCCTGACCACGATGGGGAGTTTTCTGGCCCTGACGAGCTCGCCCATGGCGGTGATCCGGGAGCTGGGGATATTCAGCGCCCTGGGGATCGGGGCGGCTCTCCTGGCGACCATCGCCTGGATGACCGTGGCGCTGCACAGCCTCCCGGAGTCCTACGAGCCGCCGGAGCATACATGGCTCCTGAAAGTCCTGGACCGGATTCGGGGGAAGCTCGAGACCCGGCCCAAGGAGATCGCGTTGGCCCTGCTGGCGATGACCGTGGTGGCCGTGGCGTTGGGCAGTCGGGTGGAGGCCGACACCTACACCCTGGGGTATCTCCCCGATCACCACGAGGTGGTCGTGGACCACGATCGGATCACCGAGCGGTGGGGGCGGTACACGAGCATCGAGTTCTTGTTGCGCCCTGCCTCGGGGTGGACCGTGCAGGATCCGGAGGTCCTGACGGCGATGGATCTCTTCGTGGGCCGGGTCGTGGAGCATCCCCAGATCCGGCAGGGGTTCAGCCTGGCCGATCTCTACCGGCGGATGGCGGCGGTGTTCATGACCGAGGAGGGCGAAGAGATCGAGGAGTACCGGGAGGCGTTGACCCCGGAGCAGATCGACCAGCTCTCCCTGCTGATGTCCATGCAGTCCGTGGAGTGGGACCGGGATCTCCCGGAGTTCGAGCAGAACTTCCTGGCCCCCGTGATGTCCCAGGAGGGCGATCTGGCGCGGCTGACCTTCACGGCGGAGATGATGAGCGCTCGGTCCTTGGACGAGCTCCTGATCTGGGTCGATGAGGTCGCCACGGACGTCTTCGGAGATCTGGCGATGGTGGAGCCCGCCGGGTACCTGCCGCTCTATGTAAGGATCATTGAATACGTGACGACCTCGAAGATCCGGGGGTTCTTCATCGCCCTGGGGGTGATCTTTTTGATGCTCTTGATCGGGTTGAGGTCGTTCCGGCTGGCCCTGATCGGCTTGCCGGCCAACGTGTTCCCCGTGGCGGTGATGATGGGGGTGATGGGGCTGGTGGGGATCGACCTGGACATCGCTACGGCCACGGTGGGGGCGATCGTAATCGGGATCGCCATCGACGACAGCGTACACTTTCTCCACCACTGGGGCCGGGCCGAGGCCCGGGGGTTGAACTGGGAGGGGTGTATGGAGTACGCCTTCGGACACGCAGGGAAAGCAGCGCTGATCACCACGGTGATCATCATGGGCGGCTTCCCGGTGCTGATGTTGGCCGGGGTGAAGACGGTCTTCTACTTCGGGTTGTTGACGACCGTCGCGGCCGCGGCGGCCCTGGTGGCGGATCTCTTCTTGCTGCCCCTGCTCCTGAAGATCTGGCCTCCGCGAAGAAGGGAGGCGTCCCCATGAGAGGAAGGCGATGAGCTACGAAGGCGTGCAGAAGCAGAAGTCCCCCGGGTGTTTGGTTGTCGGGCTGATCGCCCTGGGGTTGTCGATTCCAGTGATAGGGATTTTGGCGGCACTTTCGATCCCAGCGTTCCTCCGGTTCATGGAGAGGTCCATCGCCGCAGAGGCGCCGGTCATCGTGGCGTCGATTCAGTCCGAGGTAGAGGCACACTTCGCCCAGGAGTGTTCCTTTCCGCCGTCGCTTCCCCGGGTCGGAGACGTGGAGATCTGCTGCGGCAACTCCAGCTCTCTTTGTTCTTACGACGCCGATCGGGTGGCCCAATGGACCCAGGCGGGGATTAGCCTCTATCAGAATGATGGCTACTTCCTTCCCGAGACGGAGTATCGGGCCGACGGGACTTACGCCATCCGGGCCGTCAGGGATTTTCGGTGTGGGGCGCCTGATCATACCTACGAGGTGATCCTCCACCCCAACTACGACACCTGCACGGTGACCGCCGATCCCGGGGTGATTCATAACGAGTTGCAGTGAGCCTGACGAGCTTTTGTTGACGTTATGGGTCGGAAAAGTAAGGTGTGACCCCTGGTAACCAATGTGCTGTGTTGTTCAGCACCCCTCTGGATTGGAGAAGAGATGAAGCGAACGAAGTTTTTGGTACTCCTCGTAGGTTTGATCTTTGCGGCGACCGCTTGCGGTGAGCCCGAGGAAAACGACGACAATGGCGATGAAGGCTTCGAAGGCGGGAGCTTCACGGTCACCGTGACCAACGTCGACGACGGCTGCTTTGACGGCGCGATGAACACCGTGGTGATCCCCTCCGGCGACTCCTCGGAGCTGCCGGCGCCGGTGTCGATTCCGGACTTCGCCGACCTCCCGGCGGATCTGGACATCCAGTTCAACGAGCCTTTCGACAACGTGACGGGCGTGACCTTCGTGGCCGCCGGAAGCAACGGCCTGCAGACCGACGGCGACGGATTTGAGCAGACCGGCGTCGACATCGCTCCCGAAGGCGAAGACTGCCTGGCGGACATGATGGTGACCGCTGACCTCGTGGCCAGCGACGCCGATACCTTCACCGGTACGGGCACCCTGTCGATCACGTCGACGGAAGGCGATGATTGCCCGGCCTTCCAGGAAGGTCCCCCCTGTTCGGTTACGACCACCCTGACGGCGACCCGCAACGACTGATGGGAGACCGGCTCATACGCGAGTGAACGTGAAGGACACAGAAACAGAGGTGTCCCCCGAGTTGGACACCGGGGTGGAGTCAATTCCAGCCCGGGGCCAGCAGACCGAGGCGGCCCGATTGGAGCGCCTGGAGTTCACTCGCGAGCAGACCGGGGCGTCTCTTGCCTCCGTGCAGGAGACGTCCCTGGTCGCGCGTCGCTTGACCTCGAATATCGAAAACCTGGTGGGGTCTGTGGAGATCCCCGTGGGGTTGGCCGGGCCGCTCCTCTTCCACGGCCAAGAGGTGGAGGGCGTGGCCTACGCGCCGATGGCCACCACGGAAGGGACCCTGGTGGCGTCGGCCTGCCGGGGAGCCCGGGCCATCACTCGGTCCGGCGGCGTGGTCACCCGGGTGTTGAGCCAGCGGATGCTGAGGGCCCCACTCTTCGTGCACTCTTCGCTGCGTGGGGCGCTTCTCTTCAGCCAGTGGCTCACGGACCACCACGAGGAGATCGCCGCTGTCGCAAGCGAGGTGTCGCGGTATGCGCGGCTGATCGAGATCCGCCCGGTGTTGCTGGGTCGTCATGTGCACGCTCAGTTCGTGTACGAGACCGCCGACGCCGCCGGTCAGAATATGACCACGAGTTGCACCTGGCATGCCTGCCAGTGGATCCTTGAGCAGATGAGCTTCATCGACGAGGTGACCTTCGAGAACTTCGTGATCGACGGCAACATGAGCAGCGACAAGAAGGTCAGCTATCAGTCCTTCGCGTCGGGGCGAGGCACCCGGGTGGTGGCCGAGGCCTTCCTGAGCAGGGCGGCGCTGCAGGAGGTCTTGAAGGTCTCGCCGGAGCAGCTCCTGAAGACCCATCAGGCGTTCTTGGCCGGGAGTATCCAGGCCGGAATGGTGGGGTTCAACATCAACGTGTCCAACGTGATCGCCGCCGTGTTCACCGCCACGGGCCAGGACATCGGTTGCGTCCACGAATCCAGCCTGGGGCAGCTCTATCTGGAGCAGGAGGGCGATGGGGTGATGGCGAGCCTCCTGCTGCCGGGGCTGATCGTGGGGACCGTTGGCGGCGGGACCCATCTGGAGAATCAGCGGGACTACCTGGAGATGATGGGGTGCGCCGGCGCCGGCAAAGGGCGGCGATTGGCGGAGATCATCGCCGGGTATTGTCTGGCCCTGGACCTCTCGACGCTCTCGGCGATCGCCGCCGGCCATTTCGCGCAGGCTCATGAGCGCCTGGGGAGAAATCGGCCCGTGGAGTGGTTGCAGGCCGAGGACCTTACCCCGGAGTTCTTTGAGGGGCTGCTGCGAGAGGAGCTGGGGGAGCCCGGGTTGAGAGTGCTCACCGCCGAGGGCCGGTCTGACGCCGAACTGGGGAGCAGTATCATCACGGAGCTCACAGCCCGGAAGGTCCGCAAGCTGGTGGGCCACTTCCCGACCCGACTGGAGGTGGAGCGACGTGGGGAGCGGGAGACCGTCGAGGTGATCGCCAAGATCAAGCCCATGGACGATGAGATCTTGCTGATGCTGAACAGCATGGCCACGATGTGTGGGCCCGCCGTGGCGTCGAACTTCTCGAAGTTCAAAGGGCGATTGGAGTTTACGGGCTCCGATCAGCGGGAGGTCGAGCTCTACGGAGTCAAAGACGACCGATTCACCAGGCACGTCCCGAAGGTCTACGGGAGGCTCCTGGAGCCAGAGCGGGAAGCCTTCGCCGTGGTCTTGGAGCACGTCCAGGGCGTGGAGTTGAAGGACAGCGCCGACGATGTCAGCCAGTGGCAGCGAGAGCACCTGGAGGCCGCGATCCGGGGTATCGCCGAGATCCACGGGATCTGGTACGGACGCACCGGTGGCCTTATCGATCAGCCCTGGATGGCCCCGGCCCAGACGGCCCAGTCCATGGCGGAGATGACGCCCCTTTGGCGAAGCCTCGCCGACCACGCTCGCCAGGAGTTTCCCCGGTGGTACTCCCAGGAGGAGTTCGACGAGACCCAGGGAATCATCGACGGGTTAGAAGAGTGGTTCGGCGAGTACGAGGCGTTGCCGAAGACCCTGGTGCATAACGACTTCAACCCTCGGAACCTCTGCTTCCGGCGGGACGCCGGGGGAGAGCCCAGGGTGTGCATCTACGATTGGGAGCTGGCAGCCCTGGCACCACCGCAGCGAGATCTGGCCGAACTCCTGGCCTTCGTCTTAGGACAAGACGCCGCACCGGAAGAGGTGGAGGCCTATGTGGAGCTTCACCGCCGAGCGCTCTCGGAGGCCGTCGACCAGGAGATCGACGGGGTCCAATGGCGCCGTGGGTATCACCTGGCGCTCCTGGATCTGACGGTGAACCGGTTCGGGCTCTACTTGATGGCGCATACCTTCCGTCACTACGGGTTCATGGAGCGCACCGTGGCCACTCTGCGGAGGTTACGGGAAATTGAAGGGCCCCTCCGAGGGTGATAGGTTGTGCTCATGATGAATGCACGGGTGGTTTCAGTTGTGGGGGTGGTTTGTCTGGGGTTCATCCTGGGCTGTGGGACGGACACCATCGTGGTGGAGACCCCGGACGTGGCCGCCGCCGGGGATCGGGTTCATCCCAAGCTGGTGGTGACCTCGCCCGTATCGGGGACCTTCGCGACCACGCCGGAGGTGACCATCGAAGGAACCCTGGAGGTCGGTTCGGCCCCGGTGGAGCTGACGATTAACGGGGATCTCGTGCCGGTCACCGACGGTGCGTTCGCCCATACCGTGACGTTGCGGTCGGGGCCGAATTTGATCGGCCTGCGGGCTGACGCCGAAGACCGGGGACGAGCCGTGGGAGCCGTGACGGTCTATGGGCCCCGGGTGTATGAGCCCGGGGAGATGATCTATGAGGCGATGCTGGTCCACCTGGGGCAGGCGTTTCTGGACAATGATACGGCGGAGCTCGACGACGTGGCCGGGATCCTGCAGGCTCTGCTCCAGGACGACGAGTTTCTGGAGAGCTTCTTCGAAGAGCCCTACGAGATCGGGGAGGACAGTGAGCTCTGGGTGGAACATGTGTTTCTCTCCGACGTGTCCATCGATCTCGAGGCAGGGCCGGCCTGTCTGACCACGGAGATCATTCTCGGCGATGCCCGAGGCCAGGGGGGGACCGTGGAGATCGATCTTCTGGCCACGGGGAGCGGGGCTCTTCTGGGAGAGTTGATCATGCTCCGGGCGGAACGGGTGCGGATCGCGGCGTTGATCTGTCCCGAGGTCGGTGTGCAGGGGCTGGACTTTGAGATCCTCGACCCGGCGGTGAACTTCACGGGGTTCGCGCTCTCCACCGAGGAGTATCCCGACCTCGCGGAGGAGATGCCGGCGGTCAACGACGCCCTGGCTACCATCGCCGAGAGCGCGCTGGCGTCGTGGATCGGCAATTCCCTCTCGGATCTGCTCCTGGAGCTGATCGCCGATCTGGCCACCACCTATGTGTTCGGTGAGGCCCCGGAGATCACGGCGCAGTTCAGTCTGGAGGACGCTCAGGTCCACTCCGGGGGGCTGGTCTTGGAGTACGGTGTGCGGTTCTCGACCCCCCCGGGGCTCGAGGGGTTGCCGGCCCATATCGGGTCGCCACGGACGATCGACCCCGGGCTCCCGCTGGCCTTCTCCGACGCTCCGATCGCGGTGGCGCTCTCCGATGACGCCTTGAATCAGATCCTCTTCTCGAGCTGGTACGGCGGTGGTGTGAGCGCCTTTGAGTTCCCGCCGGAGGCGTTGGAGGCGCTGCCGGAGATCTTCCAGCCCATCACCAGCTTCGAGATAGATCTGGTGGTCCCCCCCGCGTTTGTGCTCCCCCGGGAAGAAGAGGACTTCGCCTACGACCTGGCCGTCGGGGCGTTGCCGATGCGGATCCTGGCCGACCAGGATCGGTACTTCGACATGGAGATTCACTTTCAGGCCGGCGTCGGTGTGGAGCTCGACGAGGAGGGGCTCCTGGCGATGGCCATCGACAATCGAGCCCAGCGGATCCTGGTGTTGGCCGCGGTCCACGAGGCCCCGGAGGTCCACGACCCCGGCGATATCGCCGCCTTACTGCGGATGATGGTGCCGTCGATCCTGGGAGAGATGAACGTGACCATGCCGGGGTTTCCGATCCCGTCGCTGGACCTGAGCCTCTTCAGCGAGGGGCTCTCGGGGTTTCAGGGGCGAGAGCTCACCCTGATCCCCGAGGGGTTGCGTCGGGGAGGCGACGGAGGGGGCTATCTGATCGTGGAGGGCGGCATCGGCGAGGTGGAGATCACCGCCGACTGAACCGGGGCCGGGATGCTCAGAAGTGAGCCGTGGCGGTGATGCGGGCTTCGGAGAGGGCGGAGAACCGGCCCAGGGTAGTGTCTTCCTGGCCGGCTTGCAGCAACCCCGAGGCCCGCAGCTCCAGACGGTCGGCGAACCGGTAGAGCACGTGGGCCCGGGTGGTGAACCCGAAGGCGTCGAACCGCTGGCTGGCCTCGGCGCCGCCGGTGAACTCGAACTCCAAGGGGCCCTCAAACGCCGGGGTTCGCAGGGTGACAAGCCCGTAGTGGTTTAGGTCCTCGAAGTCTCGCTCCAGCAGGAACCCGAAGAAGTACTGAAAGTTCAGGTAGAACCGGTCGCCCACGGTGGTGTCCGCCCCGAGGACCAGGTTGGGGTAGGGCGTTCCCGATTGGGTGACGGCCCGGATGTCGTCGTCGGGGGCCTCGTCGATCACGTTGAGCCGTTCCAGGTCGAGCATTCGGTCTCGGGTGATGAAGAGCTCCGTGCGGGACGGGAAGACCACCACGGCGTCGATCCAGCCCGTCCAGGCGTTCCCGATGGGGGCCCGGGTCTCAAAGGCCACCATATGAAGCCAGGGGTACCGCAGGTTCACGAGGAGATCCGTCCGGTTGCCGCTGAAGAAGTTCTCCGGCGCCACCTCGCCGGAGAGCTGGGGCAGGTTGTCTCGGCCCGTGTAAAACCCAAGGGCGAAGTCGGCGATGGGGGCGGCCCAGTCAAGGCGGAAGGCGAAGGCGCTCTCCCGGATGGACTGACGGGGGATCTCGATGCGGGTGCGGACGTCGTTGATCTCCGGGGCGTCGCCGGGGAGCTCCCCGTCGAAGTCCAGGTCGTCGGCGGCGTCGGGCCCGGCCAGGACGTTCACGAGGCGGCCGCTGAGGAGGCTGGGGATGAAGAAGGGAAACCAGGTCGCCGAGAAGGTCAGCGACGACCGGTAGAAGTCGGCGTGGACCGCCGGGGCGGCCAACCGTTGGTCGAAGACCGTGGGGTCGCTGAAGTCCATGGGGCTGAGGCGGTCGGCGGGGCTGTACCCGTCGCCGGTGCCCCAGCGGCGAGTCTGGGCGCCGATCCGGAGATCGAGATCGTCGTGGAAGATCCCGTAGGCCGAGATCCAGGCGTCGGTGATGCGCAGATCCACGGGTTGGACTCGGCTGAACTCTCCGGCGTCCTCAAGGCGCCGGACATCGGGGGTGTTGTTGTTGTGGAGGCTCACTCCGCCCCGGGTGGCCACCTGAGGCCCCAACTCGGCGTCGAGTTGGAACGCCAGGACGTTTCGGTTCTCGTAGTCCAAGAACTGACATCCGAAGGGGCAGCTGAAGAGGTACACCCCGAAAGAGGACGAGGCGGAGCCGCTGAACTCCAGGGTCTCCGCCGTCGCCTCTGAAGAGGGCAGGAGCGCTAGGGGCAGTGAGAACAGGAGGGCTGCGGCCAGCCGAAGTGGCCCGTTCATGGCGCCCCTCGGGTTCCCTCGAAGCTGAGCAGTACGGCGCAGGAGGTAGGCATGTCGGCGGGACACCGCTCGTCGCCGCCGGGGTCACTCAGGTTCAGGGAGGCCACGCCTTCGATTTGATCGGAGCCGGTGAGATCCACGTGGACCGTGCCGGAGAGCTCCACGGCGCAATCGCCGAATTGTTCGGGGCCGATCAGGACCGACGGGTTGGGATGGACCGTGAGCTGCTGCTCCGTGGAGGAGACCCGCTCGGCGGTGACGCTCATCTCGTGAAAAGGCGGCCGCAAGGTCAGATCGTAGGTCTGAGGCAGCGCAGACGGGGGATAAACCCGGATCAGGTGGGGCCAGGCCCAGGGCTCTTCGGTCCCCTGAGGCATAAAGAGGGGGTTGAGGCCGCCGTCCAGGCATTGATCGTCGACCAGGAGGGTGAAGATCTGGAACTCTCCCTCGTCAAAAGGGAAATCGGGATCACCATCATCGCAGCCAGCGAGGGTGATGATGGCCAGGGTCAGGAGAGCGACGACAAAGAGGCGTTGGACGTTCATGAATACACATCGCATGATAGAGTCTACATCAATGAGAGTGTGACACGGCTGACGAGCGAGGAGCAAGGGATGGATAGACGATGGAACAGGTGGCTGTTCGGGCTGTTGTTCTGCGGGTTGATCTTGTGGGCGTCCGTAGCGGTCGCCGAGGAAGCTCCCACAGGTGAGGAGCTCCTTCGGGCCGTGGACGCCGCGTTGATCCAGGCCGAGGATATGACGGCCACCCTGGAGCTGGTGACCACGGCGGCGTCGGGGGCCACCGAGGAGCGGACCCTCTCGGTGTGGCAACGGGGTGCTCATCAACGGATGGTAAAGCTCACCGCCCCGGCCCGGCTGCGGGGCGTGGGGCTTTTGGCGAAGTCCGAGGATCAGCTCTATGTCTATCTGCCGGCCTTCGGGCGAGTGCGGCGGGTGGCGGGGCAGCAGCGAGGAGAGCCCTTTCTGGGGAGTAATTTTACCCAGGATGACTTCTCTCGAACCGTCTTCTCCGGACGGTTCGTGGCGAGCCTGACCGAGGATGGCGACGAGGCGGCGGTGCTGGAGCTGCGGGCTCGGGAGTCTGACGAAGAGGCTTACCCCCGGATGGTCATGGAGGTCCGCAAGGAGGACTTGCAGTTGGTGCGCCTGGAGTTCTTTCGGGACGGAGAAGAGGAGCCGCGGCGACGGCTGACCTTCAGCGAGTACCGCACCGTCGACGGACAACCCGTGGCACACCAGGTGGTGGCCGAGGACCTCCGGTCTGGCAGCCGTTCGGTGGCGACCCTCTCGGAGGTGGAGGTGAACACCGGGTTGGCCGCTTCGCTCTTCACTCGGCGTCAGTTGCAACGGTAAAGCCCCGGGCGAGGCCCGGGGCTTTGCGTGCGCACTCGCTAAGCACGTGTACTAAGCACGTGTGCTTGATTCACTGACCCCAGGGATCGTCGGGGTGGACGATGTTCGGGGCGGTGTGGTTCATCACCGAGAAGGTCCCTTCGTCGAAGTTCACAGCCAGATCGAAGGTGTCCTGGTCCCAGATCACGTCGGCGTAGTACCGGCTGGGGCCCTGTATGGAGAGGCGGTGAATGTCTCCGTTCTCTCGCCAGTTGGGGCTCTTCTGGTCCCAGGAGTGGACGAAGAGGGGGGTGATGTTGACCCCCTTGGCGCCGTCATAGCTCAGGACTTCGTCGTCGAAGTCGCTGCCATCCTCCCAGAAGTATGCTCGACGCCATCCTTCGGCGCCGTGGAAGTCGATGTTCTCACAGGTGAGCTGCTTGCCATCGACGAAGGCCTCGGCGTGGTATTGCTCGGGGCTGTCGTAGCCGGAGCCGAACTTTTCCACGAAGAGGGGGTGAGGCTCGAAGGCGACCTTTCGCCACTTCAGGGTGAGGGTCCGGTCTCCCGGGGCCGGAAGCTGAAGCTCCCCGTCGTCGATGGTGTCGAGAGTGCTCAGCAGCTCGCCATTGGGCACTTCGCCGTCCTTCGGGAAGTCCTTGGGGTCGCGACCGTCGAGGCGAAGCAGGAATTCTCCTTCACTCCAGACCTTGGCGCCCTTGGAGATGGCCTCTCGCAGCTTGCTGCCGAAATCGAACCCGGAGATCATGATGTCCGTGGCGTTCGTCGGGCCCGAGGTGAACTTGGCGCCGGCGGCGACGACCAGAGCCTTAACCTCCGCTCGCTTCATGGACTTCAGCTTCCCCGTGGAGGTGACGCTCTTGCCCTCCAGGAAGGACAGGTCTTTGTCTTCGAATCCCTTCGGGAGAGAGGCTTTCTTAGCAGCCTTGGGCGCGACCTTCAGGTCTCCGGCGCCAGCGAGGATCTTATCCAGCGCGGCCTCGTCGAGGACGGTGGTCCCCAGGGATTCCGCTTTTCGAAGCTTTGAGCCGGCCTTTTCCCCGGCGAAGAGGATATCCGTGTTCTTGGAGACCGAACCGGTCACCTTGGCGCCCATGGCCTCCAGAAGTCCTTGGAGCTCGTTTCGACTCTTGGCGAACTTACCAGTGATCACTACGGTCTTTCCTGCGACGTCCATGATTCTCTCCCCGAGAAGGTAGGGTTAGTACGACATGGCTGGGAGATTAGTGGAGGTCGAGGGCGTCACCGAGGGAGACGTAGCCCTGGTGGTGACCGTGGAGGAGTATTTTCGGTTGTCGCCGATCCCGGGAGCCCGGGAGACGGGCCGGGACTGGGTGCACTTCTTTCGAGACGGCCTCGGGGTCGACCGGGTCTACGAGCTCGTCGACGACGAGGTCACGGTGGAGGCGCTGACTCGATTCGCCGCCCAGGCCGCCGAAGACGTGGGCTCCAACGGAACCCTGTGGTTCGTGTTTGTCGGCCACGGTGCACCCGGTGGGAACGGAGACGGGCTCTTGGTTGGCGTGGACGCTCAACAAACGGCGGAGAGCCTGGAGGCGCGGGGAGTGGCTCTTGGCGAGGTGCTGGGGACGCTGGAGGGTGGCGATCAGCGGCGGACCGTGGCCTTCGTGGACGCCTGCTTTAGCGGCCGCGACGGGCAGGGGGCCGCGCTGGCGCCGGGGCTGCAGCCGGTGCTCCCCGTACGACGCCAGGCCCCGTTGAGAGAGAGCACAGTGGTGCTCTCCGCGGCGGCGTCGGATCAATTCGCCGGTCCGCTGCCAGGGGCGAACCGGCCGGCGTTCAGCTTCTTCCTGCTGGGGGCGCTCCGGGGGTGGGCTGCTTCCGATGGCGCTGTGACCGCCCGTGCCTCCCTGGAGTTCGTGGAGCAGAAACTGCGGGCCATTCCAGGGCGGGTGCAGACGCCCGAGGGGACCGGCGACCTGAGCCAGGTGTTGGTCCAGGGCGCCGAGGAGGAGGACCCGCTCCCCGCCTGGAGCGGGCGGTCGCCGGCTCAACGGGAGCAGCATCCTCGCCCCGAGCCTCGACAGGGCCACGGGGAGCAACGCCACGGGAGTGTCTGTGATGCAGTACAGGTGAGAGTCGTCGGGGTGGAGTCCGTCAGACCCATAATGCTTCACCTCGAGCATGGGGGCTTTCGGGTTCGTCTGGAGTTTACCAGCGAACACGATGAGGTGATCCTCTTACCCCCTGTCTCCAGAGCGGTGTTTTCTGACGTCGACGGTCGCGCGCTTCAGGGGAGCAATGTCTTGGGCGACGACTGGTATATGAGCGAGCGGATCCCCTCCGGTGGGATCCTGGAATTGAGCGTGGTCTTTCCCCGGCGAGGAGATGGGCCCCCACGCTTGGACGTCCTGGAAGTAGATAATGTGAGGGCCGACGGTCCCTTTCGCGTGGGGTGCAGGTTGCGGGCTGAGGGGCTTTACCAACCCTGACTGAGCTACGGCTGGTTCGGGGCGCCGAAGGTTTGGGTGGAGCACTGCTGAAACTCCCCGTGTCCGTCGGGGATTCGGCAGAGCGAAGGGGTGGCGTCGTGGTCCTTCCAGGACACGAGATCGGCGATCGCGCCGTCGGGTGTGTAGAGGGCCACGTAGTCATCGGAGCCGAGGCCGAAGGGATGGTGTTCGTCTTTCACGAAGACCAGGAAGTCCCCGGGCTCGAGGACAGTGCCCGATTCCAGGACGTAGGTGTGGTCATCGAGCCAGGGCTCGTCGTCGGTGAAGTACCACCCGGAGAGGTCCACGGGGATCGTGCCGCGGTTATAGAGTTCGACTTCATCGTCGCCGGCGGAGGTGACCTCATTGATCACGATGATCTCCTCGGCCCGTTCGCACCCGGCGGTGTCGAAGCCCCGGCAGTCCGTGAGGCAGCCCAACTCCCCGCCATCGTAGCCCAGGGAGTAGCAAGTCAGGCCGTTGAGATCGTCGCCGTCACAGAGCTGGCCCGGCTGGGCGATGTCGTTTCCACAGGTGCTCTCCAGGTTTGCGGCCCCCTTGGTCGGATAGTCCAGGGTTTGGAAGGGACCGATCCCGTTGGGGACCCGGCCAAAGCTCTTTGTGGCCGGGGATTGTCCGTCTTCCCAGTCCACAGAGTCGATGAGCTCTCCCGCTGGCGAGTAGATGGCGAGTTCTTCGTCGCTGGACAATTTGAACCCTGGCCAGTCATCGTCCATGTAGAAGAGGAGGTAGCCGAAGGGCTCGATCACCGTTCCGTCGGGAAAGGATCCTCGCTCCGGGCGACCCTCAATATCGTCGGTGAAGAAGTACCCCGTCAGGTCGATAGCTCGATCGGAGGTGTTGAAGAGCTCGAACCAATCCTCGGGATCCCCTGTGGCAGCGATCTCGTTGATCACGAGGCCAGCCCACGGTGGCGCTTCTTCGGCGTTGTGGGAGGCATCGTCGTGAAGGCCTGCGTCCTCTGTGGGCAAGGGGTCGCAGGTGTTGTTCGACGAGTTGCCGTTGGAATCCTGGTTCTCTAAGCCCGTGGAAGCGCCGCTGCAGGCGAACAAGAAGACGGTCAAAAGGAGAAGAGACGAGTGGGCTGGCTTCATGGTTCAGACTCCGTGAAGAAAGAAGAGCTCGAGGCGAAGAAAGAGGGTGTGCTGGCGAGCGGCGTTGGGGACGCCGGGCAGGGGGCCGGTGAGGTCGCCGCCGGTCAGGTGTGCGTACCCGAGATAGGCCCGCAATCGCGACGGTGTCGTGGGCGGCAGAACATCGTAATAGAGGGCGGAGAGGACCTCCGTTCGGTGGGTGTCCGGGAGGTCTCGGTCGGGGAGAAAGTACTCGGCTCGCAGGGCCAGCCCGGGAGCGAAGTCGATGGGGCGGAGCCACACCCAGCCTGCGGCGCCGAGGGCCTCTCGGTCCCCCCGTCCTTCGTATCCGAAGGCCAGAGTGGCTTCTGTTCCCATCGCGAACCTCGGTAGGACGACGGTGGCGCCCAGGGCAGCGCGATGGTCGGCGGAGCTGGAGACGCCACGAGAACCGTCGCGACCGGCCAGATGAAAGCGCAGCTCGCTGTCGGCGTCTCGCCATGCCGTCAGGGACGCCGTGGCAGTGAGGTTCTTTCCGGGGTTTTGCTCTCGCTGGGCGCGCCCTTCGCCATTGGTGAGGGAGATGGCCAGATGGAAGCGCTCTTCCCAGGTCTCGAGGTGCACGGAGGCTCCCAGATCGCTGGTGTCGAAGAACCCTGCCGACTCGGCCTGTGTTGCGGCGAGACCCCGCAGGTCGTAAGGAGTCTCCAGGGTGTGCACCCAGATGTCGGGCACCAGTCCCCCGCGGGCTTCCAGGGCGATGGGACCGATGGGGACTTGGAAGAAGCCCCACGCCTGTTTGCCCCGCGCGACGAGGGAATCCCCGTCGACGCCGAAGAACCCGCGCGGGCCTGCGGACCGAACGACTTCGGTGATCAGGACCAGGCCGGCGTCGAACCGGTCGGCGCTGTGGTGCCATCGCCCTTGGAACTCAGCTCTCTGAAGCTCCCATTCGTTGAACTGGTCGTCGCCACGCCAGTAGCCTTCCCAGCCGGTGAAGACCTGGGCGCCGACGGAGAGCGGGGACTCCTCGTCGCCGGCGGTGGCCGTGGCAGGTGCGGCAGTGGTCAGGAGAGCGACGAAGAGGCCCGCGACCAGGGAGAACCCCTGAAGGACTCGTGGATTGGGTGTCATCTGGGGGAGCTCCCGGTGGCAGGTCGGTATCCGAGCAAGGGACCTCTCTCTTCGAGGAGCTCCAGGAAGACCCGATAGTCTTGAAAGAGGCGGTCCACGGAGACCGACGCCGCAGAGGTGGTCTCTTCGACAAAGGCTTCCCGCCGGGGCAGGATCAGCTCGGCGAGGATGGTGAGGCTCGCCGTGCCGTCAGCGCGACGAGAGCGACTGTGGCCTCTGGCGAGGAGGGCACCGGCTAGGGCGGCGAGCTCCTCTACGTCTTCGGCGAACCAATCGCCGTCTTCGAGCTGCCGGGTGATGCGGTCGACGGAGATATTGCGCTGGTAGCGGGTCAAGTGGCGCTGGCGGAACGCCAGGGGACCCTCCACAGCCCACCCCAGGAAGGGGTCGGTGGCGTCACTTTCGTGAAACTCTCGCCGCAGCGTCACGACCCGCTCGCCGTTGTTGGCGAAGGGACGAGGAGGCCAGAGGTCCAGGCCTTCCAGGGCCGGAGGATCCCGGAGCTCTTTGAACTCCAAGAGGATCTCGGGATGAGCGTCGAGATCGGTCTCCACCAGTGCGTAGTATCGGAGCCCCGGGTAGCTGCTGACGCCGGCGCCCCATCGGCGGACCGCGTCGACGAGGTGAAGGGTCGCGCTCTGCTCGTCGCCGACCAGGGTCTCGGTGGCCCGGTGGAGTAGAGCGTCGACGAGGAGAAGCTCTTCGGAGCTGAGATCATCGAGGCGTCGGGTGAGCACGACTCCGTCGGGGGGCTCGAGATCGCCCCGGAGGAACCGGCGGGAGTCGTCCACGAACTCCGTGTAGCGATCGAAGTTCTGCAGTGCGTCGCCGTCGCGACGGGATCTGCGCAAGAGGTCGTCGGCGATGGTTCCGTTGCTCTCACCTTCTCGGATCAAGGTGGGAGAATCGTCCTGGGTGAGGCGATGGATCTCGTCGATATACCCCCTGACGACGGCTTCCATGATGGCGGCCTCGGCGCGGTCGTCCAGGTGCTCCGTCCTGCGTGCCAGGACGCCGAAGCCCGCTGCCAGACGGCGCAGACCCAGGTAGTACGGGCCGTAGAGGGCGCCATCAAAGTCGTTGTACTCGATGCTGAGGGTCCCGTCGGACCAGAGGAGGGTGCCCAGGTTCTCGGGGTGGGGGTCGCCCATGACGACGACCTGTGCGGCCGCGTGGGACCCAAAGTCTGTGGCGAAGTGGTCGGCCTGGGAGGGGTCGAGGTGGTCGGCGGCGAAGAGAAAGGAGGTGCCACGGAAGAAGAGGTAGGGATCGGAGGCCATCTTCTGCCACTTGGCCGCCGTGGCGTCGGGATCTCGATCCAGGAAGTCTCTGTTGTCCTCAATGAGCCGATTCGCCAGCCAGTCCCGTCGCGCGGTCTCGGCGTCGGGCAGACACCCCGGCGCGCTGGCGAGCAGGAGAACGATGCAGCAGAGGTGGAAGCGACCAACCATGAGGGCTCCGGAGTTGCCGAAGAAGGGGCCCTCAGTAAAGGAACGAGGTGGAGTTGACAACGGGAGTGGCTGGGTTGTGACAGAGTTGTCACCGGTGGGTCACCTGCGCCTTCCTGGGTCAATGACACTGAAAGAAGGCGGTGTCGGCGAAGAGGTACATAATCCCATGGTCCCCGAGATTCATGGAGGCGAACCGTTCATCGAACTGCATCAAGAAGTCACCATGGTACTCATCATGCTGAAGCCAGATCGGGTCATCGCCCCCCCAGGCTGGGAGTGAGTAGATAGCGTTCCAGATCTTCGAACCCAATTCCTGGACTTCCGGAGGGCTCCCGGCGCCGGTAGGTACGTCCATCACTGAGACGACAAAGCTCTGAGGCGGCTCGTAGTGTTCAGCCAGGAGGGGGCCCTGGAACTCCTCGGCGTCTTCATCGGAGATAAAGAGCAGCGCTACGGAGTCGTTCCCCGGTTCGTAGGCTTCGTGGTGGCTGGGGTGAACGACGAAGAATGAGATGGCCCGGACGTCGGGATACCGCTCGCGGAGCGCTGGGATGGTGTTCAAGTCCAGGGTCAGGACATGGTGCATGGGGTGGTCGGGGTCATCCCGAAAGTGGGGCCAAGACGCAGCTGTGATCCCCACCGGGGGACCCCAGAGCCGGTTCAGGGTGCCGTCGTCGACCCGTGTTTCCTGGGGGTGAAGGGCGAAGATCGTGACCCGGGGGGCGTCGGGGTGTGCCTCGAAGTAGTCCGCGCACAACCGGCGAAGACGGTCGGCGGGATTCTCGTCGGCGGCCGCTTCGGCGCCGGCCTCTTCCAGAAGCTCATCGTATCGATACTGGCCGAGGCCCTGGGCGACAGTGTTGTGGAGCTCCGGGTCCCTGGAGGTCGCGAGGGTTCGGCCGAGAAAGTGGCGAGCTTCGTCGGGTAGATCTTGCAGGAAGCGTCGGAACCAGTCGAAGTTGGAAGAGGGCAGCGGGATCTCGGTCAGGAGGTGGAAGAAGGGCTCAAGGAGCTCGTCGACGGGGAGGGCCTGAAGCGCGGCAACGACCCGGATCCAGTGGGGTTTGGATGGATCCATGTCGTCCGTGACCCGGGCAATGGCCCGGTCTCGAGGGAGCTGAGCGAGGGCGGCCTGATAGTCTTTGGAGACATCGTAGTAGACGGTGTTCTCCGAGTAGCCGACCTCCTCGAGATCGACGATGGAGATCAGGGGATCTAAAGACGGGTCGGGGGTGATGTCGTTGTCGGCGAGGATGCCCATGACGGCCCGGCGATAGGTGTCGCGGGCCATGGCGTTGTCGCTCGTGGAGTGGGCCTGGGCCAGAGCGGGGAGGTGTTCCGGTGCGAGGAGGCCCAGGCTCAGGGCCATCTGGGTCATATCATTGAATCGAGAGCTCTCGGCGGCGATCGTTTCGGCTGTCTCGAGAGCTCTGTCTAACACCCGCGGAACGTGGGCATAGAGGTGGACCAGCGGGAAGGGAAGGGAGCGCCACTGCGGATCGTTGAGACCTGCCAACAAGCGTTCGACGACTCGCTCTTCCTCGAGGGCCCCCAGGACGTCGGCGAAGTAGGGCAGGCTGTAGAAGTGCCACCGCTTCGTCGGATAGTCGAAGTTTTGAAAGAAGATGAAGTCAAGGACGGCGTCAGGGACTGGCAGACCTCGGCGCCGCGCTGTCCACCCGGCCGCGAGAGCGACCAGTTCGGCTTTCATGGGGCGGTTTTGAGAGTGGAACTCCTCGGCGATCTTCAGGAGGTCCTCTGCGCTCTCTTCTCGAGCGGCGATAAGCTCCAAGAAGTCAGCGCGGTCTTCACCGGAGACGCTGACTCGCTGGATCAGCTCCGGGAGCTTCGAGAGCGGGCAGTGGATCCACGCCGGGCGGGTCCGTTCGTAGTATTGTGGCGAATAGTCTCGGCTAAAGATGGCTGAGAAGACCGCCTGGCCCCAGGTCTTCTCGTCGGCGAAGTGAGAGAAGAATCGCGCCCGGTTGACCCGGGCCTCCTCGTCATTTCTGCCAATGACTACATGGGTCAGCTCGCCGTCGACGACATCCCAGAGACTCCACGGAAAGGTGGTCCACACGAAGTGCTCGGCCAGGTCCTCCAGGGTGCCCGGGGGGAGCTCCTCGACTGGGATGCGCTGAAAGCGGCGGCGAACCAACTGGAGTCCGCGCTGGACATCGGGATGACACTCCGAAGCTCGGCTCTTCAGGTACTCCGGGTCGCGGGCGCAGGCGTGCATGGCGAGGATGTCCAGCGCGGTGGGCCAGAAGCTCGTGATTCGCTGGGATTGGAAGCCCCCTGGTTCTGGCTCATAGTCGTCGTAGTCGTAGTCGTCGTAGTAATCCTCGTAGTCGTCGTAGTCGGACTCATCAGCGGTCTCGTCCTCTAGAACCTCAGCGGTGTCGTACTCTTGGACTGTGGTGAGGAACCCGACGATGGCCTCCGTCGAGGCCACCTCGACAGATCCGGCGAGTTCAAACCAGATGAGGGGATCGGCGTGGGCCTCATAGTGGCCGCTGGCGACCAACGACCAGAGCGCACGGTGCCGATCCTCCCAGGGGACGCGCTCTTCGAGGACGCTCATCTTGGCGAAGGTGTCGATGGAGCTCGACATCTTGCGAGCCATGTCGACGAGGTCCTGTGGGGCGAACGCGGCGAGGGGATCGGTCATCGAAAGAAGGTCCTAAAGGTCAGCCGGCGCCGATGTGTCGCAGCCGGAAGGGTAGGATTATTCACGTCAGGTCGGGGATAGTGATAAGCACGGGGAGGAGAGTTGTCAATGGTGTGGTGTTTTATGGGAGGAATCGGCGGCGCGGGACATCGTGGTGGTGTCCCCGCTCGTTGAATGAGATGAGTCGGGTCCGGTCGGTCTTGTCGGAGACGAGCTGGGTAATCCCGCATTGGGCGATGGATGGGAAGTACCACTGCTCCAGAGGGGCGCCGACAGCGCGCATCAAGAGGGCCCGGATGATGTTCCCGTGGCACACCAGCACGTCGTGGCGCTCGCTGCGCGAGGGGCGGAAGAACCGGGCCCACACTTTGTCCAGAGTCTCTCGTGACTCTCGGTCGTACTCCGGGCGGTTGGGCTCTCGGTCGGGAAAGCCCGGGAGGAGACGCTCGTTGAGCCAGGGGGTCCGCTGGACCGGGAGCTCCGGGTGGCACCCCTCGGCGATGATCTGTGCCGTCTGATGAGCTCGATTCATGGTGCTGCTGTAGATAGCGTCCACAGGGATCTTGCTCAGCGGCTCGATGAGGCACCGGGCCTGCTCCACGCCCCGGTCTGTGAGAACACCGCCGAAGACTTCGTCTGTGCGTTCGTAGTCCCCGTGGCGAATCAGGTAGATGTAGCGGTGGCGATTGGTCCCGCGGATGTGCTGATCCATAAACGGCTCCGACGTTATGAAGTCAATATGTGCCCGTGTCCATGGGGGAGGAGGGAAGCTCTTGGTTCTCCGAGTGCCGTTATCCGTAGTGGACTCGGATGGTCTCGATCACCGTCCGGGCTGCCTCGCGGACGACATCGGTGTCGGGGTGGCGGAGGATCACGAAGCCGTCACCTTCGTAGCTGTCGGAGCGGGGCATCCCGGGGCGGGGGAGGCGAGTCTCGACGGCGAGGTGGCCGACCTTCTGGTGGGCTTCGGCGACGCCCGTGACGGAGAGGATCCGGCCGTGGCCGACGCCGCGGAGGAAGGCAGCGGCGACGGCGTACTTGCGCTCGTAGGGGCCGTCGAAGGCCTCGTCGACGACGGCTCGGGCCCAGGCGCGGTGGAAGTCGGCGTCGTGGACGAAGTTATTGGAGGCCACGATCTGCGCGCCCGGGGGCCGCGCAGCGATCTCGCCGATGGCCAGGCTGCCGTCGTCGCGGCGGAACCACTCCATGTGGGTAAACCCCGTGTCGAGGCCCAGGGCTTTGACGACCTCGACGCCCATGGCGGCGGCGTCGTCGAACTCGGGGCCCGTGATCTCCCGGGGATGATGGACGACCCACTGGATCCAGGGGTTCTCGAAGACCTCCAGAGGCGTCGGGTAGTACCGCGACAGGGACGTAAACCGCACCTCACCGCCGATGGTGATCGTCTCGAAGCTGTACTCCCGACCTTTGAGGAACTCCTCGCCGATGGCCGGGCGGTGGCTGGAGACCTGCATGGCGGAGAGGGCCTGGCGGAGTTGCTCGTCGGAGGTGATGCGCCAGGTGGCTTTGCAGCCCATGCCGGCCGGTGGCTTGATGACGATGGGGTATCCCACGTCTGCGGCGAAGGCGGTGCCCTCGTCGAGGGTGGTGATCACGGCGTGGCGAGCGCAGGGGAAGCCGTGGCGGCGGAGCTCGTCCTTCATCCGCCCCTTGTCGCGGAAGAGCTCGGCCACCTCCGGGGTGGGGCCGGGGACGTCCAGGTCATGGCGGATCTGGGCCAGGGCGACCTGAATAGGCTCGAGGATGCCGACGACCCGGTGGATCCCGCCGTACTTCCGGTGGAGTTTGCGGGCCGCCTGAATGAGCTGGGCCGTGTTCAGCGGGTCCTGAACTCGGACCACGTCGTCGAAGTGGGTGGCCTCGGGGCCAGCGGGGAGTTTGGCGACGATACCCAGGAGCCGGACGCCTTTCAGGGCGGCCGTGGCGGCCACAAACCGGTAGGTCGTGTCGGCGGGGAAGGGGGCGACGAAGATCACGTTTCGCACGGTTCTTTACTCCCTGGGTCGCGGTGGGATACCGTCGTTGAGTTAGTGCTCAACCCGGATCGTACCCCTCATGGGTTTCCTGGAACAAGGGTGGAGTTGATGAAGGTCGTCTTTCTTTCGCCACATTATCCGCCGGAGATGCAGCAGTACACCCGGGGGCTCGCCGAAGTGGGCGCCACGGTGTACGGGGTCGGCGACACTCCGGTGTCCTCCCTGCCGGTGTCGACGAAGCGGTATCTCTCGGATTACCTGCAGGTGCCGGGGATCCTGAACGAGACGGATCTGATCCCTCGCGTCCACGCCTGGTTGCGTGGTCGAGAGGTGGACCGGGTGCTGGCGAACTGGGAGGTGCTGGTGATGACCGCGGCGAAGCTCCGGGAGCGCTTCGGGGTGCCCGGGATGACCGTGGATCAGGTCCGGGGGTTTCGGGACAAGCAGGTGATGAAGGAGCGAGTGGTGGCCGCGGGGCTGCGGGCCCCCAGGTCCTACCGGGTCCGCACCGTGGCCGAGGCCGAGGCCGCTGCCGAAGAGGTAGGCTTTCCGCTGATCCTAAAGCCCATCGCCGGTGCCGGGAGCGCCGACACCTACCGGGTGGACGGGCCGGGGGATCTGGAGAAGGTCCTGGGCGCCATGGGGCACGTCCGGGAGGCGAGCTGCGAGGAGTTTATCGAGGGAGAGGAGTTCACCTACGACACCCTCTGTGTCGACGGGAAGCCCGTGTACGAGAACGTCGCCCAGTACCTGCCGCCGCCATTGATCGCAAGGACCCGAGAGGAGATCAACCCGATCATCATCACCGTTCGGGACCTGAAGCAGGCGAAGATGCAGAAGGGGATCGAGCTGGGCCACGGGGTCCTCGACGCGCTGAAGATGGGCGACGGGTTCACCCACATGGAGTGGTTCCACACCCCGAAAGGGGAGGCCGTGTTCGGGGAGATCGGGTGCCGGCCCGGCGGGGCCCACCTGGTGGATCAGATGAACTACACCAGTGACATCGACCTCTTTCGAGAGTGGGCCCGGGCGGTGTGCTGGAAGAGCTTTGAGGCTCGGGCACCGCGGAAGTACAACGCGGCGATCATCTTCTTTCGGGCGAAAGGACAGGGGCGGATCACGAGAATCGAGGGGCTCCGCAGCTTCTTGCGGGATCATGGCGAGCATGTGGCCGAGGAGAAGCTCCTACCTGTGGGAGCGCATCGCCGCAACTGGAGGCAGACCCTGACCTCCGACGGTCATATCATCCTGCGCCACCCCGACTGGGACCGCACCAGAGAGCTCGCCGAGCAAGCTGCCGAGCAGGTCCGGGTGTTCGCCGGAGGATGATGGTAACTCAGACAGAGGAAGTGTTTTGAAACGTGCAACGATGTGGGTTGTGGTGGGGTTGATGGCGGCCTGTTCAACGGCGCCTCAGGAAGGTGATCCCGATGTGGGAGAGGCCGATGTAGGTGAGAACCAGGTGGGGGAGCCCGACGCCTTTGAGCCCGAGGACGAGCACGAGTGGGTGACCGAGGCGGTGGACGTGCCCCGTGTCGAGCATCGGACCTTTTTCAGCGAGGCCATCGGGCAGGAGGTGAGCTATCACGTCTTTGTTCCCATGCCTTATGAGAACCTGCCAGACGAGCGGTTTCCGGTGGTCTATTGGCTACACGGCTCCGGCGGAGGGCTGCCCGGGATCGCCCCGGTGACGCAGCACTTCGCCCAGGCCATGCAGGCCGGTGACATCCCGGTGATGCTCGTGGTCTTTCCCAACGGGTTGCCACACGGGATGTGGGTGAATTGGAAGGACGGCTCCGTGCCGATGGAGACCATCGTCATCGACGAGTTGGTGCCTCATATCGATCAGACCTTCCGCACGATCGCGGATCGGGAAGGGCGGATCGTAGAGGGGTTCAGCATGGGCGGCTACGGTGCGGCACGGTTTGGCTTCAAGTTCCCGGAGCTCTTCGGGGCCGTCTCGATGCTGGGAGCCGGCCCCTTGCAGCCGGAGCTCACAACCCACCCCCGCGTGGATGAAGAGCGTCGCGATCAAGTGATGAGCGACACCTACGGCGATGACATGGACTATTTCCGAGAGGTCAGCCCGTGGGTGCTGGCCGAGGAAAACGCTGACGCCCTGAAGGAGGGGACCCGGATTCGGTTGGCCATCGGAGAGCTCGACGGGACCTATGAGTTTAACGAGGCCTTCCATGGTCGCCTCACGGACCTGGAGATCCCCCATGAGTACTTCGTCGTTCCCGAGGTGGGGCATGCGCCCCTGCCGTTGATGGAGGGCGTAGGTGACGCGTTGTGGGGGTTCTACGACGTGGAGGAGTAAAGCGCGCCTCGGAAGGCCTCATACTACTCGTAGGAATGCACCAGGGGCCGAACCTCTGAGCAAGGTCGGCATAGGGCCGTCGCCAGCCCCGAGTTTCGACGAGTCCGGCCGGCGACGGCCTTGAACACAGGCCCCGAGATCTCCTCGTCGCATTGCAGGCAACTGTTCAACGACCCGTCGGGGAGGTGGTAGGGGTCGCCGAACTGGGCCAGACACAGGTCCTGACAATGCTCGCGGGTGTTCACGGTGTTCCAATACCAGATCGACGCGCAGGCTTCGTTGAATCCGATGTCCATCAGGCACTCCATCCCCCGCTCCTGGCCGCCGACCATCGCCTGAATCCCGCATTGCCGCACGGGCTCGGTCAGGTCTCCCACGCCGGCGTAGACCGCCAGGCTCTCCAGGTCGGAGCACAACCCGCAGGCCCCGTCGTGGGTGATGATCGCCCCGGCGTCGTCGGCGTCGGAAGCGGACGGAAAGGTCTCCAATCGGTAGGTCCTCGCGACCTCGTCGACGACCACGACGGCGCAGACCGAAGCTTCGTCGAGGGGCCAGATCTCCGGCTCCTCGTAGGGGTTTGCCTCCAAGGCCGCCGGCGGATCCACGAGCTCCCACGCCAGCAGCGCTTCCACGAACGCCTCATCATAGAGGGGCGCCGAGAAGGGCCCGTCAGCGCAGTCGACGCAGATGTCGGTGCACTCCTCATCACTCAAGCCGGTGTTCGGAGAGGGCCGCCCGAAGAGCCCGTCGCCGGTGCAAAACCCCCAGGACTCGTCGCCGCCGGCGTCGGTGCCGGCGTCGACGGACTGTTCGGCTGGCACGGAACAGGCCACCGCGAACATCAAGCCCCAGCCAAATATCAATGCACCTCTCATGGAATCTCCTCAGGTTGCCCCACGAACCGGCTTCGTTGTCGCGGTGAACGACCGTCGTGGCGGCGCGCGCCACCCCCAGGCGCTCCGCGCCAGCCCCCTGGGAGGGGGCACTTCATGTGTCTTCGTTCACGGTCGAGGTTCGCGGGGGACGACCGTCGGGGCGGCGCGTACCACCCCGGCGCTGCGCGCCAGCGCCTCTGTCCTCCGACCTCCGACCTCCGGCCTCTGTTAAGATGTCCAGCTGGTCAGAATCTGCGGCAACATCGTCCGCCACGTGGGCCAATCGTGGTGCCACTCCGGGCCCCAGGGGTCGACGCGGTTGGGGATGCCCTTGTTGCCGAGGACGTGGGCCAGGGCCCAGGACTCGCCGATGTCCTCGGCCCGGCCCTCGCCGGAGGGCATGAGGATGAACCGCTTCTGGAGCATGTCCAGGTGGGGGCCGGAGAGGGTGGGGACGAAGTGCAGCGGGGAGGAGACCCAGAAGTGGTCCGTGAACTGCGAGGGGTGGGCGTCGTAGAACCGGCGCAGGTCGTAGGTGCCGCTCATGGCGATGGCCCGGGCGAAGACGTCGGGGAACCGGCAGACCATTGCGGCGGCGTTGAAGGCGCCGATGGAGGCCCCGGCGGTCCAGACCTCGATGTCCGAAGACTTGCAGTCCATGTGGATGGCGGGGACCACCTCGTGGCGGATGAACCGGTGGAACTGGTCCTGCATCCACATCTGATGGCCCGTGTTGCCTTCTCGGGTGAGGAGCACTCGGCCGGCGATGGAGTCGCAGGAGTAGAGCTTGATCTTGCCGCCGGCGATCAGGTCGTGGAGGACCCGGATCATCCACATCCGCTCGATCTCCTCGGCGTCGCCGCCGGCGGTGGGGAAGAGGAGCACCGGCTGGCCGTGGTGGCCCCATCTGGCGAGCATCACCTCCCGACCGAGACGGTCGGAGTGCCATCGCTCGGTGGTCTTGTGGATGGTCACAGGGCGTCCTCACTCTTCTTGGATTTCTTGGTGGTCTTCTTCTTTGCCGCCGGTTTCTTCGCCGGTGACTTCTTGGTGGGCTTCTTGGCGGTGGGCTTCTTGGTGGCCGGCTTTTTGGCGGCCTTCTTCTTCTTCTTCTTTGGAGGAGCCGGCTTGTTGTCTTCCCGCCAGGCCTGGACGCGATTGTAGAAGAGGTTCGTGAAGAGGTCGATCTCATGGGCCGGGTAGAGGGCTGCCACCTTATGGCGGAAGATCTCCCGGGCTTCGTCGGTGCCGAAGAAGTCCCAGGCGATCTGGTCGAGGTGGGAGAGGTGCTCGTCGCAGAAGGCGTGGAACTCCTTGGCCTGCAGGCGGTCCCGGGCGATGTCTCCGTACCGGCGCAGCCGCTCCCGGGGGGAGAGGCCCTCCTCTCTGGCGATGGCGAAGAAGTCGTCCCAGTCCAGTGTCCGCTGCATGGGCCGCTTCGTGACGGCACAGAAGATGGCCCACTTCAGGATGGCCGTGACCAGCCAGGGGAAGTGGTAGTGCAGGGAGGTGATCTGGGAGTCCGGGCAGGCGTTGGCAAAGTCGATGGGATGCCAGGTGCCGTCGCTGCGGAGAGCCTCACAGGAGTTGAACTCGAAGGCGAAGAAGGCGTTGATGGTGAGGGTCATGTCCTCCAGGATCGAGGCTTCTTCGTCGGAGAGGAAGTCCGTCTCCAGGGTGTAGCGATCGTGAAGGGGGGCTTCGGGGTCGTAGCTGACGGGGTGGGTCAGGGGGCCGATGCCGATGCACCGCACGAAGGAGTCGAAGGGGAGGATCGCCTCCTGAAGGTGCATGATCTGAGTGCCCGACTCCTCGTACCGCCGACGGAGCTCCTGGGCGTTGTTGATCTTGCTCACCCCTCGCCAGCCGCCGCCGTCGTAAGGCTTCATGAAGAGGGGGTAGCCGACCTCTTCGCCGATGGCGGCCAGATCGAAGAGCTTAGCGTAGCTGCGGAGGGTGGGGCGCAGGTCCGGGTGAGGCTCGTAGGATTTGGGCGGGACCATCCAGGTCTTGGGGATGGGCAGCCCCAGGTGCATCATGGCGGCGTAGGTGGAGTGCTTCTCCATGGCCTGAATGGACCAGGGGTTGTTCCACACGTAGACGTCGTCCATGAGGATGGACTTCTTCAACCACTCCCGGGTGGTGGGATACCAGTGGCTCAGCCGGTCTAAGACGACGTCGTACCGGGTGGGCTGGCGGAGGTCGTAGGGCTCCATGGTGATCCGCTCGGTCTCGAGGCGGACCAGCTCGTCGCCGTGAGGGATCTCCAGATCGAGCTGCTCCAGGAGGCGCTCGAAGCAGGCCGGCCAGCAGATGTCGGCGCCCAGAGAGAGGCCGATGAGTCGAGTGGTCTTGGTGAGTGATTTCTTTGCCATCGTTTATGCCTGTGTTCGTTGATGTCGAAGGTGCCTACTCGTACATCATCAGGAAGGCGCCGGGGAAGAGCCAAGAGAGGCCCTCGCGGAGTCGATCTCGCCAGTTCTCCCAGTTGTGGCCGTCTCGGGCTTCTCGGAACCGGACGTCCATCCCGGTGGCCTCCAGCAGGGGTATCAGGGAGCGGTTCTCGTAGATCAGGGATTCGTACATGCCGCAGCTCACGAAGACCCGCTCGGAGATCGCCGTCGGGTCGGCCCGGAACTGGTTCATGAACTTGACGACGGGGTCGAAGACGGGACCGCGGCGATTCTCTTCACCGATGTCGGTGAAGGCAAAGGAGCCGGACTGCAGAAGGAGCCGCCCGTAGAACCCGGGGTATCGCCAGGCCGTCGACAGGGAGGCCACGCCGCCGAAGCTCGCGCCCATCAAGCACCGGCTCTGGGGCTGTCGACGCAGGGGGAGCCGGTCCTCCAACACGGGGACCAGGTCCTCGGTGAGGAATCGGGCGTGGTGTTCGTCGTTGGCGTACTCCTTGAGTCGATCCGGGGAGGTGGTGAAGGCCACGATCATATCGGGGATCTCCCGGCGGCCCATCAGGTTGTCCAGGATATGGCCCAGGGAGGAGTAGTTTAAGTAGTCGTCGCCGTCGTGGACGATGAGCAGAGGGTACCGGCGGGTGTCTCGAAACCGGGCGGGCAGGTAGAGGCTGACGGCCCGGTGGCCGAAGGCGTCGCTGTTGATGATCAGGGAGTCGTAGGTCCCGGGGGCGCACTCCGGATCGGGGTGAATCCATGACGGGATGGTGTAGCCCTGGCCGTGGGCCACGGAGTTGGCCCCGAAGGGGTCTCGGGCCAGGTGGGGGTTTAAGGGATCCCGGATCCATCGAGCCCGGCCCTTGCGCTGGACCTCGAATTTGTACTCCACCCGGGACTCCGGGGGCAGGGGCACCGAGGTGTACCAGAGGTTGGTGCCCTCCAGGAGCTCCATGGGCTGCGACGAGGGAAGCCCGTAGATCCAGTGCCGCAGGCGCACCTCGTCGGCGGCCCCTCGCCAGAGGAAGGTGCCTATGCCGTCTCGGACGAAGGGAAAATCGTGGCCGTCGATCAGGGCGCCGACCCGGTCGGGGTCCAGGGTCCCCTCGTGGAGTGCTTCGATAAGATCTGTCATGGCGTCCACTCCCAGTTGACGTCACCCGATTCGCCGAGGCGACCGGAGTGGGAGAGTTCGTGGACCCGACCTTCCCGGAAGGTGATACGGGCCCCTGGATCGAGGGCCAGGCAGTGAGCCGGGGCCATGCGACGGGCGAATCGGCCGATGCCCTCTTTCTGGTCCAGGTGGACCCGTCGGGAGACGTCGGGCATGGCGACGATCCCCGGGCAGAGTCCCAGGCCAAAGTCCAGGACCTGGGCCAGGTTCTTGCCGAAGGGTGGCGAGTCGTGAAAGAGGACGATCTGGTCCGTGAGGGCCATGGCGCCGGCGGACCAGGCCAGGATGGGTCGCTGGCCCCGATGGCGGAGGACGTCGAAGAGACGCAGGCGGTTGACCAACGCCACGACGTGGCCGCCGGAGATCACGATGGAGGCGCAGTCGTTGAGCATGGCGGCCAACTCCTCCCGGTGTTTCTTCACCGTGGGGAGCTCGCCAGGGTTCCACTTATGGTCGAACTCGAACCGGATGTCCGAGCATCGGCGCAGGTGCTCCTCGTCGAGGTGGCGGAGCTGGGAGATGGTCATGGCGTTCTGCTCGGCGATCAGCCGGTCGTCGACGTGGCGGACGTTGATGGCCATGGCGGCGTCGTCGATGGCCTCCAGACGGAGCCGGTAAAACTCCTGGAGGTGGCGCAGGTGCTTCTGGCGAGCGGTCCAGGCCTCGATGAACTCCGGTTCGCCGCGGACCACGTCCTCGGAGCGGCGGTGGAGCTCGAGATTCACCGTGGAGAGGCCCAGGGCGTCCGTGAGGGCCCCGTCGTCGCTCTCGTTCTCTTGCCAGGCGGCGGTGATCAGGGCCACCGGGCCTTCCAGCTGGAGCTCTCGGGCCAGCCCGGCCAGGTCGGAGAAGTCCCGGGGCTGAGGCCCCAGGAGGACGATCATCTCGTCCCAGTCTTCGGAGCGGGTCGTCATCGGGCCCTCACCTGAACATGGCGACCCACGAGGCTCAGGATTCGGCGGAGCTCGTCGTAGTTGGGGTGTTTCATGCGGATCCAGGCGTTGGCCATGTAGCCGGCCTCCACGGGCTGAGTGGGTGTCCCCGGGGCGGGCAGGTGACAGTCGATCAAGAAGTCGCCGAAGCGATGCATGATGGCGTCGACGCCCTCGTAGCCGATGATCCGGCCATCGCAGTCGGGGCGAAGGGCGATGATGCCCGTGGCCAGGCGACGAGAGGGGCGCTGGCTGCCGCGGCCGTAGCAGATGGCCATGGCCCACTCTCGGTAGAGGTCCATGTCGTTTCCGACGTTGTAGAGATCCCAGGCACGGACCCCTGGAGGGCGGCAGCCGATCTCGGAGAACTTCAGGCCCTTGGGGCCGAAGAACCACTCCATGTGGGTCGCCGAGGTGGTGATGCCCAGGGCCTTGATCACCTTGCGGCCCATCTCCTTGATCTCCAGGTAGCCTTCGGCGGCGTCGATCCGGTTGGTGCTCACGAAGGTCGGAGAGATCCACCGGGTCCGCATGGCCTCCAGGACCGTCGGGTAGTAGTGGGAGATGAAGTCGTGGAGGATCTCCCCGTCGATGGAGATGGTGTCGTAGAATCCCTCGTGGCCGACGATGAATTCCTCGGCGGCCACGGAGCGTCCGGGGTGGTCGAGGTGGCTCGACAGGATCGCCGCTTCCAGTTCCTCGTCGTCGTCGATCCGGGTGGCTCCCGACGCGCCAGCGCCGTCGCGGGGCTTGATGACGATGGGGTAGCCCACCTTCTCGGCGAACTCTCGGAGCTCGTCGCCGGAGTCCACCCCGGCGGAGGCCGCGCAGGGCACGCCGGCCTCTCGGAGCGCCTCCTTCATGGCCGGCTTGTCGCGGCAGAGGAACGCCGTGCGGGCCGACATCCCGGGGATCCCGGCCTTCTCCCGGACCCGAGCGCAGGGGAGGATATGGGCCTCCACAGTGGCCTCCATCCGGTCTACGTGGGCCCGGCTCTGGATGAAGCTCACTGCCTTGAGGAGGGCCTTGTCGCTACAGACGTTGGGGACCTCCTCGTAGTGGGTCAGGAGGTGGCGCATCTCGTCGTCGAGGCTGCTCTTGGAGCCCTCGCCGATGGCGGTGATCCGGGCGCCGACCTCGGCCAGGGCGCGCACGAAGAAGCGCTGGTTCGCCGGGAACCGAGGTTCGATGAAGATCACGTGCATGGTTCAGCTCACGAGTCGGGAGTAGAGCTCTTCGTAGACGAGCGTCTGATGTTCCCAGGAATAATCCATCGCCATCGCGTTGGCCACGATCTTTTCCCAAAGCCCAGGGGTTCGATAGGCCTTCAGCGCCGTGGTCAGGCCCCACCGGAGGCCCTCCTCGGTGTGGTGGTCGAAGAGGAAGCCCGTGCCCGTGCCGTTGACGGGATCTACGAGCTGCACCGTATCGGCGAGGCCGCCGGTGCGGTGGACCACGGGGATGGTGCCGTACCGGAGGCTGTACATCTGATTCAGGCCACAGGGCTCGTAGACCGAGGGCATCATGAAGATGTCGGCGCCGGCCTCGATGAAGTGGGCGAGCTTGTTGGAGAACCCCCGATAGTAGGAGACCTGGCGGGGGAAGTACCGCTGGAGGGAGGCGAAGATGTCCTCAATGCGGGGGTCGCCGCTGCCCAGCGCCACGAGCTGCACGTCTCGCCTGGCGAGGAGCCCTGGGAGGACCCCGGGGACCAGGTGGAAGCCCTTCTGGGAGGCCATCCGGGAGACCACGCCGATCAGGGGCACGCCCTTGACGTAGGGGAGACCCATGGCGTTCAGCAGGGCCTCTTTGTTGCGCTCCTTTCCGGAGAGGTCGTCGGCGGAGTACCGGAAGGGGATCAGGGGATCTGCGGCCGGGGTCCACTCCTCGTAGTCGACGCCGTTGAGGACCCCGACCACCGTCGACGATCGCTGGCGGAGAAAGGAGTCCATGCCGGCGCCGAACTCCGGGGTCTGGATCTCGTGGGCGTAGGTGGGGCTGACGGTGCTCACGCCGTCGGCGTAGAGGATCCCGTGGAGAAGGAAGTTCACCCGTCCCTGGGCCAGGAGCTCCTGGTGCAGGAGGTGCTCGGAGCCGCCGATGTGGAGGTCGGGCACCACGGCCGACGAGAACCCGCCCTGGTAGTTGAGGTTGTGGATGGTCAGGAGGGTTCGAGTGTTCGCGAAGAGCCGGTCCCAGCCGAACCGGACCTTCAGCAGGAGGGGGAGCATGGCGGCCTGCCAGTCGTGGCAGTGGATCACGTCGGGGGCGAAGCCCAGGTACTGACAGGCCGTCAGGGCGGCGACGTTCAGGGCCAGGAACCGGCGGTGCTCGTCGTCGTGGCCCGTGTAGATCGAACCTCGGCTATAGAGCCCGGGACAGTGGACGAAGTAGGCTGTGGGGTTGTCTGCGTCGCGAAAGATCCGGGTTCGGATCTGGTGATGACCCATGGGAAAGGTGAGCTCGGGGATCACGAGATCAAGGTCCACCGCGTCGGTGTCCATAGTGTCGTAGAGAGGGATGAACGCCCGGACGTCGTGGCCCCTTCGAGAGAGGTACCGGGGCAGGGCGCCGACGACGTCCCCGAGACCGCCGGTCTTGGCGTAAGGCAACATCTCGGAGCTGACGTGGAGGATCTTCATGGGAAGCCCCTGGTGGAGAGGAGTGCGCGGGCGATGGGGGTGGCGATGGCGTCGACCTTCTCGTCGCTGATCGCCATCTCAACGAAGGGGTCGAAGGGGTCAGCCAGGAGGTCCCGGCGGATCTCCAGGCAGAGGGCGTCGCCGGGGTGAGCCTGCACGCGGTCGTAGGCGATGGTGCTGGGGTGCAAGGGGTAGGTGTCGCTCTCGGAGAGGAGGCGGCCGGCCGCCTCGAGCTCTCTCCGAAGGGCACCCAGGAGGGCCTGAGGAGCGTAGGACGTGCCGTCGAGGTCTGTCGTGATGGCCTCGATCTCGGGTCGGAGCGGCCAGGCCTCGAAGCGCTCCGGTTCGTACTCCCGGCGGAGGGTGGCGACGATGTCCTCGTCGACCTTCACGTCCAGGGTTCTCGGGGCGTAGGTGTGGAGGAGGAGGAGCGTCGACGTCGGCGACGCCCCGTTCAGCCGGGCTTCCACAAACCCGTGGTAGGCGTGGTACCGGCCCAGGAGCAGCTCCCGGTCGGCGGGGTCGCTCACCCAGGGGGGGATGCCAGGGGTGACGCCGCCGGCCCGATAGTCCTCTATGGAGACGTCGATACGGCGGTTGGTGTCGATGAAGGTCCGGGGGATCCGGCACCGGTAGATCTCGACGGTCAGATGGGGGGCGCGGCTCGTCAGGAGCTCGGCCAGTCGGAGGGAGACCTCGAAGGCCCCCACGTCGGTGTTGACGTGGAAGAAGTCGACCAGCCCCTCGGGCAAGGGGCCGCCGAGGGACTCCGCCACAGAGAGGAAGTCAGAGGTGTGCGTCGCCCCGTGGGGGATCTCGATGAAGAGATCGACCTCCTCCGGGGCGGGGTCGTCGTCGCTACCGAACCGGTAGAGATCGACGACCCCGTTGAGGGTTTCATGAAGCATCGCCGGCGTTCTCGAGGATGGCGTTGAGGGTGGGGCTGGGGCGCATGGCCTTGGCCACGAGTTCGTCGTCGGGGCGGTAGTACCCGCCGATATCCACGGGGTCTCCCTGGGCGCCGATGAGCTCGGCGTCGATGGTGTCGGCTTTCTCCCGTAGCGCTTTGGCCAGGGGCGCGAAATAAGCCTTCAGGGCCGGATCGTCGTCCTGCTCGGCGAGCCCTTCGGCCCAGTAGAGGGCCAGGTAGAAGTGGCTGCCCCGGTTGTCGATTCCGCCGACCCGACGGGCCGGAGACTTGTTGGTCAGGAGGTACTCCGTGTTGGCCTTGTCGAGGGCCTTGGCCAGCACCCGGGCGGCCTCCACGTCGAACCGGTCCGCCAAATGCTCCAGCGACTCCGCCAGGGCCAAGAACTCGCCGAGGGAATCCCACCGCAGGTAGTTCACGGAGAGGAACTGCTGGACGTGCTTCGGGGCGGACCCGCCGGCGCCGGTCTCGAAGAGGCCGCCGCCGTTCATCAGGGGAACGATGGAGAGCATCTTGGCGCTGGTGCCGACCTCGAGGATCGGGAAGAGGTCCGTGAGGTAGTCTCGCAGGACGTTGCCCGTCACGGAGATGGTGTCCAGGCCTTCCTTCATGCGGTCCATGGAGAACCGAATGGCCTCCACGGGGGACATGGTGTGGATCTCGACGCCGTCGGTGTCGAACTCCGGGAGGTAGGCTTCCACCTTGCGGATCAGCTCGGCGTCGTGGGGGCGGTCGGCGTCGAGCCAGAAGACCGCCGGGGTGTTGGAGTTTCGGGCTCGGCGGACGGCGAGGCCCACCCAGTCTTTGATGGGGGCGTCTTTGGTCTGGCACATCCGCCAGATGTCTCCGGGCTGGACATCATGGGAGAAGACGGTGGTGCCGTCGGTGGTGACGACCCGGACCGTGCCGGCCTCGGAGATCTCGAAGGTCTTGTCGTGGGAGCCGTACTCCTCGGCCTTCTTGGCCATCAGGCCCACGTTGGGGACGCTCCCCATGGTGGTGGGGTCGAAGGCGCCGTGCTCCTTACAGAAGTCGATCACCTCCTGGTAGATGGGGGCGTAGCTGCTGTCGGGGATCACCGCCTTGGCGTCCTGGGTGTGGCCATCTTTGTTCCACATCTGGCCCGAGGTGCGGATCATGGCCGGCATGGAGGCGTCGATGATCACGTCGCTGGGGACGTGGAGGTTGGTGATGCCCTTGTCGGAGTTCACCATGGCGATGTCGGGGCCGGCGTCGTAGATGGCCTGGATATCGGCCTCGATGGCCTGGCGCTTGTCGTCGGGGAGCTCCTGGATGCGTTGGACCAGGTCGCCGAAGCCGTTGCGGACGTCGACGCCGAGCTCCTTGAAGGTGTCGCCGTGCTTGTCGAAGAGGTCCGCGAAGTAGGTCTCCACGGCGTGGCCGAAGATGATGGGGTCGGAGACCTTCATCATGGTGGCCTTCATGTGGAGCGAGAAGAGGATGCCCTTGTCGCGGGCGTCCTGGACCTGCTCGGCCAGGAACGCGCGGAGCTTCTCTTTTCGCATCACCGAGGCGTCGATCACCTCGCCGGCCAGAAGATCAACGGGGGCTCGCAGGGGTTTGACGTCACCGGACTCGGTGACGAGCTCGATGCGGACCGACGTGGCCTCGTCCATGGTGGCCGACTTCTCGTTGGCCCGGAAGTCGCCGTCATCCATGGTCGCCACGTGCGACGTGGACTCCGAGGACCACTCCCCCATGGAGTGGGGGTTCTTGCGGGCGTACTCTTTGACGGCCTTGGGGGCCCGGCGGTCGGAGTTGCCCTCCCGCAAGACGGGGTTCACGGCGCTGCCCTTGACCCGATCGTAGCGGGCTTTGAACTCCCGCTCTTCGTCGGTGCCGGGCTCGTCTGGGTAGTCCGGCAGGTCGTAGCCCTGGCCCTGGAGCTCGGCGATGGCCGCCTTGAGCTGGGGGATGGAGGCGCTGATGTTGGGGAGCTTGATGATGTTCGCCTCCGGCTGGGTGGCGAGCTCTCCGAGGTACGCCAGGTCATCGGAGACCCGCTGCTCGTCGGTGAGGCGGTCAGGGAAGACCGCCAGGATCCGGCCGGCCAGGGAGATGTCCCGGGTCTCCATCGCGATGCCCGCCGGCGCCGTAAAGGCCTCGATGATGGGCAGGAAGGAGAAGGTCGCCAAAAAGGGCGCTTCGTCGGTGCGAGTGTAAATGATGGTAGGCTTCTGACTCATAACGTCCCCGTATCAGTGCGGAAGTAACAACGAGCAAATCACGGGTCACGTTCTGGCCCATGGAGGGTGGGGAAGTCAACGCCCGTCGCGAATTCGGAGTCCTGACACACTTCGCAAGATGGTCAGTGGTCGTCCCGGGCTCCCAACGTAAACGGCAGGGTGTGTTCCCCGCGAGGTTTGCGCCAGGCCAGGGCAATCAACCACAGGGCGGCGGCGTTGCTCGCGCCATCCCAGAAGAGGATGGACTCCAGTTGGATGGAGCCGCCGATGGCTCCGGCCAGGAAGGCGAGCCCCGCAGGCCACAGGCGGCGGTCCAGGGAGACGGCCATCATGAACATGGCGAAGGAGAAGAGGGCGTTCTCCATGGCGATGCACCCCGCCGGGCTCAAGCCGAGGAAGAAGCCCACGACGCGGACGATCAGGGCGCCGATGAGGATCACGAAGATGCTGGTGATGATCCGGGCGTTGATGGCGTTCTTGAGCAGCCGTTCCCGCATAAAGAAGACCACCAATGCGGCGCCGGTGAAGATCACGGCGAACTGGGTGAAGTAGGCCGGGAAGCTCATGGTGGCGATACCGGCCTCGATCAAGGCGTGATTGATGAAGGGGACCCCGCCGAAGAGGAGGCCCAGGAAGAAGGACATCTTGGCCCGCTGGGGGCTCGCCAGATCCAGGTCGACGGATCGCCGAATAGCCTCGTTCTTTCGATTCTCCTCGGCTTCGCGCTGAAGGTCCGCCTCGAGGGCCTCCAGATCGCTGGAGAGCTCGGGGGGAGGGGAGGGGTGGTCTTCGAGGTGGCGGGAGGCCGCGGAGGCGTCGCGGCGGTCGATCTCGATGGCCGCCATGGTCTCCAGGGCGGCCAGGCGGCCGGCCCGTGCGCTTCGGTTCTCGGGCCAGATGGAGAGGGCTTGTTCGAAGGCGAATCGGCACTCCGTAAAGAGGCGATCCACGGTGGTCAGGTCGGCGTCTGGGCCCAGGCCTTGGAGCTCTGCGAGGCGTTTCTCGCCGTCATCGCTGAGGCGCTGGGAGTCGCGGTGTTGGAGGAAGGCGACGATAGCGTCGCGGAACTCCTCGGCGGACTGGTAGCGGCGCGACGTGGACTTGGCGGTGGCCCGGTTGCAGATCTCGCCGAGCTCAGCCGGGACGTCGTCGCCATACTCGACAGGGTCTGATTGATAGGCGTTGAAGAGCAGGGAGAAGACGGTGTCGCCCTTGTGGCGGGGCTCGCCGCCGGTAATGATCGTGTGGAGGACAGAGCCCAGGAGATAGGTGTCCGTCCAGGGGCCGATGTGTTCGCCTTCGCCGCCGGCGAGCTCAGGGGCGATGAACGCCGGGTTCCTGAGATGTCGTCGACGTTTCGGGCCAACGGCAGCCGCCCCGTACCGTCGTCGGCGAGGCTCACGGCGATACCCCAGTCCAGGAGGTAGACCTCCCCGAAGGCCCCGAGCATGACGTTCTCGGGCTTCAGATCACAGTGGATGATGCCGTGTTTGTGCGCGAAGTGTAGGGCGTTGGTGAGCTGCAAGAGGATCTGGAGGTGGGCCTCGAGGTCGTCACGGCCGGCCCGCAGAGGCGCCGGGATCAGGTCGGGGTTGTTCAGCGCCGTCTCCCAGCTGATCCCCTCCACCCGCTTCATCACCAACATGGGGAAGCCGCCCTCATCGAGGCCCAGGGCATGCACAGGGACGATGTTCGGGTGCTCCAGCATCCCCGTCACCCAGGACTCCCGGAGGAGATCTTGGGCAGCCTGAGAGCCGGTCTCGTCGGGGAGGACCGTCTTGATCGCCACGTCTCGCCACAGAGAGTTCTGTCGTGCCAGGCGGACGATGCCCATGCCGCCCCGCCCGAGGGTGCGGGAGACCACGAACTCCGAGTCCTCTCCGGCGGGGTTGATCTTTGGCAGGAGGCCCACGGCGGTCTGCCGCTCGAAGCTCTCCAGAGCAGATCTGGAGAGAATGGTGCGACCGGCGTCGACTTCGCCGTGGAGGGTCTCTTCACGGCTGATGATGGTGGTCCACATCTCTTCGAGACGTGGGTTGGTGGGCGCAGTGGTCATGGGGGCCTCGGAACTGCTCGGGTTGTGACGAAGCGGGGGACTGAAGGGTAGTCCCGGCCGCAGGGGGTTTCCAGAACATTCGCCAGGATTTGCGAAAAATCTTCGGTTCCCATCGAGCTTGACCGAGAGCCGTCGGTGACCAACACTGAGGGGAGGCAATCCAAGACCACCGAGGAGGACGAATGAAGCCGCTACAAGAAAAAGTCGCTGTGATCACGGGAGCTGCCCACGGGATCGGGCGAGCATGCGCCGAGGTGATGGCGAAGAAGGGGGCCCTCGTGGTGGTCTCCGACCTCGAGGGCACTCCCGGCGACGAGGTCGTGGAGAGCATCGCCCGAGCCGACGGTCGAGCCATCTTCGTCCCCTGCGACGTGACCGACCCCGAGCAGGTCCGGTCGCTGATGGAGGCCGCCGTGGAGGAGTTCGGGAGCCTCGACATCGGGGTGAACAACGCCGGGGTCGGCGGGGAGCAGAAGCCGACCCACGAGTATCCCCTGGAGGCCTGGCAGCAGGTCCTGGACGTGAACCTCACCGGGGTGTTTCTGTGCATGAAGCAGCAGATCCGTCATATGCTGAAAGGGGCCGGGGGCTCCATCGTGAACGTGGCGTCCATCCTGGGCCAGGTGGGATTTGCCACGGCGCCGGCCTACACGGCGACGAAGCACGCGTTGGTGGGGCTGACGAGGACGGCGGCCCTGGAGTACTCCAAGTACGGCGTCCGGACCAACGCCGTGGGGCCGGCGTTCATCGACACTCCGATGATCGCGCCGTTGAAGGAGGACGAAGAAGTGTTCAAGGAGATCGTCGGCGCCCACCCCATCGGGCGGATCGGGAAGCCCGAAGAGGTGGCTAATTTGATAGCCTTTCTGGCGAGCCCTGAGGCGTCGTTCATCACGGGTAGTTACCACGCCGTGGACGGCGGGTTTCTGTCGCAGTAGCTGATCGCGGGACGGCGGCCGGTCAGTGGTAGCGGCCCGTGGTCTGGCCACCGAAGATCAGGCGGCAGGGCTCGTTCATGTCTTCGTCGACATTGACACTGCAGAAAAACGCGTAGTGCCCGTCGGAAGCCCGAACATCGGCCATGTAGACGATCCGCGATGGGGTGCTCAGAACCCCCTGGTATTCGATCTCATGGCATCGTCCGGGTTTGCCGCCGATCTGGCAGTCGAACTCTTGGACCGGGTTGTAGAACTCTTCGTTGCCGTGATTGTACGTCGAGAAGTGGAGCTGATCTGCGTGGAACTGGCGGGCCTCGGCGGTGGTGCCTCGTCGCCATCGGAGAGCGCCGTTGAGTTGGCAGACCAGCACTTCGGGTTGGTTGTAGTGACAGGTTTCCCGGAAGTCCATGGGGACGTCGGCGACCACCGGGAGGTGCGCGGGTTCGGCGCCGAGGTCACCCAGATCGTAATGGGTCAACTCGTCGAAAGTCGTCAGGCATTCGTCCTCGTCCAGCTGGTCGTGTTGGAAGCAAATCATCGCAGAGGGGCCCCGGCTCGTAGGAGCCAGCATTTGGAGGGCCTCGACGTGGATCTCTTCCCCAGGTGGCTCGGGCGCGAAGAAGAAGGCGCCGAGCTCCTCGGGGGGCCGAGTTTCGTAGGTCACGCTTCGAAGAGCGAAGGTGCCAGCGCGAGTGCGTACCGTGCCGGCCTCTTCGTGGCTCCACCGGACATTGCTGGAGGATCCCAGGAACCGGGAGGCGTGCTCCGAGGTGAGTCCGTAGAGCATCTCGTCATGGCGCTGAGCGGCCGGGCCGGTCATGACCAGGTAGGTGATGGGGCCGCAGAATGCCTCGATCCAGCCCGACGGATAGGACTTCACGTCGCATCCCTGAAAGACGGCAGCCGAGTGGGAGCCTTCCTGGGAGACCACGGGCTCCGGGGCCGGCTGAGACGGTGGCGGGGGCGCTTGCGAGGGTGACTGCGCAGGCGGTGGCGCCTGGGTCGTCGGCTCGGCGGCCTGCCGCTCCCGAGGGGCCTCGTCGGAGCCGTAGTGGTGATGATGATGAACGGTGCAGCCTGCGAGCAGGGCGACCAGTGAGAGTGCGGTGATGAGTCGAGTGGTCATGGTCCTGTCGTCAAGATGGGTCACGCCGATTCCACGAGAGCAGACGACCTGGGGGCGCCGAGTATTCAACTCGGAGCTGTTCACATCGAGAGCGAACCCTTGCGGAAGTCCGTCTGGGTGATGTGGACGTTGATGCAGACCGGGGTGCCCTCGCTGGCGAGCTTCTTGGCCTTCTTGAGGGCCTTGTCGATCTGGGACTCCTCGGTGACCAGGATTCCGGCGGCGCCGTAGCCCTCGGCGACCTTGTGGTACTCCGTGCGGAGCAGGGTGGTGCCGATGTCGCTGTCGAGGATCTCGGTCTGGTCCCGGGCGATCTGGGCCCAGGCGGCGTCGGTGCCGATCACGGCGATGGGGGCCAGGCCGTGGCGGATGCAGGTGTCGAACTCGGCCAGGCTGTAAGCGCTGGAGCCGTCGCCCCAGATCAGCCAGACCTCGGCGTCGGGGCGAGCGAGGGCGGCGCCGACGGCGAAGCCGCCGCCGACCCCGAGGGTCCCGAAGACCCCGGGATCCAGCCAGGAGAGGGGCTTTCGGGGCTTGAGGATGTAGGCGCCTGTGGCGACGAAGTCCCCGCCGTCGACGACGAGGACGCTGTCGTCGGCCATCTGGTCCTCGAGCTTCTGGAAGAACTTGATGGGGTTGACGTACTCCAGCTCTTCCTCGCCCATGGCGGTGATCTCGTCGTCGCGCTTCTGCTCGCGCTCGATGAGGGAGCCGAACCAGGTCTTGCGCTCCGGGGCTCGTCCCACCCGGAAGGAGAGCTCTCGCAGGAACTCGCCGGGGTGCATGGGCAGGGGCAGCTCGGGCTTGCGGTTCTTCGTGAGGTCCTCGGCGCTCAGGTTGGCGGCGATGACCTCGGTCTGGGAGCCGAAGGACCGCCCGTAGCCCAGGCGGAAATCGAAGGGGAAGCCGGCAATGATGGCCAGGTCGGCGGCCCGGGTCGCCTTTGAGCGCTTGTGGCGGAACTGAAGGTCGCTGTCCTTGCCCAACAGGCCCCGGGCGCCGCCGGCCAGGAAGGTGGGGATGCCCAGCTTCTCGACGGCCATGGCCAGGCTCTTCGCCTCGTCGGGGGTGTAGTTGACCAGGGCCTGGGAGCCGACGACCAACACGGGGCGGTCAGCCCGGACCAGGCGGTCTGCGGCCTGGTCGATCAGGGGCGCCAGATCCTGGGAGGTCAGGTTCGGGATCGACGGCAGGTGGTAGCGCAGGGGGTTAGCCGGGGCCCTGAACTGCCGAAGGAGGTGGGCCTGGAGGTACATCTTCATGGCTGTGGCGCCCAGGCCGGAGGCGTCTTCGAGGCCGCTTTCCTTCATGAACCAATCGCGGACGATCTCCTCGGGGTAGAGGAGGTCGACGGGGACCTCCACGAAGACCGGACCCGGCGTGCCGTCGGTGGCGATCTTCAGGGCCTGCTCGATGGCGGGCTTGATCTCCTTGATCACCGACAGGGAGGTGGCCCACTTGGTGATGGGGCGCATCAAGCTGAGCTGGTCGATGTCTTGGAGGGAGCCCCGGCCTTTGAGGACCGTCGCCGTGGCGCCGCCGAGGACCAGGAGGGGAGATTGGGCCATCTGGGCGTTCTTCACGGCCGTGACCGTGTTGGTGACCCCCGGGCCGGCGGTGACCGCCGCGACGCCGCAGACGCCGGTCATGCGGGCGACAGCGTCGGCGGCGAAGACGGCGCTGACCTCGTCGCGGACATCACAGACGTTGATACCCATTGAGGCAGCCCCGGTCAGGATCGGCGAGATATGGCCGCCGCAGAGGGTGAAGATATGCCGTACGCCGTGGCTCGCCAGTACTTCTGCGATGAGGTCGCCGCCGTGTGGTTCTGCCGTCATGAGGGTCTCCTGAGGTCGAAGGTCCAAACAAGGTCGTCTGATCGTGGGCACAGATTGACCAGAAGTGGGGATCTTGTCCAGCAGCGTAAA
>SKON01000064.1 GCA_007120035.1 Myxococcales bacterium
GAGGTGGAGCCCGTCTCGGTGGGGGCGGCTCTCGGCCCAAGAACCGGCGCTATGCTCTCGGCGCAAGAACCGGCGCTATGCTCTCTGCGTAGGAACCGGCGCTATGCGGTGTTCGGCGACGGGCTCGGAGCCTGAGAGTGGAGATGTAGAGGGGAGTACACCTGCGCCAGAGGCGGCAGGGCTCCGGGGGCAGGCACAATGTTCGTCGATTCGTCGAAACAACAAAAAGCGGGTTTGACATCCTCCCTCCGGGCATTACCCTTCTCGTCGTCGTCCCCTGAACCCTTGGAGTACGCAATGAAAGACAAAGCCCCCAAGACCTGGAAGAAGCCCAACCCCGAAGAGATCCCGGTCACCATGGAGGTCGCCGCCTACCGCAACGCCGAGCTCCCCGACCCCGACCAGAAGTGATCCTCTCAGTCCTCGGCTCCGGGGCCGGCGGCGGCTCCCCTCAGTGGAACTGCGCCTGCCCCACCTGCCAGGCCGTACGCCGCGGCGAGGCCCCTCCCCGCACCCAGACCTCGGTGGCTGTCTCCCGTGACGGCCGCCAGTGGGCGCTCCTCAACGCCTCCCCGGATCTCCGAAGCCAGATCGCCGCTACCCCGGCCCTCCAACCCCAGCGCCCGGGCCGCCACAGCCCGATCGCCTCCGTCGTCCTCACCGGCGCCGAGATCGATCAGGTCGTCGGCCTCCTCCACATGCGCGAGGGCCACCCCTTCTCTCTCTACGGCTCGTCCACCACCCTCGCCGCCCTCGCCCGTTCCCCCATCTTCGACGCCCTCCCCGCGGATCGCGTCCCTCGCCGCCCTCTGCCCCCGGCCACCCCCACCGCGCTCCTGGACACCCGAGACGAACCCCTAGACCTCGACATCGAGCTCTTCGCCGTCCCCGGAAAGGTCCCCCTCTACGAGGAGAACCTCGACGTCGAGCCCGACCTCCTCGACGAATCGGGCACCACAGCGGCCCTGAAGATCTCCGACGGCTCCTCCACGGTCTTCTTCATCCCCGGCTGCGCCGCCATCACCGACGACCTCAAAGCACGGCTCCACAACGCCGACCTCCTCTTCTTCGACGGCACCCTCTTCCGCGACGACGAGCTCGTCACCCAGGGCCTCTCCCACAAGACGGGCCGCCGCATGGGCCACCTCAGCATCGACGGCCCCGACGGCACCATGGCCCTCCTCAAGGATCTTCCCATCCCCCGGAAGATCTTCCTCCACATGAACAACTCCAACCCCGTCCTCCTCCCCGACTCCCCCGAGCGCGCCCGGGTCCTCGACCAGGGCTGGGAGATCGCCCACGACGGAATGCAGATCCAGATCTGACGAGCCCCCACGATGATCGAATCCCCCCTGCCCCCCGCTCAGCTCCGCGACCGCCTCTTCGCCCTCGGAGAAGAGCGCTACCACGTCCACCACGAGTTCCATAAGCTCCTCCACGGCGGCGAGCTCACCTTCGGCCAGGTCCAAGCCTGGGCCTTGAACCGCTTCGCCTACCAGGCCGCCATCCCCCGAAAAGACGCCGCCCTCATCGCCCGCACCCACGACCCCTCCCTCCGCCGGGAGTGGCGCCGCCGCATCGCCGATCACGACGGCCGCCCCGGCGACTCTCCCGACCCCGGCGGCATCGAGCGCTGGCTCGTCCTCGCCACCTCCCTCGGCCTGAACCGCGATGACGTCCTCCACCACCGCGGCGTCCTCCCCGCCACCCGCTTCGCCGTCGAGGCATACGTCCGCTTCGTCACCGACAACACCCTCCTCGAAGCCGTCGCCTCCTCCCTCACCGAGCTCTTCGCCCCCAAGATCATCGCCCAGCGGGTCCAGGGCATGCTCCAGAACTACCACTTCATCGACGACCACGCCCTGGCCTACTTCAGTCACCGCCTCGATCAGGCCCCCAAAGACTCCGACTTCGCCCTCGACTACGTCCTCACCCACGCCCGCCGCCCCGATCAACAGCAGGCCGTCCTCGACGCCCTCCGCTTCAAATGTGACGTCCTCTGGGCCCAGCTCGACGCCCTCTACTTCGCCTACGTCGATCCCGGCTTCGTCCCCCCCGGCGCCTTCGTCCCCACCGGGAGGCCCCCGGCGTGAACGAAGCCTACACCCCCACCTTCCACCGCGGCGTCCGCACCCGCTTCGACCCCATCCGCCAGGCCTGGATCCTCCTCGCCCCCGAGCGCGTCTGGTTCCTCGACGACATCTCCCGAGCCGTCCTCGACCTCGTCGACGGCCACCGCACCCTCGGCGACATCACCGACCGACTCGCCAACGACTTCGACGCTCCCCGCGAAGAGATCCTCACAGACGTCATCGAACTCTTCGACACCTTCGTTGACCGCGGGGTCCTGGCCATATGACCGACCTGATCCCCACTGGACTCCTCGCCGAGCTCAGCCACCGCTGCCCCCTGAGCTGCCCCTACTGCTCCAACCCCGTCCAGCTCCAACGCCGCTCCGACGAGATCGACACCGACGCCTGGCTCCAGGTCTTCCGCCAGGCCGCCGACCTCGGCGTCCTACAGGTCCACCTCTCCGGAGGCGAACCCACGGTCCGCGACGATCTCGAAGACATCGTCCGCGTCTGCGCAGAGGTCGACCTCTACACCAACCTCATCACCTCCGGGGTCCTCCTCACCGAAGACCGCGTCCAACGACTCGCCACCGCCGGCCTCGACCACGTCCAACTCAGCTTCCAGGCCGCTACCGCCGCCCTCTCCGACGAGATCGGCGCCTTCAAGGGCTTCGACAAGAAGCTCGCCACCGCCCGCTTCGTCCGCGGCGCCGGCCTCCCCCTCACCATCAACGCCGTCGTCCACCGCAAGAACCTCCACCACGTCGACGACCTCCTCGACCTCGCCATCTCCCTGCAAGCCGAGCGCATCGAGATCGCCCACACCCAGTACATCGGCCGAGCCCTCCAGAACCGCGCCGACCTCCTCCCCACCTGGCCCCAGGTCCAGGCCACTAACGACCTCATCCGCCGCCGCCGCAAGGACCTCCGCGGCCGCCTCCTCATCGACTACGTCGTCCCCGACCTCTACGCCCTCCGCCCCAAAGCCTGCATGGGCGGCTGGGGCCGAGAGCTCCTCGTCGTCGCCCCCAACGGCGACGTCCTCCCCTGCCACGGCGCCTCCTCCCTCCCCGACCTCCCCCTGGACAACGTCACCGAGAACTCCCTCCACCACATCTGGACCTCCTCCCCCGCTTTTCAGAGGTTCCGCGGCACCCACTGGATGCCCGAACCCTGCCGCTCCTGCGATCGCCGAGACCTCGACTTCGGCGGCTGCCGCTGCCAGGCCTTCGCCATCACTGGCGACCCCGCCCGCACCGACCCCGTCTGCGAGCTCTCCCCCGACCATCGCCTCGTTGACCGCCTCCTCCCTCAATCGTAGGATGCCACCGACGGGGGCTCACAGGACATGTCCTCACTCGGTGGTTCCTGGGAATGACCTACTACTGTCCCCAATGCAAAGCGCGGTTCGAGGAAAACCACGGAGTCTGTCCCCGCGACGGCTCTCAGCTCTTCCTCCTCAAACCCTCCAAATCCAAAGTCGACCCTCTCCTCGGCGCCACCCTCGACAGCCGCTTCCTCGTCGATGAACGCATCGGCTCCGGCGGCATGGGCACCGTCTACAAAGCCACCCAGACCTCCGTCGGCCGCCCCGTCGCCATCAAAGTCCTCCGCGAGGACCTCGCCGAAAACGAGACCGCCCTGACCCGCTTCTTCCACGAAGCCAAGATCGTCTCCGGCCTCACCCACCCCAACACGGTCCGCCTCGTCGAATTCGGTCAGGACCGCGATCGAGACCTCCTCTACCTCGCCATGGAACTCGTCGAGGGCATCTCCCTCGGCGACCTCCTCCGACAGGGCTCCCTTCGCCCCGAGCTCGCCCTCCAGATCGCCTTCGAGATCTGCAGCGCCCTCACCGAACCCCACTCCCTCGGCGTCGTCCATCGCGACCTGAAGGCCGACAACGTCTTCCTTCGCCCCGGCTCCGACAGCGCCGTTCAGCTCAAGGTCCTCGACTTCGGCATCGCCCGTAACCTGAGCTCCGACACCCGCATCACCAAGACCGGCATCATCTGCGGCACCCCGGCCTACATGTCCCCCGAGCAGGCCCAAAACCTCCCCATCGACCCCCGATCCGACCTCTACTCCCTGGGCGTCCTCCTCTTCGAAATGGTCAGCGGCCATCGCCCCTTCGTCGCCGAACAGAGCCTCCAGATCCTCCTCTGCCACGTCCATCGTCCACCGCCTCGCCTCTCGGATTCCCTCGCCGGTGTCGTCCCCGAGCCCCTCAGCGATCTCGTCGCCGACCTCCTCGCCAAGTCCCCCGACGACCGCCCCGAGTCCGCCATGGCCGTCCGCCAACGGATCGACCAGATCCGCCGCGACCTCGCCATGGAACCCGTTCACCTCGACACCTCCCTCGACGACCCCTTCTCCCCCTGGATCCTCCCCCGCCCACAACGGTCCACGATCACCTCCGACCCCACCCCACTCTCCCTCGACGACGCCCTCCCGGCGGAAGGACAACGGGACTTCGCCCACACCCTCGACCAATTCCTCGCTCTCCCGGCCGACAGCGTCCCCACAATGCGCCGCCAGGCCCTGCCGTCCGACCCGGCCTTCGAGCCGACGCCCCCCGCCCCCCTGTCCACCAAAGCCCCGTCCCCAGACTCCTCACCAGAACCAGAGCCCCCTCCCAACCAGAACACCGCCGACAACGCCAACACCGATGACATCGACTGGCCCCCGACCCGCACCGTCCCCGTCTGGCTGATCCCCGCCCTCCTCGGTGTCATCGCCATCGTCATCATCGCCGTCTTCGTCCCTCGGTGAACCCTCACGGAGCCCCCATGTACCTCGTACGCGCCCGTCAACTCCTCACCATGCCCCCCTCGGTCCCCACGGACACCCCCGTCCCCTCCGACGCCGAAGCCATCCAGGACCGCGACGACCAGCTCGTCGGCCTCATCGAAGACGGCGCCATCGTCATCGACGAGACCACCGAAACCATCCAATGGGTCGGCCCCTGGAACGAACGCCCCAAGAAGTTCCGCAAAGACTCCCTCGACCTCCTCGAGACCGACGTCGCCATGCCCGGCCTCATCGACTGCCACACCCACGCGGTCTTCGCCGGCGAGCGCTCCAGGGAGTTCATGCTCCGCAACGCCGGGCAGTCCTACGTGGAGATCCTCGAGGCCGGCGGCGGTATCCTCAACTCCGTCGACGCCCTCCGCGCCGCTTCACTGCAATCCCTCACCGCCACCCTGATCCCCCGGGTCCTCCACTCCGTCCGCCAGGGCATCACCACCCTGGAGATCAAATCCGGCTACGGCCTCACCGTCGACGACGAACTCAAGAGCCTTCGGGCCATCGCCAACGCCGCCCCCGAGGTCCCCTGCGAGCTCGTCCCCTGCTTCCTCGGCGCCCACGCCGTCCCCCGAGAACACCGCGACCACCGCGACCGCTACATCGACCTCGTCTGCGACCAGATGATCCCCGCCGTCGCCGACCAACAACTCGCCGGCTACTGCGATGTCTTCTGCGACCGCGGCGCCTTCACCGCCGACGAGGCTCGCCGGATCCTCCAAACGGGCAAAGACCACGGCCTGATCCCCCGCATCCACGCCGACGAAATCGCCGACATCGGCGCCGTCCAGATGGCCTGTGACATCGGCGCCGCCAGCGCCGACCACCTCGAACATACCGGCCCCGAAGCCATCGCCGCCATGGCCGACGCCGGCGTCGTCGCCGTCCTCATGCCCGCCGTCAACCTCTTCCTCGGCACCACGGACCACCTCGCCCCGGCCCGAGCCCTCCTCGACGCCGGCTGCGACGTCGCCTTGGCCACCGACTTCAACCCCGGCAGCGCCATGACCCAGGATCTCGGCGCCATCCTCATGCTCGCCGCCACCCTCTACAAGCTCACCCCCGCCGAGACCCTCCGCGCCGTCACCGTCGCCGCCGCTCGAGCCCTTCGCCGCGACAACATCGGCTCCCTACAGGCCGGCCACCGCGCCGACATCGCCTGCTTCAACGCCCCCCACTACCGCTACCTCCCCTACCACTTCGGACAGGCCCACACCGACGCCGTCATCTACCGCGGCAACCTCGTCTACTGGACCGACTCCGCCGACGTCGAGATCGACTGACTGGCCCTCCCCCCCGACCGCCCTATATTCACCTCATCCACTTCTGATTGATCCCAACCGGGGGGACCCCTATGAACTTTCGTGGCTACCACGGCCTGACCGTCTGGAATCGCGCCGTCGACCTCGTCGAACTCATCTACCACCTCACCACGGAGCTCACCGCTTCCGCTCCCCCCGAGGTCCTCACCGCCATGCGCCGCTCCGCCCTGGCCCTCCCCACCCACCTGGCCTCCGGCTTCCAGACCCCTTCCACCCTCACCTACCTGCGCCACGTCCACGCCGCCCAGCTCTCCCTCGGCGAAATCGAGACCCACCTGGTGATCCTCAACCGCCTTCAGTGGGCCGACACCGAGGACACCCAGAGGCTCCAGAGCCTCCTCACCCACCTCGATCAACTCCTCGGCTGCCTCGAACGCTACCTCGCCGAAGAGTCCCCCTCGACCCTCCCCGAATCCTGACCCTACTCCAACCCCGGAATCCGCACTCCCCGCTCCCGGGCCACCTCGATCGCCCGCTCGTACCCCGCGTCGGCGTGCCGCACCACCCCCATCCCCGGATCCGACGTCAGCACTCGCTCCAACCGCCGAGCCGCCGCCTCCGTCCCATCGGCCACGATCACCTGCCCGGCGTGCAGGCTATACCCCATCCCCACACCGCCCCCGTGGTGAAAGCTCACCCAACTCGCCCCGTTCACGGCGTTGATCATGGCGTTCAAGATCGGCCAATCTGCCACCGCGTCGGTCCCATCCTTCATCGCCTCGGTCTCCCGATTCGGGCTTGCCACGCTCCCGGCGTCCAGATGATCCCGACCGATCACGATCGGCGCCTTCAACTCCCCACTCTTGACCATCTCGTTGAACCGCAGCCCCGCCTTCGCCCTCTCTCCGTACCCCAACCAGCAGATCCGCGCCGGCAGCCCCTGAAAATGCACCTTCTCCCGGGCCATCTCCAACCACCGCAACAGGTGCTCCTTCTCCGGGAAGAGCTCCTTGATCGCCTCATCGGTCTTGTAGATATCCTCGGGATCCCCCGACAACGCCACCCACCGAAACGGCCCCGACCCCTCACAAAACAGCGGCCGGATAAACGCCGGCACGAACCCCGGAAACGCAAACGCCTGCTCCAGCCCCCGATCAAAAGCGAACTGCCGAATATTGTTGCCGTAATCGAAGACCACCGCCCCGGCCTCCTGAAACCCCACCATGGCCTCCACATGGCCCACCATCCCGTCCAAAGACCGCTCCACATACCCCTCGGGATCGTCGCGCCGCATCGCCCCCACTTCCTCCAGGCTCATCCCCGGCGCCACATACCCGTCCAGCGGATCATGAGCGCTCGTCTGATCCGTCACCACATCCGGCACGATCCCTCGCTCCAGGATCTCGGGAAACACCTCCGCCGCGTTCCCCACCAACCCCACGCTCAACGCCTCTCCTTCGGCCCGGGCCTCCTCGATCCACCTCAGGGCCTCCTCCAACTCCTCGGTCTTCCGGTCGCAATACCCCGTCTCCACCCGCCGATCGATCCGCTTCGGATCCACCTCCACGCAGAGCACCGCCCCACCGTTCATCGTCGCCGCCAGCGGCTGCGCTCCCCCCATCCCCCCGAGGCCCGCGGTCAGCACGAACCGCCCCTTCAGATCCCCGCCAAACTTCTGCCGCGCCGCCGCCGCGAAAGTCTCATAGGTCCCCTGCAAGATCCCCTGGGTCCCGATGTAGATCCAGCTCCCCGCCGTCATCTGCCCGTACATCATCAGGCCCTGCCGCTCCAGCTCCCGGAAGTGCTCCCAATTCGCCCACTTCCCCACCAGATTGGAGTTCGCGATCAACACCCGCGGCGCGTCCTCATGACTCTTGAACACCGCCACGGGCTTGCCGGACTGAACCAACAACGTCTCATCGTTCTCCAACCCTCGCAGGGTCTCGACGAGATCATCAAACGCCTCCCAGGACCGGGCCGCCCGACCACTCCCCCCGTACACCACCAACTTCTCCCGATCCTCGGCCACCTCGGGGTCCAGGTTGTTCAACAGCATCCGCAGCGCCGCCTCCTGCACCCACCCTTTACACTGCAGCTCCGCACCCCGGGGGGCCTTCATCGGTCGATCTCCCATCCTATGCCTCGTCTCGGAAGGTAAACATGATATTCACGTTGATCGTCGCCGTGTCCTCGTCGGCCGCCGGATAGCCCCCTCCCTCCAGAGCCTGCCGCGCGCAGGTCTCCACCTGCCGATCCCCCACCTGCGACGCCGTCTGCTGCACCGACACCGACCCCTCACCGTCCACGGTCACCTGCAGCATCTGCCGCCCGCTGCCGGCGAAGGCGTTGGACCGCAACCGCTGCCCGTAGCACTGGCTGATCCGATCCTGCAGATCCCGCACGGCCTGCCGCGC
>SKON01000183.1 GCA_007120035.1 Myxococcales bacterium
CGGGGGGCATGGAGAGGACCCCGGCGACGGAGACCAGCACGGTGTGGAGCTCCTCGACGCGAAACTCCATGGGCTGGTCGGCGAACTCCACCATTTCCCAGCCTTCGCGGAGGGTGTTCCACAGCTCTTCGCAGAGCTCCCGGATCGGGACCTCCGTTCCGGTGAGACCCAGGGATTCGCTGCTGAGCTCCAATTCCTCGGAGAGGTCGTGGAGGGTCGCGATCAGGTCGGCCCCGTACTCTTCAAACGCCTCGATTTTCAGGGACGCGCGCTCACCGACAATGAGGGCCTCCTCGGCCCACTCCTCGATCCGTCGATGAAGCAAATCCAAACCCAACTGCAACCGCATTTCGTACCCTTACTGACTGCTTTCCTGGTTGACGATCGCCCCGACGATGGGACCGGGGGAGCTTGGACCGAAGCTCCGGGGCCTGTCAAATCCCTTTCAGGAAGACCTATGCGGGGTGGCTCGTTGGGGCTATTGTAGTCCTGCGTTCAATTCCCTCGACCGGAGGCCCCTGATGTTCTTCTCCCGCTCCAAGACCGAGATGCCCGACCCGGCCAAGGCCCTGCCGGGTCGCGACGAACCGCTGCAGGTCACTCCGACCCACCGGGTGCTGGGGACGACCATGGTGGAGCCCTTCCCGGAGGGGTCGAAGGTGGCCCTCTTTGGGCTGGGATGTTTCTGGGGAGCGGAGCGGCTCTTCTGGAAGCTCGACGGGGTTCTCTCCACGCAGGTGGGGTATGCCGGAGGGTATACGAAGAACCCCACCTACGAGGAGGTATGCTCGGGCCGCACGGGCCACAACGAGGTGGTGCGGGTGGTCTACGATCCGGAGAAGATCTCCTACGCCGACCTCCTTCGGACCTTCTGGGAGAGCCACGATCCCACGCAGGGGATGCGCCAGGGCAATGACGTGGGCACCCAGTATCGCTCCGCGGTCTACGCCTACGACGAAGCTCAGCTAGAGGCGGCCCTGGCGAGCCGGGATGCCTACCAGGCGGAGCTGAAGAAGGCCGGGCTGTCGGCGATCACCACCGAGATCGAGGAGGCCCCGGAGTTCTACTACGCCGAGGACTTCCACCAGCAGTACCTGCATAAGAACCCTAACGGGTACTGCGGGATCGGGGGGACCGGGGTGAGCTGTCCCAGGAATTGACAACCCCCACCACCTGTGGTGCTGTCTCCTTGCTTGGATCACCCCCACTTGGAGTACGATCATGGAACGACGTCTGATCGTGATGCGCCACGCCAAGAGCTCCTGGGACCACCCGGGGCTCTCCGACCATCGCCGTCCGTTAAATCCCCGGGGCCAGCGAGACGCCCCCCGGGTGGCGGCTCGACTCCAGGAGCTCGGGTGGACACCGGAGGTGGTGATCAGCAGCGACTCCACGCGGACCCGGGAGACCTGGGAGCTGATGGCCCCCGTCTTCGATGAGGAGCCCGAGGTGACCTGGGATCACTCCCTCTATCTGGCCGGGGTCGACGAGGTGTATCAAGCGCTCCTCACCGTGCCGGACGAGGTCTCGACGGTCCTGGTCCTGGGGCATAACCCGGGGTGGGAGTCCCTGGTGGGGTACTTCGCCGGCGAGTACCACGAGATGACCACGGCCAACGCGGCGCTCCTGGTTGGCGAGGGGGAGCGGTGGAGTGACGCCCTGGGGGCCAACGCCTTTGATCTCGAGGATCTGATCCGACCCAAAGAGCTATGACCGAGTCCTGGCGCGACCGAACTCTGGAGCGCCTGGGGCTCCACCGCCCGGAGCTGCGGGCCTGGGCGATGTACGACTGGGCCGTCACGGGGTTCTGGGCGGTCGTGGTGGTCACGGTGTTCCCGATCTACTTCCAGCAGGTCGCCGCCGCCGAGCTTCGCCCGGAGCTGGCCACCCAGTACTTCGCGACGGCCACCACGGTGGCGCTGGTGATCATCGCGGCCCTGGCGCCGTTCATCGGGGCTGTGGCCGACTACGTGGCGGTGAAGAAGCGGATGGTGGGGTTCTTCGCCGGGATGGGGGTAGTCTCCGTGGCGGGGATGTATTTTATCCACCAGGGCGACTGGGTCCTGGCGGCGGTGCTCTTCATCATCGCCAACATCGGCGCCAACGGGTCGATGATCTTCTACGACGCTATGCTCCCCCACATCGCCCGCAAGGAGGAGGTGGATCGGGTGTCCACGGCCGGGTTCGCTATCGGGTACTGCGGAGCCACGGTGCTCCTTGCGGCGTGTCTGGTGATGATCCTTCAGCCCGGGCTCCTGGGACTCCCCGACGAGAGCACGCTGCCGACGCGGCTCTCGTTTATCGCCGTGGCCTTCTGGTGGGCGGGGTTCACGATTCCCCTGATGCGCAAGGTGCCGGAGCCGCCGGTGGTCGTGGAGGCCGGGGAGGTCACGGCCGTTCAGGCGATGGCTCGGGCGGTAGGAAGGCTGAAGGAGACTTTCCGAGAGCTGAAGCTCTATCGGCAGGCCCTGGTGATGCTGATCGCCTTTCTGATCTACAACGACGGCATCGGCACGATCATCCGGATGGCTACCATCTACGGCACGGAGTTGGGGTTGGAGCGAGGGGTGCTGGTGGGCTCCATCTTGGTGGTGCAGATCGTGGGGATCCCCTGCACGTTCCTCTTCGGGATGGTCGCCGCTCGGATCGGTACGAAGCCATCGCTCTTCATCGGTCTGGTGGTCTATATGATCATCAGCGTCCTGGCCTATTTCATGACCACCTGGGTTCACTTTCTGATCCTGGCGTTCTTGGTGGGCACCGTGCAGGGGGGCACCCAGGCTCTGTCGCGATCCCTCTTCGCGAGCCTGATCCCGCGTCAGAAAGCGGGGGAGTTCTTCGGGTTTTTCGCGGTCTTCGAGAAGTTCGCGGGGATCTTTGGCCCGGCGATCTTCGCGGCGATGATCTACCTGACGGGCTCGAGCCGGCAGGCGATCCTGTCGATCATTATCTTCTTCGTCGTCGGCGGGGCTCTTCTCTTGCTGGTCGACGTCGAGGAGGGTCGGGAGGTGGCGAAGAAGGCGGAGGCGCTTCGGGAGTGACCGCAGGTTTGCCTCACTCCCCGGTTCGCCTCACTCCCCGTTCACTTCTACCAGGTCCCGATAGAGGGCCTCGCCGGAATGGCCGGTGAGCTCCTGCAAGGTCGCGCCAAGGGCGATCTGGTCGTCGATGAGGGGGGCGAGTTCGTCGAAGGACCATCGGCCCGAGAGGCGGATGCCGTTGATGAAGACCTCCGGGGGACGGGTGATGTCGAGGTCGGCGGCGAGTCGGAGGTCGGCGTCGACGGCGTCCTGGGCGGCGGGGAGTCCGGGCTCTTCGGGGTAGGTCGTGCCTTCCAGGAGGCCGACGATGAACTCCCAGTACGCGTCGCCGAGGTGGGCCGCGGCGGCAGCCCGGGCGGCCATAAAGGAGTAGGAGTCTTCCGGACCCTGGGGGCGGTGCTTGATCACGAGCTGCAATCCCTGGCGGCCGTACTCGGACAAGAGGGAGATCCAGAGGCCGAGGGCGTCCATCCCTGGCTCGGAGGCGATGTCGACGAAGAGGACCACCGTGACCAGGGTGTCACGATCGGCGGCGCCCGTGTGGGGGGAGTCGCCGCGGGGAACGTAGGAGACTCGCAGGCCGGTCTCGAGGTCGGCGTCGGCCTCGGCGACCTGCTCCCAGTCGACGGGGCGGTAGTTTTGGAGGATCCGGCGCCAGCTGATGCGATGGCTGGCGAGTCCGGCGGCGGCCATGGCGCGGACCTGTTTGAGCTCGGCGTCGAGGTGGTCGTCGAGCTCGTCTCCGGCCAGGGGGCCGACGTGGCGGCGGCCGTTGATGAAGAGCGTCGGCGCAGCGACGACTCCGAGGCGGTCGGCCCGCACCCCGTCGGCGGCCAGCGTTCGCGCTGTGCGGTCTCGGCTGATCTCTCGTTGCCAGGCGTCGAGGTCGAGGCCGAGCTCTTCTCCGAGGCCGGCGAGCTCTTCGACGCGGAGGTCATCGCCTCGGCGGACCACGGCGTCGGCGAAGTCCCAGAAGAGCCCCTGCTCGTCGGCGGCGATCGCGGCCAGGGCCAGGGCCTCGGCGACGGTGTCCGTGGGGATGTGTCGAAAGACCAGGCGGAGCTCGTCGCCCTGGTCGACGCGTTCCACCAAATCCTCGTAGAGCGCCCGGCATCCGGGACATCGGAGGTCGCTGTAGAGATGGATCGTCACCCCGGCGTCGGAGGGTCCCCGCAGGGGCGCTCCCTCGACGGTGAGGGGAACCATGTCTTCGGGGAGCACCTCGTCGTCACCGGCGCGCTCGATCACCTGCTGTCGTCGAGCCAGCTCGGCGGCCTCCGGGGACGCGCAGTACGTGATGAACCGCTGCCCCTCGGCGCTGACGCAGGCATGGCTGCTGAGGTCCTCAGGGGCGCTCAGGGCGGCCTCTTGAGTGGTCGAACACCCCAGAGTAGCGATCAGAGAGGTGGCTGCCAGGAAACCAGCTGCCCGCATGGAGGCCTCAGGTGGTTTGGAAGATGGGTTCGCCCATCAGGAAGGGCACCAACGCCAGGAGGATCACCGCCGAGACGAAGAGGGCCAGCCGAGACTTCTGGAGCTTCTTCTCCAGCTCGAACCGAGCTTCGGCGAAGTCGGCCTCGGCCTGGTCTTCGGGTTGGTAGTTCTTGGGAAGAGCCCGACGGGGGATCAGGAGATAGCTCAACACCATCAAGACGATCGACGGCGTGGGGTTGGACATCAGGGAGCCCGTCAGGGTGGCGTAGATGGCCACCACGACGAAGGCCGCGTAGAGGATGGCGGCGGCGACGACGCGAGCCTTCAGGATTCGGTCAAACTGTTCCAAGGTCATGGCGTACCCAAAAGCTCGGGGAGGAGTTCTTCCAACACCTGGCGAGCCTCGTCGGGAGACTCGCCGAGGGCGATCACGTCAAACTTTCCGCGCTCCTTCAAGGGGCCCACGTTGTAGAGCACGAACCGCCCCTGGCCGGTGGTGGCGTCGAAGAGCTCTGATCGAAGCCGCCTCTTGAGCTCGGGGAAGTCCATGCCGATCAACTCCTCGGGGAGGTAGGTGTCGGTGGCCACATAAGAAGGACGGCGCGCCGGGTCGCCGGTCAAGCGATCCACGAGATGCATCGGCGTCGAAGTGCCGCCCCATCGGCCGTTGCACTCCGTGATCTGGGCGTGGAAGTCGCCGTCGACGTCGCCGCTGACGATGAAGTCGAAGGAGCATCGTCCCACGTAGCCAAGCTCTTGCAAGGCGGTGCAAACCTGGACCGAAGCGTCGCCGATAGCCCGGTTCAGGGGCGCCGGGAGCGTCGAGGGGCGGCTGCCCAAGAAGACCTTTTCAGGTCCCTCCAGGAGCTGTTCGTAGACGCCCTCTAAGAGGGGGAGGCCCTGACCTTTGGGGGGGATCCAGAGCTGGGTGGACGGGGAGAGGTCGGTCTGTCGCCACTCCACGACGAGGACCTCCTCGGTCCCGCACCATTGGGTGCGCTCGAGGAAGCGCTCCACGGTCTGGAAGCGCTCCTGGTCGGTGGCGGCGCGGAGCTCCCGGGCGTCGAGGACCAGGTTGCCCATGGCCGACGCGCAGCGGGTCCGCTTCATGCCCACCCAGTCGTGGCGGCGGGCCATGTCGCCCAGGGTCTCGGCGAGCTCTTCGGGGTGTGCGTGGCGGTGGGTCTCGACGATCCAGTCGGCCCCCAGGGTGTCCTCCACGAGTCGGGACAGCCGGGCTTTATCGTTGGCGATCCACAGCACCGGCGGTGGGGCTCCGAGCACCTGCACGGGGGATCCCGAGAGGCCTGCGACCTGGTCGGCGAGCTTCCAAACGGACTGGATCGACATGTAGGGGTGGATCACCATCCCGCCGGCCTCCCGTGCCCGGTGGCTGAGGTGGTCCAGGATCTCCGGTGTCAGGCAGGCCCGGGCCACGGCCGAGGGATCTTCGTCAGTGGCCTGCAAAAACTCCGGCGAGCCCAGGCCCAGGGTTTCTCGGCAGTAGTCCTCGTAGCCCTCGGCCGGGGTGGTCCCGGCTGCGAAGAGGTCGCCGTCGCCGGCCCGGACCCGGGCGCGGTGCTGGTACTCTTCCACGCCGGTGACCCCCTCCAAGAAGGGGATCCCCGTGACGTCCTCGAGGTGGAGGACGGGCCACCCCATTTCGCGGCCGTCCCAGAGGTGGGTCTGATAGGCTCGGGATGCCTCGGGGATCTGCCACTCTTCGCCCAGGTCCCGGGCCACCTGGCGGGCCCGGAGTTCGTCGATCAGGTGCTCTTTCTTCACGGCTCACCTCCCGCGGCGTTCAGCGGTTCTTTCAGATATACGAAGGCCTGTGTCAGGTCCCCTCGCCAGGCGATGCAGGCTCGTCGAAGGGTCGCGGAGAGCCCGCTCTCCTCCAGGGTGGGGGCTTCCAGGTCGGCGTCGCTCAACGAGACGATGAACGGAAGCAGGGCCAGGCTGAAGTGGCGAGAGGCGTCGACGCTGAGCTCACAGGGGAGGTTGTCGACAGCCATGATGGACAGGACGTCGTCGGTGATCTCGTCGGTGTGTTCCCCGGTCCGGGGATCGAAGCCGTAGCAGGGGTCGCCGGGGTCCGTGGGTCGGACGGTGGGCTCCACGGAGCCGTCGATGTCGCAGGTAATATCTCCGATCACCTCCAGGCGAAACCCGTCGGTGTGGGCTGCTTCTTTCAGGGCGGCGTTGGAGATGTACCGGGGGAACCGGTCGTCCCAGTAGTAGGTGGTCACCACGGCGGTGCTCTTTGTGAGCAGCGGCAGGGTGGTGGGCTCGTACTCCGCGGGGTGGTCGTAGAAGTGCTTCAGGTCGAAGGTCGAGCCGTCACGGCGACGCACGAGATCCTCCTCCTGGAAGATCGCGGCGTGGACTCGGTGGGGGTCGGCGTCGTCGCCGAGTGCCAGATACTCCGACGGGGTGTGCCATTGGGTGGGAAGGGCGTTGAGGATGGCCTGTACGCCGCTGCTCACGTTGCCGTTTCCGAGGACGGCGATCCGGGGCGGGCCACCGGCTGCCTCAAACCCCGTCTCGTCGATCTCCTCTCCGATCTCGCCGAGGGCCTCCACCAGGGTGGCAAGCTCGGAGTACATGTAGGGTTGTCGCAGGGACTTGAAGGGGTGACGGAGCCCACGAGCGGTCCATCGGGCGCTCAAGGCCACCAGGGTCTCGACCATTCCGGCGTACCCGGCGTGGCGCCCGAAGAACACCAGGCGCCGGCCGTCTTCGTCGGTGATCAGCTCGTAGTCGAAGAGGGTGCTCCCGGAGTCGAGGAGCGCTTGCAACATGGGCATGTTGTCGGCCTGCCCTTTGATGGTGTGGGAGAAGAACATCCACGCCGCGGGGCGCTGAAAGTAGCGGGGCGGGACTTCTTTGACGCCCAGGATCAGGTCCGCCTTTTCGATGTCTTCCCGGATGGTAGCCCCGGCGGTGGCGTAGGCTTCGTCGGGGAAGGCCCGTACCTCCGAGGGCTGAACGGCCAGGGGCACGTCGGCGGCCACGAGCTCCACCACGGCGTCGGGGATCAGCGGAACCCGCCGCTCCCAATGGTTCTTATCTTCCCGGCGGATCGCGATCCGGTTCATGGCTGTACTCCGCTACGACACGACCAGTGCACACACGGCGGAGAACATACCGGGCCGGTGGCGGGGTGTACAGAGGCTGGGGGTCGGTGGTCTCGGCGTTTAAGGGTGATCGCCGGACTCTTCGTAGGGGTTCAGGGTGGGCAGCTCCCCCTCGTAGAACTCGCCGGCGCCGGCGATGATCAGGGCGCCGGGGAAACCCTCGAGGCTCGCGAAGGTGTCGTCGGGTAGATCGCGGAGGCCCGCCAGTGAGAGGATCTGGCCGGGCCAGGTGGCGAGAGCGAGGGCGGTGTCGACGTCGAGTTTGTGGAGGCCGTTCAGGGAGATCCGCCACCCCGACCAGGTGGCGAGGGCCTCGGCGGTGGGTGGGTCCAGGCTCTTCAGGCCGTCGAGCTCCAGGGTGAGCCCCGACCAGGTGGCGATGGCCTCGGCGACCTCGGGGTTGAGCACTTCCAGGCCATTCAACGACAGGAGCCGGCCGTTCCAGGTGGCGAGCGCCTGGGCGCGGTCTCGATCCAGACTCGTCAGGCCGCTGAGGCGAAGCCATTCTCCAGAGTAGGTGGCGAGGAGCTCGGCGCCCTCGAGGGTGATCTCTCGAAGGCTGTTCAGGCGGAGCCAGGCGCCTCGCCATTTTACGAGCTCTGCGAGTGCTTCGTCTGTGAGGTGCTCGATGCCGTTGAGGTACATCCGTTGTCCTCGCCAGCTCGCGAGGGCCGCCGCCGCCGCGGGCTCCAGGGTGCGGAGCCCGTTGGCGTACAACATCGTGCCCGTCCAGGCAGAGAAGGCTTCGGCGGCCTCGGGGGAGATCTCTTGCAGGCCGTTGATGTAGATCCGCTGTCCCGACCATTCGGCGAGCCGGGCGGCGGCCTCGGGGGTGAGCTCTTCGAGGTCGTTGAGATCCAGCCGCCATCCCGGCCACGCAGCGATGGCGGCGGCGGTCTCGTCGTCGAGGGTCTTGAGGCCGTTGAGGCGAAGCACCACGCCGGGCCAGGCGGCGAGTCGGTGTCCGACGTCGGGGTCGAGGGTCTGAATCGATGCCAGGGACAACCACTCGCCGTCCCAGCCAGCGATGGCGTCGGCGGCGCCTCGCTCCAGATCTGTCAGACCGTCGAGGATCAGCCACCCACCGGTCCAGTCTGTCAACGCCCCGGCGACCTCTTCGTCGAGGGCTTCGAGGCTGTCCAGGCTGAGCCACTCCCCATCCCAGCCGGCGAGGTGGGCCGCCGTGTCTCGGTCCAGCGCGCGGACTCCGCCCAGGGAGAGCCAGTTCCCCTCCCACACCGCCAGTTGTTGGGCGCTCTCCCGGGAGAGTTCGCCGACGCCGTCGAGCTCCAGGCGGGTTCCCTCCCAGGTGGCGATCCCGGCGGCCACCTCCGGGGGGAGGGTGGCCAGCCCGTGGAGGGTCAGCCGTCGCCCCTGCCACATGGCGAGGCCCCTGGCGGTGGCTTCGTCGAGGCCTTCCAATCCGTTGAGGGAGAGGGTGGTCCCCTCCCATTGGAGCAGCTCCGCCGCCGACTTGGGGTCCAAGGCGCGGACCCCGAGGGCCAGAAGCCAGGTCCCGTCCCACCTGCTCAGCTCCCGGGCCACGTCGGGGGTGACCTGTTCGAGATCGGGGAGATAGATGGTGTGGCCGTCGAAGCTGGCGAGGGCTTCCGCTTCTTCCAGGGTGAGCTCCGTGACCCCCTGCAGGAGGAGCGCGCCGGGGCCCAACTCGGATACCGGGGTGCCGTCGATGTGCCCATGGGAGAATTCATCGCGGTTCTGGCGTGAGATCTCGTCGAAGTCATCGAGGGTGCGGGCCGGGCGGGGCGGCTCGTCAGGATCGTCGGGGTCGTCGGGGTCCTGGACGTCGGCCTCAGCTAGCTCGTCAGGCGTGGGGTCGTCGATGGCGACCGCCGAGGCTCCCGAACAGCCGACCAGATACAACACGAGTAGTACCAGGAGCGAACACCACCTCATCCGATCCTCCAGCCGGCGAAGTCCCCGGGCTCCCGGTCGGAGTGCTCCCGCAGGAGGTCCGTCCGCCGCCGAAGTCGCTCCAGGGTGGGTCGGAACTCGTCGTCCATCCCGAAGTCGTCGAACTCCCGGGCCATGGTGAAGGCTCCGATTCGTCCCCCTTCTCCGGGGACGGCGTAGAGCGTCAAGCCCCCTCGGGCGCTGGCGAAGCATCTGCCCAACCCCTGGCGAGGCTCCTGGCGAATCCGGGATTGGTGGTCCCGCTCCGCCAGGAGCACCAGCCGCGACCGCTGGACCTGCGACGACGGCTGTAGAGAGAACTCCACGGTCTCGTAGTACTCCCTACCCGGCAGTCCCAGGGTCAGCGGGTTGGCTCTCAGGAATGCTTTCAGCCGGTTGAGGAAGGTCATCTCTCGCGTGACAATCTGCCGGACCTGATCGGCCAGGCGAGTCGCCGGAGCGGGGTCGTTCATCTCATCCCAGTGGAGCACGGCGAGGGAGTTGGCCAGGCGGCGGCGATCCAGGAAGAAGCTGCTCCGATAGACGGACCACAGGTAGAACAAGAGCGCCAGGAGCAGGAGCACCAGGAGCGTCCACAGGACCCTCGGCCCCCAGCAGGTCCACCAACCGGCCGCGGGGACCTCCACCTCGACGTCCACGAGGATCGGGGACGCCCCGGGGACACCGGGCATCAGCGCGACCTGGGTCCTGTAGTCGCCGCCTGCACAGCATCGATGGGCCTCGACGACGAGGGGCACCGAGCTACGTTCGTCACCAGAGACGGGAAGGACCAGCGCCTCGTCTTCCGCTTGCAGGCTCAGGTGGCGGGCCGGAGAAGACCACCGCTGATGTTCGTTGCTGTCGGGGACGACCACCTGCATGGGTAGGTCCTGGCGATGATTGCTCACGAGCTCGAGAGCCGGGATCGCCCGTTGCCCGGGATGCACTCTTACCTGTAGGGCCTCGGGGACCTCGAGATCCTGGGTGAGGGTCCCCGTCAGGGGGAGGATCACCGTCGGGATCGGCTGGGAACCGGGATCTGTGGAGAACGCCAGGTGGAGTTGGCCGTCGATGTCGATGCTCGCCGACTCAGGAGCGCAGTTGGGGGCAACGTGAACCGCGACGGTGAAGGTCTGGCCCGCCGTCAAGGGTTGGGACTCTCCGGAGGGAACGCCGCTGAGCTCGAAGCGTAGACAGGACGGGAGCGACTCGGCGTCGGCGACTCGGAGGCGGCCGTCGGTGGTGGGGAAGTTCCCTTGCAACTCGAGGGAGTGATAGTGCTCCGTCCCGGGCAGGATCTCTCCGAGGTCGATGGACCCGGGCTCGGCCCGGGCCTCCCGAGAGGATGCCTGCACGGTCCGGGCGGCCCCGGTGAGGATCCGCTCCGATTGGCCCCGGGCTCCCAGTGAGATGCGCGGCCGGAGCACGTGATCTCCCTCGGCCAACCCGCTCAGCTCCACCTGGAAGCGGGGCTCTACGCCCTGGCGTACACCCCGGACCGCCCGGGGCTCCCCGTCGGGGGCCTCGTGGTCCACCTCGGCCCGGGTCCCGGCGCCGGCCAGATCGAAGGTCACAGGCTGGCCTCGATGATCATTCAAGGTCACGTGCACACAGGCTTCGCCATCGACGGGGACGAAGGAGACGGGCACCGAGGACTCGCCGCAGGCTCCCAGGGTCATCTCTATATCCATCTGGAGCCGGTACTCCGGGATGGCCAGCACCACCCAGTCGCCGTCAGCGCTGCCCGCCGGAGGCTCGCCCTGATCGAGGATCACGAAGTCGACCCGCCGGTTCTGGGCGGCCGCCGCCGGGGACTCTCGCCCACCCGGAGGGATCTCGACGATGGGCTCCTGGAATCCGTAGCCCTGGGAGGTCAACCGGCCTGATTGCACGCCTCGCTCGACCAGGGCCTGCCGGACGGCCTCGGCGCGACGGCCCGACAGGCCCAGGTTGTATTCCGCGCTCCCGCTGTGATCCGTATGGCCTTGCACCTCGACGCGCCGAATCCAGGGAGCCCCGTTGAGCACCTCGGCGAGCTCGTCGAGGAGGCTTGACGACTCGGGGCGAATCCTGGCGGAGTCCACCTCAAAGTGGACCGCCTCGTTGATCACGATCGCCCGCCGGGTGATCTCCACGCGCCGCATCGTCCCGGCGCCGGTGACCTCGACCCGCAATGGGGAATCTCCCGGTTCGTAGGTGGTCCGGGCGTACCGGAAGGCCATCCCGTCTTCGTGCTGATGTCGGCCGGCCTCCACCGAGCTCTGGCTGGCTGGGCCTGCACCTTCTTCCAGAGGCGTGAGGTCCAGGGAGAGGTCCCGATCCACGTCGGGCCCGATGGCCATCAGATGGACCCGGAGGGCGCCGCTGTGGGCGGGGATCACGTCTCGGCCGGGGCCGAGCACCACGGCGTCGGCTCCTCGGGCCCGGGAGAGAACCCGGGCGAAGGGTTCGAAGAACCGGGTGGGGTTCTCCAGTTCGACCTCGGCGTAGAGTCCGCCGGTATTCTCCGTCAGGGTTCGCCAACCTCGGGCGGATCCCTCGGAGGGCCATCGAATCATAGAGACCTGGAGGCGATCGTCCTGGAACGAGCTGAGCCCGTCTAGAAACCCCTGAAATGCGGGGTTTCCGTCGGTGCATACGCCTCGCCCCAGGATCACCATCACCTGCTGAGTTCCCTCGCGGTCGATGGCGTTCAGTTCATCGCCGGCCCGTTGGAGCATGGTCCGGCATGGGGAGTTTGGCGCGGAATAGGCGGCCAATTCGCCTGGCGCCAGGGTGCCGCCGTGGACGCCGCTGACGATCGCCTGGTCGGTGTCGTCCACCATGGAGAGCAAGGTCTGCACGGCGAAGATCGCCAGCCGATCGGGATCGGCGCTCTGCATCCCCCGGGCGTCGTCGACGACGAAGAGGAACTGGGCGTCGCCGGCGTCGGCGGTGGTCGGGATCAGCGAGGCAAGGAGAAACCCCGCGAGGATGCAGAGGTGCGACCATTTGTTTGCGTTACCCGTTCTCATCGGTTGGACTTGCTACTGCAATCGACACTGACCGTAGGACATCATGCAGGATCGGGCGGGAATCGTCACGAATCCCTTTCGTGTCGGTAGCCTGCCCACGCGAACCCCGACCCTTCCACCCACGCGAACCGGTTCGTGGGGGCGGAGTGATGGCATCGGGTTTGGGCGGTGCGATCGAGGTTGTAGCGTCGTGAACCCCGACGCCACGATCCATGCCGTCGCCAACCCCGGCGTACCAACCCTCGCCGCCAACCCCGACGCCACGACGGAGATCGTCGCAACGCCTAAACTCGACGCCAACACTCCCCCCCACGAACCGGATCGAGTCGGTCTCAGGGGGGGAGCGCGAAGCGCCGGGCGGCTCGCGCCCGTCCGGGCTTACCACTGGCCCCGCAGACCGCCGAAGATTTGCCGCGGCGCTCCGGGCTGAATACCCCGAGGCGCCCGAGACGCCACGTAGGTCTCGTCGAGGAGATTCTTGCCGGCTACGAAGACCGTCAGGTTCGCCGGGGCGATCCGGTAGGAGACGTTGGCGTCGAGCAGGAAGTATGGGTCGATCCGCCCTGTGAGGCCGTCGGCCGACGCCTCGACGGTGTTGGCTTTGTCGGTGAACTGCTCCGTGATGTAGGTGCCGTTGATCTGGGCGCCGATGCCCAGGGGGTGGGCGAGGCGTAGGAATCCGGAGAGGCGATGCTCCGGGGCGTAGGGCAGGCGGTTGCCGGCGAGGTCTTCCGTCCAGGAGTCGCCGAACTCGGCGTGGACCCAGGTGTAGGAGACGCCCAGGGGCAAGTCGAAGCCCAGATCCAGGAGGTTGGCGGCGTCGAAGACGACCTGAGATTCGACTCCGAAGTGGAGAGACTCTCCGGCGTTGATCAACGCCCCGGGATCGTCGCTGACGGCACCACCGAACTCCGACGGGGGGATGATCTGGTTGGAGAAGTCGAGGACGAAGCCGCCGAGCTCCGCCCGGAGCCATTGGTCGACTCGGGTTCGTACGCCGAGCTCGTAGTTAATCGAGTACTCGGCCTCGAGCTCCAGGAGCTCCCCGTCGGAGGTGACAGCGTCTTTGGTCCGCGGTGGCGAGAAGCCCCGATGGACGCCGGCGAAGACCGTGGCCTGATCGGTGATCTCAAAGGAGGTGCCCAGGCCGGGGATCAGCGCCACGGTCCGATCCTGGTTCACCCTGGGAGGGTCGAGATCGGTGGGCTCTCCTTCGACCCGGGTGCGGAGGATCTCCCGCTCGTTCCAAAAGGACTCCACCCGGAGCCCGGGGGAGACCTTCAGCCGGCGGTCCAGAAACATGAACCGGTTCAGGGCGTAGCCGGCGACGGCCACGCCTCGGCGGACCTCGTCGTCGCGAATCGTCACGTCGTTGGGGTCGGAGACCGTGGAGTTCACCCGCTGCTCCAAGGTGAGCTCCCCGTGGAGGCGAGCGCCGAGGATCAGCTCGTTGTCCACGGCGTCGCCGATTCCGTAGTCGACGGTGATCCGGGGCTCGATCCCGCCGATGAAGAAGCTCCGATTTCGGCTCCCCATCCCGTCCCGCATAAACACGGCGCTGCCGTCATCGGGGTAGGACTCGCCGGTGATGTCCCGGCCGCCTCCGTCGATGACCCGCTCGTAGTCGCGGCCCTCGTCGGCCCGATCGAAGTCCTGGCGGTTCCAGTTTCGCACGATGTTATGCCCGTACACCGTGGTCTGGAGCAGCGTCGACTCTCCGAGGAAATGCTCGTAGGTCGCCGAGCCGGCGAATCGCCGCACCACGAGATCGTCGTGGATCGCGAAGTTAGCTTGAGGATCGGCTTGGAACTGCGGCGTCGTCAGGCCCAGATAGGTGGCGTTGGAGAGCTCGTCATAGAAGTGCAACTTCAGACCCAGCGACGCGTCCGGGGAGAGCTCGAAGCGGAGCTGTCCTGTGACGTCCGTCCAGGTCGCGTTCAGCCCTCGGGCCCCGGCGAAACGGTTGTGCATTACGCCGAGCCGATAGCCCACAGGACCCACGGTGTCGCCGATGGAGGCGCTGCCGAAGAGGTAGCCCAGGTTGCCGCCCCGCACCTCGGCGGTGATGGTCCGTTCCTCCGGGGGCCGTGGGGTGATCAAGTTCAAGACGCCGCCGATGGTCTGGGGACCGAAGAGCACCGAACCGGAGCCTTTGACCAGCTCCACGCGCTCCATGCGTTCGATGGCCGGCGCGTAGTAGAGCTCGGGCTCACCGTAGGGGGCAAGCGCGATGGGCACGCCGTCCTCCAAGACCAGGAGGGTGCGGCCCCGGGAAGGATCGAGGCCCCGGATGCCGATGTTTGGCCGCAGCCCTGCGCCCTCTTCGTCCCTGACGTGAACGCCGGGCATGCTCCGGACGGCCTCATTGCCGCTGATTGGTACCTGAGCCTGGAGTTCCTCGGCGGTGATCACCGACGCGGACCCGGGCACGGAGTCGACGGCCTCCAGCGTTTCACCGATCACGTCGACCCGGCCTAACCGCGTCGGAGCTCGTCGTTCGTCGTCGGCTTCTTCGGCTGATTCTTCATCGTCGTCGACCTCGATCACGATGGCCTCGTCGGCGGTGGCGTTGCTCGCGAGCAACAGAACCGACCAGATCGAAAGGACTGTTACGGCGGGGAGGTTTCTTCGGATGGAGCGCATTTTTACTGCCTCATTAAGAATTTGGGTGTCGTGAGATCTCGGCATCCTTTGCCGCATTGACCGCAGCCTAAATGAAAGTAGTTTTCAATATCAATAGGGAACTGAAACTCATTTTCAATTTCATTGTCGGTTCTCCGACGCGGCGTCGGGGTTTGCGGCGGATCATTTCCCCACCCCGACGTACCGATATCCTTCGCAACGCCCAACCGGGGTTCGCGGGTGACCAGACCGAACGGGCGGCGCCCACCACTCACGGAACGTCCACCTCGATCACCCCATCCCCTTCCACCTCGCCGTCGGCGAGCTCGATCCGGACCTCCCAGGGACCGCCCATGGTGAAGTAGAGGTTCTCCACGGTGTAGTCACCGCCGTTCCCCTCGGTCACCACCGGGGTCTCCGGTGATCCGTGGCCGTGACCGGGCATCCAGGGCTCGACGGTGACCTCCAGGCCCTCGGCCCCGTGGCCGTCGTCGGTGATGGTCAGCAGGAGGGTGTTCTCCCCGACCTGGGGAGCGTCGGGGAACTCCCAGCCGACCTGCCAGGGATCGGCGTCGGTGGTGCCCGCGTGGGTGGGGGCGTCTTCCGGTTCGTCTCCACAGGCCGCGACGGCGATGGTGAGGGCTGAGATCAGCCAGATGTATTTGAAAGGTCGAAGGGTCATGGGTGCCTCCTCGGTGAATGGCGATGCGAGAGTAGACACCGTGGACGTAGCAGTGGAGGTGGCAATTGGTCGCGGGTCAGGCGAGCCCCCGACCGATCACATCACCGGCCCGCAGGGCCATTGCCATGATGGTCATCTGGGGGTTTACCCCCAACGAGGTGGGCACGGCGCTGCCGTCGACGACGTGGAGGTTCTCCGTGCCGAAGACCCGGTGCTCGAAGTCCACCACTCCCTCCTCGGGGCTGCGGGCCATCCGGCAGGTGCCCAGAGGGTGGGCGCCGAGGAGGCGGAAGTCGAAGGGGCCGGCGTCGACCTCGGGGAGGGCCCGGGCCTGATCGTGGGTGGTGATCGTGGGGTTCGGGCCGAAGCCGACGAAGACCTTGTCGCACCCGGCCTCCAGGAGGAGCTCCGCCAGGAGGCTCGCCCCGAGCTTGAGGCGACGGATGCTCCCGGGGGAGAGCTGGTATCCGACGACGCACCGGCCGTCCGGGCCCCGTCGCACCCAACCGTCGCCTTCGTCGCGAACCATGAACCCGAACTGGGCGAGCCGGGTGAAGTCGTTCATCCAGTGGGAGAGTTCGTCGCCGATCCAGGGGAGGGTCGGGGCCAGGAGCTGGGGATGGAGATAGTAGCCCTCGTACCGGATCCCCTCTTCCTCCAGAGCGTGGACGCCGTATCCCTGGGGGATCGCGTTCCAGGGTTCGAGCTCCTCGTCGGCCCGGGCGACCACCCCGAGGGCGGGGTGAACCGACATATTTCGGCCGATCCAGGGCAGGCGGAACCCGTTTTCTCGGAGCATCAGCGGGGTGTGCAGGGAGCCGCAGGCGATGATCACCTTCTCGGCCCGGATCCTCAGGGTCCGAGGGCGGCCCAGGCGGTCGGAGCCCCGGGCTTCCACGGCCACGGCTCGATCGCCATTCATCAGGATGCGGGTCGCCCGCAGGCCCACGAAGAGGTGAGCTCCGGCGCGGAGCGCCGCCGGGATGTACGAGACGTCCGTGGACCGCTTGGCGCCCTCGGGGCAACCCAGGATGCACTGGCCCACGCCGGGACACCCCGGGGCGTTCCGGGGCAGGGGCCCATGAGAGAGCCCCAGACGGTCGGCGCCCCGGCCGATCACATCGGCGATCTTCCCCAACGCCTGGGGCGTTCCGGGCTCCACCTGGAGCATGGCCGCCACCTGGTCGCTGTACTCCCCATAGGAGTCGGGCTGAAAGTCCTCGGGGAACCCCAGGCGCCGCCGCCAGTCGTCGAGCACGTGATCGGGGGTCCGAAAACAGGTGCCCGAGTTGATCGTCGTCGTCCCGCCCACGGCCCGGCCCTGGGGCAGGACGATCGGGGTACCGAGTGTGATCTTCGTGTTTCGGTGCCGGTACATCGCGTGGACCCGGTCCATCGGCGGGCCGCCAAAGTCATGGCGAGCGTAGTACCGACCCTCCTCGACGATCGCCACGGCGAGACCCTGCTTCGCCAGCTGGTAGGCCACGGCGGCGCCTCCGGCTCCGGTGCCGACCACCACGGCGTGGACCTCGAGCTCGGTCTCCTCGTCGAGATCCTCGCAGGCCGTCACCCGCTGCATGTGGCGCTCCGGTTTCTCCCGTGGGATCTCCTCCGGCGCGGGATGCCCCAGGGCTCTCAGGTAGTCGTCGCGCCCGAAGTGGGCGACCTTCAGGACCATCATCAAGAGCTGGACGACCACCGTGGCGTGGCCCTCGAGCCACCGCCGACGATCCGCCACGGAGAGCTCGGCGAACCGGGCACCCACCCCGGGCAGGGGCATCAGGTCCAGGCCCCGCAACCCCCACCGGTAGAGCTCGAAGATGTCCCGAGGCATCGCCTCGAGCTGGCGGACCGCCTCTTCGAGGGTCTCGTCGTCGAAGTCCGGGACCTTCCCGTAGCCCACGATGGTCGCTTCCCCGAGGGCCCCCAAGATCCGGACCTCCCGAGGGTTCAGGGTGACGGGGACCTCCTTGTGGGGGATCGACGTCGAAGGCCACCAGGAGGTGACGAAGTCCGGCAGATCGTCGAGGTCGAAGGTCAGCTCTCCCTTCGCCACCACCGCCCCGTCCCGCTCGATCTGCCCCTCCAGGTGGGTCATGGAGTACACCGGCCGGTGGAGGCGGATCTCCTTTTGCCCCACGAACCGGCAGGGGCGGCCCTGGGGGTCTCGGAACCGGAACCGGTAGGCGATCTCCTTTCGCCGCATCGGGCTGATCACCATTTCCCCGTCTAAGGCGGCGGCCTCGGCGAAGGGCCCGCCGTCGACGACGCCGGTGATCCGGACCTTGCCCGTGAGCAGGTAGTGGGGGATCGCCGTGGACTCCGCCTTCACCTGGAATCGAAGGGGGTGGGTCGTCCCGTCGTCGGTCGTCACCTCTCCCTGCATGGTCTCAAAGAAGGAAAGCCCCATCACACCACCCTCGAGAAACGAAGATCCGGGGAGTTCCGCAAGAACTCCAGGGCCCCGCCGTGGGGGCTCTCGCACTGGAAGCCCGCTTCGTTGACGGGGTTCACCTGTAGCTTCACCCGGGACATTTTGCTGTTCAGACAGTACGAGAGGCGACCGTCGGGGTTGTGGTAGCCCAGGCAGACCATCTCGTCGGGGTCGGCCACCATGGAGAGGGCCGCCTCCCCGTCGGCGCTCTTCAGCTTCAGGTTCCACGTGTAGTCGTCGACGAGGACATCGGCCTCCTGACGCCAGAGGTCCACGAGCCGATCAAAGCGGTACTCCCGGTCTCCCCGGCGGACCACCATGGCCGAGATGAACGGCGTCGGCCTCCCCCCGATCCGAATCTTCCCGCTGAACCCCTCCACCCAACAGAAGGGCTCACCGCCTTCGTCCAAGAACGGACACTGTCCCCAGGCGTACTCGAAGGCGTGCTCTCGTCCCCAGTTATGGCCCTGCATCCCGGTCCACCCCGTGATGTCTACGGACTCCCCAAAGACCTCGAAGGCCCCATCAAAGGTCACCGACGGCAGCGGCGTCAGCGGTGTGGACCGCGGGAAGGCCCCGTCGATCATCTTCTCCGACGGCAGGAGACAGAGGGGTTCCCCCAGAGGCCCCTCGGTCCGCTTCCAAGTAAACCCCCACCCGCACCGCCCGGCCTCGCCATGGAGCTCACCGCGGGCCTCCCCATCGCCGCCGAGGAAGAACTCGGCGCCTGCGATGGCGATCGCCAGCGGCTCGCCGTCAAAGCTCGTCAGCCCGAAGGGCACGGTCCGCTTCTCCGAGAAGATCCGGTCATTCTCACCGTCGAAGAAGATGCCCCAGAGCTCCGCCACGGCGCTGTCCCGCCGCGGCGCGAAGACCGTGGCCTTCAACCAGAACGAGAGCCGCCGGTCCGGCGCGTTTCCTCGGATGAAGTAGCTCTCCACGTGGCCTGGCCCGCCGGGCTCATACCGCAGGGCGTTGTCATGGGGTTCTCGCATGGGTCCTCCGATCCGGCCAAAAAAGGTCCGGTGGTTGGGTGGTATGACCAGTTGATGGAAAGTATTAGCGACGGGGAATGTGGAAGTCAAGGTCGGTGACCCCGCGGAGGCCCCGCGTCACCACGCCGACCGCCGTCACCGCACCGCACCGCGCTACCCGCGGTGGTCGATGATCTCGCGGAGGCGAGGCCTTGGCCCGCCGGAGCCCTCGGGCGAAGCCCGACTGTGCCAGCCACGGGGGCTTTGCCCCGTGGTGAGGTTCCGCGCCGCCCACGCCGGTCGCCACGCATCCCGCGAACCCCAGCCGAAACACCGAAGCCCGTGACCCCCTCCCCGCTCGCGGGGAGGTGCCCGAAGGGCGGAGGGGTCGTCCCGCGCCGCCCGAACGTTCACCCCACCGCGCAACCCCACGTGGTCGGAGACCTCGCGGAGGCGGCCCGGACGGCCCGACGCTATCAGACCTCCGACATCCGACCTCCGACCTCCGTCCGCTCACCCTCGGTGAGCTCCGGGAAGATCGGCAGCGCCAGGACCTGGCGGCAAGCCGCCTCGGCGCGGGGGAACTGCCCGGGCCGGCCGAGGTGGCGAAAGGCCGGCTGGGTGTGGAGGGGCTCAGGGTAGTACACGGCGGTGCCAATACCGGCCTCAGCCAGATGGGCCTGCAGCTCGTCGCGGCGCTCGCTGCGGATCACGTACTGGTTGTACACCGAGCGGCGGCCCGGGCCGACCGTTGGGCGAGTCACGTCGGGGACGCCTGCCAGTGCCTGGTCGTAGAAGGCCGCGTGCGCCCGGCGCCGGGCGTTCCAGGCGTCCAGGTGGGGGAGCTTCGCGCCGAGGATGGCCGCCTGCAGGGCGTCGAGGCGGAAGTTCCCGCCCAGGGCGACGTGGTGGTACTTGGGCTGGGCCCCGTGGCGGCACAGACATCGGACCCGGGCGGCCAGCTCGTCGTCGTCGCAGAAGACCATCCCGCCGTCGCCGGCGGCGCCGAGGTTCTTCGTGGGGAAGAAGCTCACCGCCCCGAGGTCTCCGAAGCTGCCGGCCTGGCGGCCCTCGAAGGTCGCGCCCAGGGCCTGCGCCAGATCCTCGACGATCAGGAGCCCGGCCTCGTCGGCGATCCGCCCCAGGGCCGCCATGTCGCAGGTCTGGCCGAAGAGGTGGACCGGCAGGATCGCACGGGTCCGAGGTGTCACGGCGGCCTCCACGGCGGCCGGGTCCAGGCAGAAGGTCTCGTCGATGTCGGCGAAGACCGGGGTGGCCCCTACCCGCATGATCACCTCTACGGGAGAGACGAACGTAAAGGGTGAGGTGATCACCTCGTCGCCGGGGCCGATGCCAAGGGCCATCAGGCTCACCAGTAATGCGTCGGTCCCGCTGGACACGCCGATGCCGTGGGCCACGCCGACCCGTGCGGCCAGTGCCTCTTCCAACGCCTGGACGTGGGGGCCGCCGATGCACCGCTGGGTGGTCAACACGTCGGCCACGGCGGCGTCGATCTCGTCGCGGAGGGACTCGTACTGCCGGGTCAGATCGAAAAAAGGGACCTTCATCGGACCTCCTCGAGCCCGCCGTCACGAAGCCGGTACGCCCGAGCGCACTCCGGGCAGGAGGCGCCCTCTTCGGGCAAGGGCCGCGGCAGGGGCACCCCGCACCGACAGACCCAGCCGACGCGCCGGGCCGGCGCGCCCAGGACCAGCGCGAAGGGGGCCACGTCGTCGGTAACCACGGCGCCGGCGCCCACGAAGGCGTAGGTCCCCACGGTGTTTCCGCAGATCACAGTGGCGTTGGCACCGATGGTCGCCCCCCGACAGACACGGGTGGTCTGAAACGCATCGCGGCGCCGGATCTCAGCCCGGGGGTTCTTCACGTTGGTGAAGACCGCAGAGGGGCCGCAGAACACGTGGTCCTCGAGGATCACCCCGTCGAAGATCGAGACGTTGTTCTGGACCCGAACGCCGTCGCCGAGCACCGCCGTGGACGCCACGTACACGTTCTGCCCCAGCACGCAGTCCTCGCCGATGGTCGCGCCTTCCCGGACGTGGGACCAATGCCACACCTTCGACCCGGCCCCGACCTGGGCCTCGGCGTGGACGATAGCCGTGGGGTGGATCACCGCCGGGGGCTTCACGGAAGCTCCTCGAACCGAGAGACCGGCACGGGCTCGCCAGTATCAAACGACCGATACGCCGCGTCGATGATCGCCAGCGACCTCAGCCCCTCTCGCCCGTCCACCGCCGGGGCGACTCCTCCCCGGAGGGACTCCACGAGATCCTCGTAGACCGCCTGGTGGCCCCGGCGGAGGGTCTCCGGGACCGCCCTGGCGAGGCCTTCGATTGTCTGATCCTGAGGTGCCGGGGTGTCGAAGTCCCAGGCCTCCACCACGTCGCAGGCCCGACCGCCGAGCCTCACGGTCCCCCGCTCCCCGATCACGGTCAGGCAGGTGGTCAGGTTCGCCGGATAGGTGAGCATCGTCACGTGGAGAGAGCCCAGGAAGCCCTCCTCCCACTGGCAGGAGACCACGGCGGTGTCCTCGGCTTCGATCTCCCGACCCAGAGTGCCGCCCAGGGCCTGGACTCGCGCCACGGGCCCGAAGAGCCAGTCCAGGAGATCCACGTAATGGCTGGCCTGGTTGGTCAGGGCCCCGCCGTCGAGCTTTCGGGTCCCCCGCCAGGAGGCTTCGGCATAGTAGGCCTGGGGCCGGCACCAGAAGACCTGGAGGCTCACGGTGTGGAGTCGCCCGAACCGGCCGGTCTGCACGGCGTCTCGGACGGCCAGAAAGAGGGGGTGATACCGGAGCTGCTTGACCAGGAATAGCCGTCGCCGCAGCTCATCGACGCGGGACACCATCTGGCGAGCGTCGTCGAGGCGAGTCCCCAGGGGTTTCTCGGTGAGCACGTGGGCGCCGGCTTCGGCGGCGGCCACGGCCTGCTCCGGGTGGAGCCCCGTGGGCGTCGCCAGGGTCACGAGATCCACGGGGACCCTGGCCAGCATCTCCCCGAGGGACGGGAAGGTCGGGACCGAGGTGGACTCCTCCACCCACCGACGAGCCTCGGCGGCCGGGTCGGCGGCGCCCACCAGGTGGATCCGATCGGAGAGGGCCTTCAGGGCGTCCACATGGCGAGTGGCGATCCGCCCGCACCCCACGAGGGCCACGCGCAAGGGGGAGTTATCTTCGATAGTGTTGTTCACGGTTGGGTCCACGACGAACGACGAAGCCGACCTCTTGCCTTACAACGAACCCGGGGAAAGCTCCACCGAAAGATCGCCCGGGGTGTGACCGGTCTCCGTCGGAATGGATCGTGGCGTTGGGGTTTGCGGCGGAATGGATCGTGGCGCTGGGGTTTGCGGCGGAATGGATCGTGGCGTTGGGGTTTGCGGCGGAATGGATCGTGGCGTTGGGGTTTGCGGCGGAATGGATCGTGGCGTTGGGGTTTGCGGCGGATCATTCCCCACCGAGTTCAGGGCCCCCACGGTCCACCCCGGGACAAGCCCCGGGGCTATAGGTAGCGGGGCTCCGCAGGGGCCAAGGCCCCGCTCCGCCTGAGATTTATCCACATAGTCGACCCCTTGACAACCAATGAATTCGACGGTGCCCGTTCTTCGAAACATCTCAGGCGAAGCGGGGCCTTGGCCCCTGCGGAGCCCCGCTATCTATAGCCCCGGGGCTTGTCCCGGGGTGGACCGTGGGGGCCCTGAACTATGCTCGGAAACGAGCCGCCGCCAACCCCGACGGTCCGGTATCAGTCGCCGCCAACCCCGACGCTCCGGAATCCGCCGCCGCCAACCCCGACGCTCCGGAATCCGCCGCCGCCAACCCCGACGCTCCGGTATCCGCCGCCGCCAACCCCGACGCTCCGGTATCCGTCGCCGCCAACCCCGACGCTCCGGTATTCTACCCCCGGGAATGCCCCCCCACCCCTCAGCGTTGACTCCCCCCGCGGCATCAGTCGGCTTGATTATCCGCCCAGGTTTCTTTACCTTTCAGCCGCTGAGACCAAGGTTGATCAGGAATCAATGACTCGACACCACCCGCTACGACGCCTCACCCACCTCGCCATCGCCGGCGTGCTGGGGAGCCTCTGCGTGCTGGCCGCCTCGCCAGCCGCCGCCGACGAGCTCTGCGAAGGCGAGGTGGAGAGCCGGATCGTCGACGAGGTGATGACCCCTGCGCCGGCGACGCCGACGCCCTGTCAGCGGGCCCGTGACGCGGGCAACTACAACCTCTGCTTCGAGGCCAACCCCTATCCGCTGTCGACGATGCCGGAGTGGTTGGCGAAGTGGCAGGCCGAAGAGGCCGTGGCGGTCGTCTTCGAGCAGGTCAACGAGATCCACGGCTCGATGCTGGCGGAGTTCACCGAGTCGGCGCCCCTGCCGGTGGCGTCGGAGCGGTGGTGGCTCAACGACCTAATGGAGCAAGTCCAGGCTCAGGCGGCGCCGACGGAGCAGAACGTCTGCGTCGACACCGCTGACGAGTCCTGCCAGAGCCTGCCGCCGGCCTCGGCGGTGATCATGGCCTCCACCGTGGTGCCCCTGGTGTACCGCGACAGACCCCGTGAAGAACTACGCCCCCACCTGGGGGACCTCCCGGCGCAGCCCGCCCTGGCGCAGTTGACCGTGGGGCCCGCCGCCGGATACGCCCTGCTGGAGCGCCCTCCTCCTCGCCAGGGGTGAAGGCCCGCGAGGCCTTCCTTCGCAGTGATCGTCGACACGTCGGGGGGATTCGGCTCTTGAGCCGACGTCGAGGTTGTGACACAACACGGCCCTTCTCGGCCCGTTCCTCTTGAAGTGTCGGACATCCTGCAAGCGCAGCACCAAACGAGAACGTAGCGAAACAACGAGAACAACCCTCTGACTGGGAGAACACCTATGGCAGTTCAACAACCCGCGACCGGCGGGAGCAACGTCCTGATGTACATCGCCGTGGCGCTCGTCGCCTTCGGCATCGGCTGGTTCATTGGCAGCAACAACGTGACCCCCACGGCCGGCGACGGCCCGGGCGCCGCCTCGATCGCCGCCGACGCCGCGCCCGGGGACTTCACCGACAGCGATCGGATCCCCGTTGGCGACAGCCACACCTTCGGAAACCCCAACGCCCCTGTGAAGGTCGTGGAGTTCACCTCCATGCAGTGCCCCTTCTGCGGCCGGGCCGCCGGGACCCTCAAGCAGCTCGTGGAGAACAACCCCGACGACGTGCAGCTCGTCTTCAAGCACTTCCCCCTGCCCATGCAGCAGCAGGCTGAGCCCGCCTCTCGGGCCATCGAGGCCGCCGGACGCCAGGGCAAGTTCTGGGAGATGAAAGACCTCCTCTTCGAAAACCTCAACCGATACCGGGAAGGGAACTTCGAAGACCTCGCCGCCGAGCTCGCCGGTGACCTCGGTCTGAACGTCGACCAGTTCCGAGCCGACTTCAACGACTCCGAGATCGCCGACCGGGTCAAGGCCGACCAGGAGCTCGGACAGCGCCTCGGTGTGCGCGGCACGCCTCACTTCTTCGTGAACGGCGAAGTCGTCAACGGCGCCCAGCCCCTGGAGCGATTCCAGGAGGTCGTGGACCGTCAACTCGCCCAGGTCAACGAGCTCCGTGAAGCGGGCACCGCCGAAGGCGA
>SKON01000344.1 GCA_007120035.1 Myxococcales bacterium
CGTCGCCGAACACCGCATAGCGCCGGTTCCTACGCAGAGAGCATAGCGCCGGTTCTTGCGCCGAGAGCATAGCGCCGGTTCTTGGGCCGAGAGCCGCCCCCACCGAGACGGGCTCCACCTCCAAAGCTCTGTCGCGGAGTCGGCGAAAACCTGCGCCGGAGGCGGCAGGGCTCCGGCGTCAGCTACGCAAGAGGTTCTTCATAGGAAGAGGATACCGGGGGAGTCTCGGAGTGGCGAGAGCGAGAGATGTGGCAGGATTGGAACAGATTTGTTTCTTTGATGAAACGTTTTGGCGGTAGGGCGGGGAGGAGAGGGAGGCGGATTCTTGTTGTGGTTACTGGAGGAGGTCGATGTTTTGGTGGAGTGGCACGGGGTCTGCAAGGAGGGTTGGTCAGTCAGTGAGTCCTGAGAAGAGATCAGGCCGTTCTTAGCAAACGAGGTATGAGATGACAGAGCAGACCAATCAAGAGTTCGTCGGGCAAGATCGAGAGCCCATGCTGCAGCTGAACGCGCCGGTGCCGGATTTTGAGGCGAAGACGACCCACGGAGTGCTGAGGCTCTCGGAGTGGAACCCCGACAAGTGGGTGATCCTCTTCTCTCATCCGGCGGATTTCACGCCAGTGTGCACGACGGAGTTCATCGCGTTTGAGGGGCTGGCCGACGAGCTGGCGAAGCGGGACGTGGCGTTGCTGGGCAACTCCATCGACAGCGTCCACAGCCACATCGCGTGGGTTCGCAATATCAAGGAGAACTTCGATGTGGACATCTCGTTTCCGATCATCGCCGATTTGACCCAGGAGGTGTCGCGGAAGTTCGGGATGGTCCACGAGGCCAGCTCGGACACGGCAGCGATCCGGGCGGTGTATGTGATCGATCCCGACCGGGTGCTGCGAGCGATGATCTACTATCCCCTGGATGTGGGCCGAAATTTTGACGAGATCCTTCGGCTGGTCGACGCCCTACAGGCAAGCGACAAGCATGGTGTCGCGACGCCGGCGGATTGGCGTCCCGGGGATCGGGTGATCGTGCCGCCGCCGAAGACGGCGATGGAGGCGGAGGCCCGGGTCAATGATCCGGAGTACGAGGTCGTGGACTGGTACTTCGCGAAGAAGCAAATCTGAGGTTTTACCCCCCCTGATCCCGGCAGAGAAGCCCCCCTTGCTCTGCCGGGATCGCCTTGATCCCGGCAGAGAAGCCCCCCTTGCTCTGCCGGGATCGCCTTTGTTCTTGGGCGGAGAGGGCTGCTGACCCCGGGGGTTGGTGGTCAGTCGTCGAAGACTGCGAACATGCCATCGGCGCCGGCGACGATGACGCCGGACTCGGTGGCATGACAGCGGTAGGCGTCGGAGAGCTCAGAGGCGGTGGCGCCGTCCGCGTAGGGCGAGATGTCGGTGAAGGACTCGCCGCCGTCGTCGGAGCGGAGCACGAAGCCCCAGCTCTGGCTGGACTCTCGGCCGACGGCGTAGAGGACGCCGTTGGCCTGGCAGACGCCTTGTATCCAGGTGGTGTGCTCGGGGAAGAGGTGGCCGACGTCGAAGAGGTTCCATGCGTCGGTGGTGGTGGGGTCGCCGGAGCCCATGGGGTGGATGAAGAGGACGCCCAGGTTCTGGCTCTGGTTGACGCCACCGGCGAGGAGGAAGTCTTCGGTCACGGAGAGGTCCCAGAGCTCGCCGGTGAAGGCGCCGAGCCCGTCGGCGGCGAGGGGAAGGATGTGGAAGTCGAAGTCATCGCCGGTCCACTTTGGGAGGAACACCATGGGGGGTTGAGAGATGGTGCTGCCGACACCGTAGAAGTCGTCCCCGAGGGTTTGAAGGCGAAGGAATTGAACGCCTTGAGGGACATCGTCGTCGTCGCCGTCGCTCCAGAAGCCCCGTCCTGACTCCCAGTCATCGAGGTCGGAGGAGCGGTACACGAGGTCGACGCCGGTCTGGGAGTTGGCGATGGCCCGGCCGGTGTCGGAGCGTCGGAATTGGCCGGCGGTGAAGCTGAAGTCAGTGGTGGTCCCACGATCCCAGACGATCTCGAGGTCGCCGTTGGGAGCGAGGCTGGCGACCCGGGTGGGGCCGGTGAGCTCTCCGGCGATGTAGAGGAGGCCGTCGGAGCTACGGGAGATGTCGTTGACCCGGGCGGCGTTCAGGACGTCGGGAGGGTTCGTGGAGGGTCGTGCCCAGGTCTCTCCCCCGTCGGTGGTCTGGTAGAGGCCCTGAGCGCCCTGGGTGGTGGTTCCGCAGCCGACAAAGCAGGTGAGGTGGTCGTCGCAGTGGAGGGCGTCGGTGCGGTGGCCGGCGCAGGGGTGGGTGAGGATCGTCCAGCCCTGGAGAGAGGGTTGGTTGAGATCGGTGTCTTGGTTGAGATCGGTCTCTTGGTTGAGATCGGTGTCTTGGTTGGGGTCGTCGTCGGGATCGCTGCAGGCGGTGAGGGCCAGGGTGGCGACGAGGGTGATGGCGAGTTTTCTGGCGGGGGACAGGAGCATGGATACCTCGGCGCTGACCGGTGGGTGAAGAGAGGAAGCGAGGAGTATAGAGAGGGAGGAAAGGAAGGGAAAGTCCGATGGAAGATCTGGGCTCAAAATGCCCCCCCGGGGTGCCAAGAAGCCCCCCTTGTGGTGGCGGGATCCCCAGTGTTGGTGGGGCGAGCGGGGTGTGGACCCCCGGGGGTTGGTGGGGTTAGTCGGTGGCGAGGATCGTGGCGGAGACGGAGTCGGAGAGGGCGGTGAGGTCGTAGCCGCCCTCGAGGATGAAGGCCATGCGGCCGTGGCAGAGGTCGTTGGCGAGGTGTCGGAGGATCTTGGTGAGTCGGGCGAAGCCGTCGGTGGTGACGGTCATGCCGCCGAGGGGGTCGCGGTGGTGGGCGTCGTAGCCGGCGGAGATCAGGAGGAGGTCGGGTCGGAAGTCTGTGGCGGCGGGGGTGAGGAAGTTGTGGAAGGCGTCGAGGAGGGCGTCGTCGCCGGCGCCGGCGGGGAGGGGGACGTTGCGGGTGGTGCCGCGGCCGGGGCCTGTGCCGGTCTCGGAGGCGGCGCCGGTGCCGGGGTAGAGGGGCGATTGGTGGGTGCTGAAGAAGAAGACGTTGGGGGAGTCGTAGAAGATCTCCTGGGTGCCGTTTCCGTGGTGGACGTCCCAGTCGACGATGAGGACGCGGTCGACGTCGTCGCGGCGAAGGGCGTGGGCGGCGGCGATGGCGATGTTGTTGAAGAAGCAGAAACCCATGGCGCGGTCGGACTCGGCGTGGTGCCCGGGGGGCCGGCCGAGGGCAAAGGCGGGCTCGCCATGGTCGAGGGTGTGGTCGGTGGCGGCGATGGCCTGTCCGGCGGCCAGGAGGGCAGCGTCGATGGACGCCGGGGAGGTGCGGGTGTCGGGGTCGACGTTCACGTCGCGGCCACGGTAGGCGAGGGTGCGTTCGACGTGAGCTGTGGTGTGGACGGCCTCCAGGGCTTCCAGGGGGGCAGGGGGGGCGGAGATCAGGGGGCGATCTCGGTGGTCGGGGTCGTCGGCGAGGCGGTCGAGGAGGGTGGTGAGGCGGTCGGGTCGCTCGGGGTGGCCGAGGCCCGGTTGGTGGTCCGTCATGCGGGGATCGGAGAAGACGGTGAGGGTCATGGTTCGGTCCTCGGAGGTGGAATCACGAAGCCAGGGTAGTATAGGTGTGATGGGGATGGACGGACAGTGAGACCTGTGGAGGAGTGATGGAGTTTGAAGAGAAGCAGGAGGCCCGAAGGTATGTGTGGGGGAAGATGAAGGAGGAGAAGGTAGCGCGGTTTCCGTTTCCGCCGACGGGGAGGATTCCGAATTTTTCGGGGGCCGAGGAGGCGGCGGGACGGCTGGTGGAGCATCCCCTGTTTCGGGAGGCCAAGATCGTCAAGATCAACCCGGATTCGCCCCAGCGGCCCCTGCGGGAGGCGGCCCTGAGAGCGGGGAAGAAGGTGGTGGTGCCGACGCCGCGGCTGCGAGAGGGGTTCTTGCTCTTTGATCCGGAGGTGATCGATGAGGGGGACTATCGTGACGCGTCGATGATGAGCCGGTGGGAGCCCTTCGGGCAGAAGGTGTCGCTGGAGGAGTTTCCGGTGGTGGATCTGATCGTGACCGGATGTGTGGGGGTGACTCGAGGGGGCAAGCGGTTGGGCAAGGGCCACGGGTACAGTGATCTGGAGTTTGGGATCCTGCGGGAGCTGGGGCAGCCGGCGGTGCCGGTGGTGACGACGGTGCACGAGGTGCAGGTGTTGGAGGAGTTTCCGGTGGCCGAGCACGACGTGTGGTTGTCGGTGATCGCGACGCCTTCAGGGTGCGTGGAGACCGGGGTGGAGGCCGGTGTGGGGCCGCCGGGGATCTTCTGGGAGCTGCTCACCGAGGAGGATCTAGAGGCGATGCCGGTGCTGGCGAGGTTGAGAGCGGCGGATCGCGATGGCCAGGGCCAGGAGTAGGAAGAGGGCGGCGGATCCGTCGGAGCGGGAGGTGGAGCATTGGCAGCCGCCGTCGGTTCGATCCGAGGGTGGGTCCTGGTCGCCGCGGTCGTGTTCGTCGTTGTGGTCACCGTTGACGTCATGCTCGCCATCGTCGTCGTGCTCGCCATCGTCGTCGTGCTCGCCATCGTCGTCGTGCTCGCCGTCGTCGTCGTCGTTGTCGATTTCGTCACCGGAAAAGGGTACGGGCTCGGGGCGGGAGATGCCGTCTTCGAGCCAGGGAGTTCCGTCGTCGAAGGGGAAATGGAGAGCGCCAGCGTAGGTTTCGGAATCGGCACGGCCGATTCCCATGAAGTCCCGGGCTACGTGGTCGTTGGCGAGGAGGTGGAGGCCGTGGAGGGGGCCCTCGGGCAGAGGGGCGACGCTGAAGGGAGTGGAGTGGGGGTCGTGGGCGCATTCGTCCCAGTCGGCGCAGACGATGTTGTGTTCGATCGTGCCGTCGCCCTGGGCGTTGAGGTCGCCGTTGGTGGGGAAGAGGGCGTTGTGGCTGGCCAGGTTTTCGTCGTCGCTCCAGGCGCGGAGAAAGAGGTTGGAGCCGCCGCTGGAGAGGATGGTGTTGTGGGCGATGAAGAGGCCCTCTTTGGGGCCGCCTTCGCCGTGGAGATAGGAGTGGATCCCGTGGGTCTCGGCGTCGAAGACGATGTTGTTGACGACGACGGCGGGGCCGCCGCCGACGAGGATGTTGCCGCTGGTCCGGGAGCGGCCGACGAAGTTGCCGTCGATGATGGAGGGCGGGTGGTCGACGTGGGCGCCGTAGACCATGATGCCCGGGCCTTTGGTGTTGAAGATGGAGTTGTTCCGGATGTGGGCGAAGGAGTCGACTTTGATCTGGATGCCGTAGCCGATGCCGCTGGATTCGACGCCATCGATGAAGTTGTTCTCGATGACGGCGTTGGTGCTCTGGCAGCCGCCGTTGACGCAGCCCAGGTAGATGGCGGTGGCCTGGAGGTCGAGGAAGGTGTTGTCGCGGATGACGATGCCATCGGTGTGGCTGGAGCCGGTGTTGGCGGCGATGGCGACGTTGGTGCTTTCCTCGAAGAGGCAGCCCTCGATGGTGATGTCTTCGCCGGCGAAGATCTTGATGGTGGAGACAGCGGAGGAGGCTCCGGGAGGGGGGAAGTGGAGGTCTCGGAGGACCAGGTGGGAGGCGTCGCCCTCGATGTTGATGAGATTCTGTGTGGCCGTGGAGAAGATGCGGGCCCGGTCGGAGGGGTCCTCGGAGGCGATGACGATGGGTTCGTCGGCAGTGCCGCGGGCGGTGTCGAGGCGGCACCGGTCGTGTTGGCCGGGGGCGAGCAAGATCGTGGTGCCGGGCTCGGCGGAGTTGGCGGCGGCGCACCAGTTTTCGCCGGGTTGGAAGAGGAGAGGTTCGGCGGTGGCCGTGGTGGCAATGATGAGGAGACCGGCCATAGCGAGGAGGGCTGAGAGAAGGCGCATGGGAGTCACTCCGGGTTCGACAGGTAGGTAGGCGGGGGAGATGCTACCACGGCCTCGGGGGATTGGAAACGGGCTGGCGAAGGGCAGTCGTCAGAGTGCCGTGTCAGTGGAGGTGGAGGCCCAGGGAGTGGGCGTGGTCGTCGAAGTTGGAGCCGCGGCCGGTGGGGGCGTCGGCGGTGCCGATGCGGTTGAGGAACCGGGCGATGTCGGCGGCGTGGGGGCAGTCGCCCTCGGCGGCGCAGAGGATGGCGACGTAGGAGCCGCGGGCCGGGGAGAGTTCGACCTGGCCGAAGTACATCAGGGCGGATCGGGAGGGGAGGCGGGTGGTGGAGGGGCGTTCGGAGACGACGGTGAGGGGCGGAGGTTCGGAGCCGTCGGGGAGGTCGGTGGTGCCGGTCTGGCGGATGCCGCCGAGGTCCTGGAGGGCGCCGTCGAGGTCGATGCCGAGGTCGCCGAGGTCGATGCCGCCGGGGAGGCCCGGGAGGCCCGAGGTGGGGCCGTCGCCGGGGGGCGCCTGGGCGGCGGCGCCGAGGATGCCGCCGATGGCGTCGGGGCTCATGCCGGGGGGGAGCTCCGGTTGGGGGCCCCAGGTTCCGCGGCTGCGGGCGAAGCGGAGGGTGACGTCGTCGGAGTTCTGGCCGACCCACCGCCAGCCGGTGAAGCTGCCGGGGGCGGAGCGGTAGCCGAGGCCGCGGCCGCCGGTGAGGGTAGCGGCGCCCATGATGGCGTCGAGGAAGTCGTCGATCTCGATCTGGCCCTGGGCGTCGGCGAGCTGGGTGATGGGGAGCTGGCCTGTGCCGGCGCTCTGCATGAGGGCGGCGATGTCGAAGGGCATGCCGAGGGAGGGGTCGATGTCTTTGACGAAGGTGCCGAACTCCCGGGAGGGGTTCATGGCGGCGGTCATGGCGTAGTCCTTGACGATGATCATCACGTCCGGGGGGGAGCCCGGGGATTCGCGTGAGATCAAGGTGGTATCGCCCTGCCGGGACCACCGCCAGTCCTCGCCATCGGCGGGGAGCTCCGAGGAGAGGCCGGCGCCGAGGGGGACGGTCTGGACGGCTCGGGTGGTGGCCTCATGGGAGGGATCTTCGCCGGCCATGAGCTCCTGGATCTGATCCTCGAAGTCCTGGCCGGAGCGGCCTGTGCGGGCGCGCTGGTCGAGGTTAGGGAAGAGGCCCCGGGCGTCGAAGGAGGGCGCCGGGAGGGTCCGGGGCTCGCCAAGGGTGTCGCAGGCGGTCAGGGAGAGGACCAGGGCGGCGACGAGGACAATGGTGAGGAGGAGTCTCATCGTGTGATCTCCATCTCTTCCTGGTCGTCTTCAGGGTCGGCGTCGGGGTCGTCGTGGGTGAGGCGGGTGATGAACCACCGGAGGGCGCCCTCGCGGGCAGCCTGTCGGGTGGCGTCGTCCATGAGGCCGTCCCATTGGTCGTGGAAGGCCAGGAGGCGGTAGGGGTCGTGGAGGTGCTCGATGAGGTGATGGGCGAGGCGGAGGAGGAGCTCGATGCCGTCGCGCTCGATGGCCTGGGCTGCGCCGTTGCCGCCGCCGTGGAGGTCGAAGAGGAAGAAGCCGTCGGTGGGCTCGAGCTCGGTGAGGTTGTGGGGGTCTTCGTCGGCGAGGTGGAGGGCGACGCCGATGGAGCTGTCGGCGCCGCGGTAGACCAGGGAGAGGACCATGCGGAGGGCGGCGGCGATAAGGCGGGCCATGGCGAGGTTCAGGGGCGCGGACTCGGGGAGGTCGTCCATCTCCAAGAGGGGCAGGATAGCCAGGGCCTGGGTGGAGAGGGAGGCGACGTCGTCGCGGTCGGATTCGGCCCGGTAGATGCGCTGTCGGACTTCGCCTGTGACGGGGTCGAGGCGGAAGGTGGCGGTGTGGCGGATGTGGCAGGTGACGTGGAAGAGGCCCTTGCCGATGGGTGCCTGGCCGAGGAAGAGGGGCTCCGGGGTGAGGGGGCGGTCTTCGGAGGCCCGGAGCTCGACGTGGACGCGGCGACGGGGGCTGGTGAGCTCGTCGCCGAGGAAGGGCTCGGCGAGGATGTCGCCGACCTCGAAGGCGCCGGCGTCGGCGTTGTCGTCGGCGTAGCCCATGACGACATGGCGTCCGCGGAGGGAGTCGAAGATCCGGCCGGGGTAGAAGCGGTGGCGGGCGCTCTCGGCGTCGACTCTGGCGAGTCGAACCAGGGTGGTGCGCTCTCGGATGGTGACGTTGCTGCGGGAGGCGACCTCGACGTCCTCGACGGGCGGAGGGAGGAGGCGTTGGGGGTCGTCTTTGCGGCCGTTGTCGCCGAGGATCTCGGCTTCGAGGCCTCGGAGGAAGACGCGGTCCTCGTAGTTCTTGCGGCCTGGCTCGAGGGTGGTGCGGGGGTCGAGGAGGACGGCTCCCTGGCGGGTGAGGGTCCGGAGGTCTTCGGCGATGGCGTTGCCGAAGATCTCGAGGAGGTCAGCGACTTCGGTCCAGTGTTGGATCAGCTCGCCGGTGAGGTGGCGGCGGGTGAGGTAGCCCGAGGGGGCGCGGAGGAAGGGCCGGGGGAGTCGTTCGACCTGGTCTGCGAGGGCCTCGTCGTCGAGGCGGTTCATGAG
>SKON01000017.1 GCA_007120035.1 Myxococcales bacterium
CGATGGCGACGGTCGGAAGGGGCTAGCCAATCCGGCGGGAGTGGACCGGCGGTCGGCGAATGGGAGAGAGAAATATGACGCGGTGCGTCGAGCCTGGTAGGCTGGTCTCTTCGCCCCTTGTTGGGGCTTCATTCTCTTTCCAAGGAGTACCCCATGCGACGCCTCACGATCATGCTTTCCCTCCTCGCCGCCATCTCGATCGCTTTGACCTCTTCGACGGCGTTTGCGAACGGTGACGACTCGAGCGAGCCGACGCAGTTCATCGATATTACGGCCCTTGAGATCGATGGATCCCCGCATACGCTGGGCCATCAGATCAATATCTACGTCGAGCGGCCCGCTTTCATTCGCCTCCTGGCCATGCAGACCAGCTTCGTGGACCGCGTCATCGATAGTGCGAAGGAGCTCTGAGGGGAAGGTGTGGCGGGGTGCCTCGAGTCGGACTAGATCCCCGAGTTATCCGCCAGCACGGCGTCGTCGCTGGGGACGGTGGTGTCGGCGTCGTCGTGGAAGTCGTTGCGGATCAGGCTCACCCCTTGGCCCGTAATGTCCGCCCCGTCTACCCGGGAGAAGCTCATAGAAAAGTTGTTGGCTCGACTGGTGATCGTGCCTCGGAGGTCGATGCTGCGGAACCGGTTGGGTTCGCCGCGGACCGTGATGTCGCCATCGATCACAGCCAGGGGACCGTCGTCAGGGTGCCAGTCGCCGAAAATGAGCAGGTTGTCTTCCCGGACCTCGAAGCCGCCGTCATAGACGCCAGCCTCCAGAAAGATGATCCGGTCGTCGGCCAGGGCATCCTCCAAAGAGTCCCCGTCGCTCAAGAAGACCACGTCGCCGCCGATGGGATAACGCACGGGAGGGATCAGGTGAGAGGCGTCGTCGCCGTTGAGGGTCACCACGACGTCATAGAGCTCCCCTTCGGCGTGGATCTCCAGTGGTACCTCGCCATCTCCGACCATCAACATCCACTCTCCCACGGGCACCCCTTCGAGAACGGCCAGCCCCGTGGCGTCGGTACGGGTGGAGTAGTCTTCTGGCGAGTTCAACGCGATGGGGATATCGGCGCGGACGCCGTCGCCTTCATCGGTCACCGAGGACCCGTCGTTGATTACGGGGTTGACGATTACCACCACGGTGGTCACCTCCCCGAACCGCGGGGCCTCGGCGCCCCCTCGATCGTCCTCTCGCCCACACCCGGCGACGAAGAGCGCGAAGACAATGAAGGCGGCGACGAGCTGCGATGGGCGGGTCATGGACATGAGCGATCCTAAGTGCTGGATGGACGTTGCCTCTGGTCGAATTCGGAATCTTATACCCTGGCGCGAAAGAGCACCAGAACCGGTACCCTGGCGCGAAAGAGCACCAGAAGCGGCGATTGAGGATCAGTGGACCCGTGGACCGCGTCGTCAATAGTGCTGAGGGGCTCTGACGACGGAGTAGAGAGGTCCAAGGGGATGGGTATCGGGCGGAGATAGTGGCTGGCCGCGGCAGACGTGACTACCGATAGTGGACTTGATAGGGTTCGGGAACTCTCTGGACCGTCTATTTGGTAGCCTCAAGAGTTGAGAAGAAGAATGAACCGTTTTGTTCTCCGAGTAGTCTTCGTGGGTTTGCTCGTCACAGTGCTAGCGGTCTTTTCCTGCGGCCCCGAAGAAGAGCGCGGTGTAGAGCCCGCCTCGTGTGGGGAGATCACCGATTGGCAGGGTTGCCAGGGGGCGGAGGCATGCGGGTGGCTAATCCAATCCTGCGATGGGGAGGTGGGGGCGAGCTGCATGCCGGCGGCGGAGGCGACGGTGTCGGCCGGGTGTCGGGCGCTGGAGACGCAGGACTGCCATGAGCAGGAGAGCGGGGCCACGTGCTCGCCGAATGCCTGTCGTTGGCTGCCACCAGGGTGCGGGTTGGAGGGTGACTACCCGTTGGATGGCCTGACTTGCGTGCCGTTGATGGAGTGTACGCCGGGCGCGGAAGACGAGTGCCCCGAGGGGCTGCAGTGCTATCCGTTTACGTGGGACCCCTGCGCGGGGTCGGAGTGCGAAGCCTGTGGGGCCCATGAACACTCCTGCTTCCCGCCGGTTTCGGAGTGAGGAGAGTGTTCAGAAACAAACTGCTGATCCGTGCATTGCTGGCGTTCTTTCTGGTCGTCGCCGGTGTGGGCGTCGCCGGCGCCGAGGAAACTCCCGAGGAGCCGGTGCTCGATGAGGAGGAGCGCTGCGAAGTCGTGGCGGTTCCCGCCGGGCTGCGGTGCGAAGGCGTCGACGGCGAAGAGGTGTGGTCGATTCGGCATATGGCCCTGAGAGGCTCCAGGGAAGAGGACTGGTTAGAGGAAGCAGGGGCGCTCCCGGTGGGCCCCGTCGCATTCGGGGATCACGTATTATACGGGGTGCGCAGCGACCTGTTGAAGACCGATGCCCGGACCGGACAGGTGCAGGGGCGGTGGCGTCTGCCTGCGGAGATCACAGGGATCGAAGCGGCGGAGTCCGGGGAGGTCGTGGCGCGGCTCAGGGTGGTGCCGGACTTCTTACCAGGGACGGAGTACGAGTCTCTGATGACCCTGGACCTGAACCGTCCCCGGCATCAGTTCGGGCGTTGGTACGGCGACAACCTCGGCCTGATCATGTTTACGACGCGGCATGATGCCAGGGGGTTCGTCGTGGATCTCTTCGGCGAGTTGGAGGGGGCTGAGCTGGCCGCGGCGGTGCGGGAGGCCATGGAGCAAGATCGGACGAACCTCCTTCTGATCGGCCAACTCCTGCACCTCGACTGGGATGGGGCCCTCGCCGCCGAGGAGCTTTCCGAGATCCTAAGGACGGCGCTGACGATGGAGTCGATCCCATGGCAGGATCTGATCGCTTTGTCGTGGCATCTGGAAGAGGCGGGGCAGTTCGAAGAGGAGGCCGAGGCGTTCTTCGCGCGGGGCTTCGCGTTGATGGAGGGGGCGGGGGTGATGCCGGAGCGGGTCGTGAGCGCCGTCCCCATGGTGGTGATGCACCTGGATGGGCGCCGGGTGATGGGAGAGAAGGTCGCCGCTGAGGACTGGGACGCCGTGCATCGACTCTCAGAGCGGATCGCCAAGACCTCCCCCCTGGTGGAAGGGGGCGATACGATCTGGTCTCTGCTCGCCGATTGGTTTGAGGAGCAGGGCATGGGGGAAGAGGCGGTGCATTGGAGGGCGCGGGCGGAGCGAAACAGCTCGGAGGGCTTGGATGGGATGGCCGAGTTTGCCCGCAAGGCGGATCGCTCGATTACGTGGTTGGGGGGGTTCACCCTGGCGCTCTATGTGTGGTGCGCCCTGATCGGGCTGGCAGCGGGGCGACGGCGCCGCGTTCGCTGGGAGGTGATCAGCGTGCCGATCCTGTTGGCCGGAGTGGTGATGGTCGCTGTGGTGCTGGTGGCCCAGATAGAAACGGTGGAGCGGTTCGCCGTGATGCCCTTGGATCTAGTGAATGACTCCCTGAGTTCTCCCAACGCCGAGCGGTGGTTGGGGGAACAGGGAGAGTATGACGGCGGAGAGGTCTTCGAGGCGTTGAAGCAGATCTCCGAAGAAGAGCGGCGCCGGTTGCTCGCAGGAGAGCCGGCGCCGGAGAAGGAGGCGTTCATCGTAGAGGTGGGGGAGGCCGTGTACGCCGATGTCTTGGCCAAGCAGTGGGTGAGGTTACGCCACGGCGAGGTGGCGGATCCGCTGAGCGCCATCGCGAGCGTTTCGGAGAGTGAGTTCCAAGATATGTCCCTGGTGGACGGGTTCGGGCTCTTGCTGATCCTGGGGCTCCTCGTAGTGCTCGGTGCTGTCGTGGGTCGTAAGCTACCGGGGTTGGCGAAGTGGATCCTGCGTTTGGTCCCCGGGGGCGCGCGGCCTCTGGCGCCTGTCGGCGGCCTGCTGCTGGCGGCCTTCTTCGCCGGGGTGTTGGCGGTGCTGGGCGTAGATTCGATCCTCACCGATTTGTCCACGCCCAATCTACAGAGGTATTTCGCCCTGGAGGCGCTGCCCCTTGAGGTGGAGCGACCGCAGCCATCTCGACTCTGGGCGTATGTGACGATCGTCGCGGTGATCGCCGTGCAGGTGGTGGCCGCCGAGTGGGAGCGAAGGGGGGAGAGTTCCCAGGGTGGGGGGTGATTTGCTCCGAGGTGACGACCGGGGTATTGTGTGGGTTCCCGTGGCGAACCTCGAACCTGGGTGAATCATGAAGCTCTCTCGTCTCACGATCGGCCTGGCATCGATGGCGGTGGTGGCCGCCGGCTGTCTACTCTCCTGTGGTCCCGAAGGGGATGGAGGTGGTGAGGGCGGCGCGAACGGAAACGGGGAGCCCAACGGCGACCCTGGGGAGCCTTCGTCGGGGTGGCAGGAGGCCTGGGAGTCCGAGGACTACGAGACGATTTTGGGGTGGTATGAGGAGAACGTGGGGTTTCTGGGGGATGAGGAGGAACTGGAGGAGTTGAGCGGCCCGCGGAACTCGCAGAGCGATGGGCAGGTCATCGAGGACTTCGTGATGAACTGGGAGGCTGACTGGAATCAGCCGGCGCTGGTGATCCTCCATGACGACGTGGTGGTGCGGAACTGCGTGATCCGCCACGACGGCCCGAGCAACGGGATCCGTGTAGACAGCCAGGCCCGGGGGGTGGTGATCGAGAATTGCACCTTCGACGGGGGACATTCGGACTACGGGACGGGGCGAGAGGACGGAAACTATGGGAACATCGCCGTGGTGATCGAGGGGGAAGCCACGGTGCGGCGCAACCGGATCTTCGGGGTGCGCAGCGGCATCCGAGTGACGCCGGGGTCCGTGGTGGAGGAGAACTTCGTGGACTCCCTGCACCGCAACGCTCCGGACGTCTCAATGTCGAGCATCTCGCGTCGTGGGAACGAGCGGGAGGGGACCTCGGTGATCCGGCGGAACCTGGTGGAGGCCGGGTCGTCGGCGGCGATTACCCAGTACGCCGACTCGGCGCCCGTGCGGGACTCCGTGGTGGAGGAGAACTTGATGGTCGGGGTGGGGCTGGGGTTCGGAGTCTACGGTGGCCGGACCCACGGACCGGAACATAAAGAGAACAACCGGGATATCGTGATCGACGGCAACCGGTTCCACGGGGAGTTCGGGTTTCCGAACGTGCTGGGAGATGGCACGAATACGGCGGTCGACCTGGATCGGCCGGGGAACACCTTCGAGTCCAATCGGTGGCTGGGCGCTGACGAGGACCTGCCCGCTCGGTGTGGAATCGGACAAGACGCGTGTGAGTGATGGGAAGAGTGACTCTGGAGGTTGAGTGATGAAAAGATCGGGTATCTGGAAGGTTGTTTCGCTTTTGTCCATGGTGCTCGCCGTCGCGGCTTGTGGTCCCGAAGGGGATCAGAATGGCGACCCGATTCCGGTGAACCAGAGTCAGAATCAGAACCAGAACCAGAATCAGAACCAGAACCAGAACCAGAATCAGAACCAGAACCAGGATCCGAACCAGAACCAGGATCCGAACCAGAACCAGGACCCGGGGAATGTGCTGGTACCGGGCCAGGTGCCGACCTGGGTGGGGGGCCACAGCGTGGAGAATCGGGCGGTGATGGTGGAGCACTACGGGGAGTCCGGGCCGGTGCTCTACTTCACGTCTGCGATCCACGGGCAGGAGCGGTTGGCGGTGTTCTACGGGGAGCGGTTTCGGACGTGGTTGAACGCCGGGTTCGCCGAGGACCACGGGATTCAGGTGGTGTTCATGCAGGTCACCAACCCGGACGGGACGGCGGTCTACGATCGATACAACGTCAACGGGGTGGACCTGAACCGCAACTTCGACACGGATAACTTCCTGGCGGGGCCGTTCAACGGGCCGTCGCCGATGAGCGAGCCCGAGACGGTGGCGATGGCGAACGTGATCGACGCGTCGAACCTGACGGCGGCGCTGACGTTGCATTGCTGCGCGCCCACCTTCGATCCCGACGGTCCCGGGATGGATCTGGCCCAGGCCATGTCGCAGGCGATGGATCCGGCCTACCGGTTCCCGGCGAGTCCGCTGGGGGCGGCGTCGGGGTCGATGGGGAGCTACGTGGGGCTGGATATGGGCAAGCCGATCATCACCGTGGAGTTCGCCGGGTCCCACTCGATGGACCCGTTCATTCAGATGGCCCAGATGGACCTGGCTGTGGAGGCCGCCGGGCTGTGGACGGAGGCGAACGGAGATGCAGCGGCGGTGAGCTTCGGAGCGATGACCTCCGAGGAGGGTTGGAGCTTTGACTCGTGGTTCGCGGGAGAGTCCGCCGGGGGCCTGCCGCTGCGGGTGGAGCAGGTGGGCGAAGGGAGCGACCGGCATGTGCTCCTATCGGGGTTGGATGGTGGGAGCTGGCTCGGGGAGTGGATGGCCGAGCATATTCGGCGAGAGCTCCTGGCGGTGCCCCATCTGGACCTGCCGTCGTGGACGATGATCACGGCGGTGAACCCCGACGGGTTGCGTGCAGGGGAGGCGGTCAACGGTGACGGGGTGAACGTGGCCGAGGCGCTGATCGATGCCCTGGGCGGCGGCGCGCCGAACGGAGTCGAGGTGGAGGCGGCGATGGCGGTGCTGGGAGAAGGCGCCGCCACGGTCTTCTTGGTGGTGGATAGCTACGACGGGGTGGATCGGGTCGACGTCGTGGGGGCCGGCGCTCAGGACCTCTTGGGGGAGATACCCGGGCGGTTCGAGGTCGGGATCGACGCCGGTGACCTGGCGTTGGCAGAGGCGCTGGCCGGCGCCGGCCACACCGTGGTTCAGATCATGGTGGGGACGGAGAACACGGAGGCTCAGATCGAGGCCGGGAACTGGGTGGACTTCGATACCACCCTGGACAGCCCCTTCGACTTTAGTCAGATGGTCTTCGACATGATGTCCTGGTGAGTCAGCCCTCCCGTCAGGAGGGATCGTCGACGCGGCCGAGGAAGAGGATGGCTCCAGAGCTTCGGTCGCGGATCAGGAAGAGGAAGGGGCGGTCGGCGCGGAAGTGGACCGGTGTGGGACCTGAGGAGATGCCGCGGGCCGTGGTGACCGCCGTGGCGGCGGCGGCCTCGGTGCCCTCTTCGTCGACCTCGATGAAGGTCTGGTGGTAGATGGCGTCGACGGCGAGTGCTTCGTCGACGTCGTCACCGAGGATGGCGGAGAGGTCGGCCCGGCCGAGGTCGAAGAGGTCACGGACGCCGAGGGCTCGGAAGGTCTGGATGAGGTCGACGACGGGGGGCTCCAATTTGAATCGGGGGAATTGGACGGAGACCTTTCTGTCGGAGAGTTCCTCGAGGACGTTGTTCAGGCCGTCGCCGGTGAGCTCAGCCTCGATATCGTCGAGACCGCCCCAGTGGGGCAAGAGGATGACCATCGAGAGGTCGCCGCCCTCGTAGGGGAGCTCCAGGACTTGGACACCGTCGACCTCGGTGTAGGGGAAGTCTTCGACTTGAGACATCATGGGGACTGAGATCCGGCTCCCATCTGTGCGTCGAAAGCGCTGATCCCGGGTGCGGTTCGGGGGGAACTGATGCTGCCAGTCGGCGAGTAGATACATGGCGTTGACCAATACCAGGGTGGTGTCTCGGTCAATAGAGCGGGGAGGGAGGATCTCGGGGATCCGGTCCCGGGTGATCTCGGCGACCCAGCTGTTGATGGTGGACCGGGAGGCTTCGGAATCGGCCCGCAGAGGCAGCGATTGGAGGGGGGCGTCGTAGTGATCTCGGGCCCGTCCGATGTAGTCGTCGGAGAAGGTCAGGGTCTCTTCGCCGAAGAGGCGGTTGGCGATGGCGAATTCCACGCCGCTGTGATCGTCGAAAGCGATCCAGCGGTGGCGAGTGCGCTGCCAGCAGCCGTGGAGATCGGCGTCGGGGTCGAGGGAGATGCTGAGGGCTGTGGCGAGCTCGTCGGCGGTGTTCCCGCCGGCCCCGAGGAGGACCATGTTCATCGCCAGGGCGATGCTGGCCGGGGAGATGACCTTGTTGGGCTCGGCCGTGGTCTGGGCGCGATAGATGTGGAAGGCGAAGTCGTTGAGGGCGGCTATGCAGTCGGTGTGGGCGGTGGTCTCGGGAGGATCGGGGTGATCGGCCATGGCTTCCGTGGGGTCGTCGGTTTCGGTGGTCTCGGTGGGCTCGTCGGGCTCGCCGGGCTCGTCTGGCTCGTCGATCTCTGCGACCGAGGCTTCGGGCTCTTGGGCCTCGGCGGGGGCCGACCCCTCGGTGGATTCCGGGGTTTGGCAGGCGGCGAGGGCCAGGGAGAGAGCGATGGTGATGGGCAGGTAGCGTGTGAGCATTGGGACTCCGTTGAGCTGAGAGGGGAGAGTTATAGCAGGTTGGGTAGGCCATTGGCGATATCTGTGTCAGCCCTTGCTGAAAGGCCGGGTTACGTGGAGGGGAGGTTCGATGACGGGACGGGCGGCCCGGGACGACCCCCGGTGCTGGCGCACCACCCCCTTTTCGCTAAGGCTCAAGGGGGACTGCTCCCGGGGCCTTCTCAACGTTGCGGGTTCGCGACGGGGGTACCGACCGTGGACACTGCTTGCCGGGGGTGGTGTTGTGGGGGCATAGTGGGGGCCTGTGAAGAATCCAGATAGTGGTGAATGTATGAAGCCGGAAGATCTGGTTGGAGAGCGTCTTTTCGGGGAGTACACGATCGTCAAGCCCCTGGCTGAGGGGGCTGTGGGGGCGGTGTTTCTGGCGCGCCAGGAGTCGATCGACAAAGAGATCGCTGTGAAGGTGCTGCACGAGCGGTCGGCGATGGACGAGGAGGCCGTGGAGCGGTTTCATCGGGAGGCGCTGGCGATCTCGCTGCTCTCTCATCCGAATATCATTCGCGTGCTGATCTTCGGGAGGACCGAGGACGGATGGCTCTATCTGGCGATGGAGTATCTTGAGGGGCAGACCCTGAACGAGAGGTTGACGGCGGGAGAGGTGGACGAGCTACGGGTGATCAAGATCTACAAGCAGATCTGCGGGGCCCTCCTGGAGGCCCACGCCGCCGGGATCGTTCACCGAGATCTGAAGCCCCAGAACATCTTGCTGACGAAGCATCGAGGGGAAGAGGACTACGTAAAGATCCTGGACTTCGGGATGGCGAAGTTCACCCAGCCTGAGACCGAAGAGGCTCAACGGAGGCTGTCGAAGACGGGGATCGTGTACGGGACACCGGCCTATCTGTCGCCGGAGCAGGCCCAGGCGTTGGAGATCGACCATCGGGCGGATCTCTACAGCCTGGGGGCGATCTTGTACGAGCTGGTGACGGGGAGGTTGCCCTTTCCGGCGGACACGGCGCCGAAGATGTTGAGCTCCCATGTGCACGAGGCGTTGGTGCCGCCGTCGGAGGTGGCGCCCGGGAAGGTGAGCGAGGCCATGGAGATGATCATTATGCGGGCCATGGCGAAGAACCCCAAGGATCGATACCCGTCGGCCCGGGAGATGCTGGCGGCGTTGAAGGAGCGGGAGGAGGCGCTTATGTCGTCTCGTGGGGTGCCGGAGGCGCCGCCGACGGTGCCGGCGATTCGTGCGCCCGAGGCGGCCGGAGAGGAAGGGATGTCTCCGGAGTTGACGAAGCTATTGATCGCCGCGGCGATGGGGGCGGGGGTGATGTTTGTGGCGATGGTGTTGTTGATCGTGGTGGTGGTGGTGATTCGGGGGTGAGGCGGGGCCCACCCACCGAACGGGCGGCGCGGACCACCCCCAGGCGCTGGACTACGCGCCAGCCCCCTGAGAGGGGGCGGTTCATGTGTCTTCGTTCGACCTCGGGGTTCGCGGCGGGAGCCCATCGAACGGGCGGCGCGGGGCGCCCCCCGCGACCCAGGGGCAACGGTTAGGGGCGGGGTTGGTGTTGGGAGGCGGGGGTGGAGATGTCGCGGACGACGCGACCGACGGTGGCCTCCGGTTCCTGGCGAGCGAGGTCGGCCTGGGCGAGGACGCCGACGACGTTGTGGTTGTCGTCGACGACGATGAGGCGGCGGATCTGGTGGTTGGCCATCATGTCCCGGGCCTCATGGTCGGTGGCGTCCTGGGAGATGGTGACGGGGTTCTTGGTCATCATGTCCTGGGCGGTGCAGTTCTGGGGGTCCATGCTCCGGGCCAGGCATCGGACGACGATGTCCCGGTCGGTGATGGCGCCGATGGGGCGAGGGGCGCTGTTGCTTTCGACGACGGGGATCATGCCGCAGTCGTGGTCTCGCATCATGGCGGCGACCTCCATCAAAGAGGTGTCGCGGTAGCAACAGAACGGCTTGGGGGTCATGAGGTCTTGGACGTTCATGAGGGCTCCTGGTTGATGGTCCGTGGTTGAATGTACAAAGGTAGGTGCGTCTGTGGCCGGGGAAAGGTATCTTGTTGGTTCAACCGATGATCTGGTGCTCTGGTGAGCAGGTGTAGTGATGCGAGTGATGCGGACAGCGATGCGGACAGGGTGGGGGCTGTGGGTGGTGGTGGCGGGCTTGGTGGGGTTCGTCGGGGAAGCGGCGGCCCAGGACACGTGGTCGACGCCGGCCGAAGGGGTCTCGTACCTGGTGCGGACCGCACCGGGGCCGCTGCGGATGCACGCCGCCGTGGTGGACCTGACCCGGGATGATCTCTACATCCGGGCGACCCGGCCGGAGGAGCGAGGGCGGACGGTGACGTCCTTCGCCCAGCACACCGGTGCGGTGGTGGCGATCAACGGCGACTGGTTCGGGTCGGGGTTTCAGCCCGTCGGGCTGGCCGTGGGGCAGGGGGCTCACTGGGAGGGGACCGCCGATGAGGGGTGGGCGTTCATCGCCTGCAACGTGGAGCGGGAGTGTCACTACGGCAACCACACCCAGAACGAGGAGCTCCACTGGCGGTGGCATGACGTGGTGGGGGGCAACGGGTGGCGGTTGGTGGTGGACGGGCAGATCCCGACCTATCCGCCGGAGGCCTTCTACACGGATCGGCATCCCCGGTCAGCGGTAGGGACCTCCGAGGATGGGAACACCATGTACTTCGTGGTCGTCGAGGGGCGGCGGCCGGAGTCCATCGGGGTGGGGTTCGCCGAGATCGCGGGGTTCATGCAGGAGCTCGGGGCGCACCAGGCGCTGATGCTCGATGGTGGTGGCAGCAGCGCCCTGGTGATCAACCAGAGCCGGGTCAACCAGCTCCCGGCGAACGAGTCCGGGGAGCGGACCGTGGCGAACCACCTTGCGATCCTGCGAGGCTCGCCGAGCGGGTCCTGCGGGGACGTGCCCAACGGGCGGTACTGCGAGGGGTCGGTGATCCACACCTGTCAGGGAGGTCAGCACCAGGGCGAAGGGGACTGCGGGTTCTTTGGGGCGAGCTGTGATGTGACCAGCGATGGCGTGGGGGTGTGTACCTTGATGGAGTGCATCAACGGGCCGGAGCAGTCCTTCTGCGAGTCCGAGTCGTTGATCCGGACCTGTGAGTACGGGCGGCCCGGGCCGCCCGGGGACTGCTCGGCTTTCGGGGCGACCTGCGAGGATGGAGCGGACAACAGCTATTGTGTGCACTTTCTCTGCACCGAGGGGGGCAACGCTCGGTGGTGCGATGGGGAGGTGCTGAAAGAATGCGTGAACGGGCAGCCCGAGGAGGACGTGGACTGTCAGGCGGCGGGGCAGAGCTGTGTCGATGGGGCGTGCGTGGCCGATGGTGACGGCGACGGCGAGCCCGGGGAGCCCGGCGACGGCGAGCCCGGGGCCGACGCTGGCGAGTTGGACGCCGGGCTCGGCGACGGAGACCAGGGCGAGGGCGGCGACGACGTGGGGACGCTGATGCCCCGGGATGAGAGCGCGACGACGAGCTCTTGCGGCGGGTGTGGGGCCACCGGTGGGGGGGGCCCCTGGGGTCTCGTGGTGGTCGTGGCCCTTTCGGTGTGGGCGCTGGGCCGACGGTCAGTTCCGTGACCGAGAGGTCAGCTCGTAGTGGAGGACCATTCGCAGGGTGACGGGCTCCTCGACGGCAGACGGAGCACCACGCCTTCTAGTCCTCCTCACGCTCCTGCTCGATCCGTCGCTGGGCGGCGCGGCGTCGGAACTCCGGGTCGTCTCGGAGCTGTCGAGCCTCGCGTTCCCGCTGCAATAGAGCTTCCCGGTCGTGGATGGCCCCGGAGCCGCACACGGATTCCTCCACGGGGCCGAGCAGCGAGTCCAGGGCCAAGGCCGGCGTGGTGAGGAGAAGAGAAGCAGCGATGAGGAAGAGGGAGATGGGGAGGAAGCGGGTCATGGTGGGTCCAGAATGGGAGTTCGATAGTCCAGTGCCCTTGGATCTATGAAACGCGGTTCTGGAGAAATGGATCTAATTCAGTACGAAGTTGACCCCGAGCATGATGGAGGCTGCCGAGCCGTCGCGGAAGGTCGACCGAAACTGGGCGAAGGGGCGGATCGGGCCGTCGAGCTTCAGGGCGGCGCCGGCGACGACGTTCAGGCCCGTATCGGTGCTGGTGGAGGAGCTGATCTCGGTGTCCCCGGAGGTGACCCGGGTGCGGTTGTGGAGGAGGGCCGGTCCGACGCCGACGTAGGGGGAGATCAGGCTGAGGTCGATGCTGGCGAGGAGGTTCAGGTCGAACTGCAGGAGTGTGCTTCGGCTGGTGGCGCCGAGGATCTGAACACTGTCGGTGAAGTAGTAGTTGGCCTGGAATTGGACGCTCACGTCCACCATGGGCGCCACGGGGTGGGCGTAGCGGGCGTCGATACCGGCGAGGGGATATTCGAGGTCGAGGTTGTATCCCAGGACAGCGCCCACGGATGCCTCGGATTCGGCGGCGGCGGTGGAGGACACCGTCGAGAGGGCGATGGTGAGGGTGAGAAGAAGGGGGAGGAAGGACAGTCGGCGCATGGTGACCTCGGGGAAAATAGAGGGGACGATCGGAGTAGCATGATGGGGGGTGAGGAGTCAAAGTTGGCGGATGCTTCGAGGCGCGGTTCGGCGACGGTACGGGGGGTGTTACGAGATGTCTTCGAAATTGTGCGCAGAGGCTCCCTTCGGTACTCTAGAGAGGATTGTGTGCTCCTGTAACAACATGCTCGGAGATCCTCCATGTCTCAGGCTTCTTTTCGGTTGATTCGCGTGGCGTTGATGTTCGCCATCGCGTCCTTCTTCATCCCTGGATGTGATTGTACGGACGACACGATCGGCGGGGAGGTGTGCGTGTCGTCGGCGGAGTGCCCGGGAGACCTGGAGTGCGTGGAGGGGGTTTGTCAGGACCTGACGAACCAGGATCAGCCCGACGCCGGAGACCTCGATGCCGACGAACCCGACGCTGACGAGCCCGACGTCGACGAGCCTGACGCCGACGAGCCCGACGCCGACGAGCCCGTGGATCCGCCGTGCACGAACTACGTGACCTGCGTCGAGTTGGGGGCGGAGTGTGGGACCTTCCCCGACGGCTGCGGTGGGGCGTTGAACTGCGGGACTTGTGGGCAGGGGAGCACCTGCGGGACCGGCGAAGATCGGGGGACCTGCGTGGAGTTGGACTGCGCCGCCGTGACCTGCGACGAGGTCAACGTGGAGTGCGGATCGATCGCCGATGGGTGTGGAGGCACGATCCCCTGCGGGACCTGCGGGGCCGGTGAGGTCTGCGACCGCGGTGAGTGCGTGGCGGAGGACATCAGTTGTACGCCGATCACGAGCTGTCCCACCCAGGAGTGTGGGTCGATCCCTGATGGATGCGGCGGGACTCTGGAGTGTGGGACCTGTGGCGGCGATCAGTACTGCGTCGGCGGTCAGTGCGAGGACTTTGACTGCGATCCCTTGAGCTGCACCGATCACGGGGCGGAGTGCGGGACCATGCCCGATGGGTGCGGGGGCTCGACGGATAGCTGTGGGACCTGCACAGGGGGCCAGATCTGCGGAACCGGGGCCGATCGGGGCCAGTGTGTGGATCCGGCCTGTGTGCCCCTGACATGCGCGGACTACCCGAACATCAACTGCGGGTTCATGCCCGACGGGTGCGGGGGGCTGACGGCGAACTGCGGAGACTGCCTGGACCCGGAGATTTGCGGCGGTGGCGGGATCCCGAACGTCTGCGGGGCCGACGTGCAGCCGGACTGCGATAACCTCTGCGACTACCAGGTGCTCTGCCCGGGACCGTCGGCGACGACTCTGGTGGGGACCGTGTACGCGCCGAATGGGACCCTGCCGATCCCGAACGCCACGGTGTATGTGCCGAACGTGCCCCTGGACCAGCTGCCGCCGATCACGAGCGGGGCGGTCTGTGAGCAGTGCGAGGATGAGGATTTGGGAGAGCCCGTGGTGGGGACGATCACCGATTTTGATGGAAGCTTCGAGCTGCGCAACGTCCCGGCGGACACGGAGTTCCCGCTGGTGATCAAGGTGGGCAAGTGGCGTCGGGTGGTGATGATCGACCCCGTGAGCCCCTGCTCGACGGTCTTCTTGGGCAGCGGTGACACCCGGCTGCCCCAGGTGCATCAGGAGGGCTCGGTGCACGACAACATCCCCCGGATCGCGATCTCTACGGGGACCGTCGACGCCATGGAGTGCGTCCTTCACAAGCTGGGAGTCCAGAGCTCGCAGTTTACCCGGCGGAGTGAGAGCGGCCGGATTCACATGTATCGCTCCAACGGCGGGATGCCCGACGCCGGGCTGGCCAGCGCCTGTTCCGGGCGGTGCGACTCCTGGAGCTGCACGGACCACAACCTCTCCTGTGGGAGCGGCGGCACGGGGACGCTCCTGGTGGATAACCTGGCCCATCACCTCTACGGCAGCCTGGCGACCCTGCAGAGCTATGACATGGTGATCATGGACTGCGAGGGGTTCGACAGGACGTCGTTGCGAACGACGCAGCAGCTCAACAGGATGCGGGACTACGTCAACAGCGGCGGTCGGCTCTTCGCGTCTCATTTCGCCTACGACTGGTTGCATAACACCCCGGAGCTGCAGGACACGGCGACCTGGAACGGGCCGGCGACGTACTATCCGGGCTACGGGCGGGGGTACGTGGACACCGCGGCGCACGGAGGCACGTTCTGGGACTGGCTCATCCATGTGAACGCCCAGTTTTCGGTGAGCCCCGCGGAGATCGAGATCAATGACCCCCGGTTTTACGTGAGCGGCGTGAACTCCGCGCTCGCGACCCGGCTGGTGTACACCCAGGCGGGGCAGCCCCATCACCACGGGTATAACTCGATCCAGCAGTACATCTTCGACACCCCGGTGTACGCGCCGGCGGATCAGCAGTGTGGGCGGGTGGCCTACAGCGCGTTCCACGTGACCGGGGTGAGCACCGGCCATGGGCCGGCGTTCCCCGGGTATTGTCCCGGCGGTGATCTGACAGCTCAGGAGAAGGTGCTGGCCTATGTGCTCTTCGATCTCGGGGCCTGCGTGAGCGAGACGGGAGAGCTGCCGGATCCGACCTGTGAGCCCCAGACCTGCTCCGACGTGGGGGCGTCCTGTGGCCAGATCTCCGATGGGTGTGGAGGGACGGCGCAGTGCGGGCCGTGCCCGACGGGGACGGTCTGCATCAATAACCAGTGTTCCGGTGGGTGTGAGCCTTTGACCTGCGCCGACGCCGGGGCGAACTGCGGGACCATCTCCGATGGCTGCGGGTCGACGGTGGACTGCGGAGTCTGCCCGACGGGGACGACCTGCGGCGGCGGCGGGACGCCGAACGTCTGTGACTGCCAGCCCCTGACCTGTAGCGATCACGGGGCGGAGTGCGGAACCGTGAGTGACGGCTGTGGGGGGACCCTGGACTGTGGTGTGTGCCCGTCGGGGACCTCCTGTGGAGGCGGCGGGGTGCCCAACGTCTGCGACTGTGATTCCCTGCGGTGCGAGGACCACGGCGCCGAGTGCGGGACCGTGAGCAACGGGTGCGGCGGGACCTTGAGCTGCGGGGACTGCCCGTCGCCGGAAGTCTGCGGGGTGGGCGGTCCGAATCAGTGCGGCTGTGAAGTCCTGAGCTGCGAGGACCACGGCGCCGAGTGCGGGCAGGTCACCAACGGCTGCGGAGGCACCCTCTCCTGCGGGGAGTGCCCGGAAGGGTTCGTCTGCGAAGAGCTGGAGTGCGTGGAGGAGGCCTGCCGGGTGGTCGGCGAGGCCTGTTCCCAGAATGGCCAGTGCTGCTCCAATCTGTGTACGGCTGGCACGTCGGGCTCGGGAGTGTGCGTCAACAACTGAGAGGCGACATCACCAGATGGAGACCCGCTCCTCCGGGGGGAGATAGAGGTCGTGGTCCTCGGTGACGTCAAAGGCCTCGTACCAGGCGTCGAGGTTTCGGACGACCCCGTTGACCCGGTACATGCCGGGAGAGTGGGGGCCCTGGACGAGCTGGGCCCGGAGGGCGTCGTCCCGGTAGAGGGTTCGCCAGACCTGGGCCCAGGAGAGGAAGAACCGCTGGTCACCGGTGAAGCCGTCGATCACGGGGGCCTCGCCGTCGGGGTAGTTCTCGGCGACGTAGTTGCGGTAGGCCACGTAGGCCATCTGCATGCCGCCGAGGTCGCCGATGTTCTCGCCGAGGGCCAGGCGGCCGTTCACGCAGAGATCGTCGATGGGGCAGAACTGAGAGTACTGGTCGGCCAGGCGGCCTGATGCCTCCTCGAAGCGGGCGTCCGTCTCGGGGGTCCACCAGTCGCGAAGGCGGCCTTCGTGATCAAACCGGCGGCCCTGGTCATCGAAGCCGTGGCCGATCTCGTGGCCGATCACGGCGCCGATGGCGCCGAAGTTCATGGCCGGGTCGGCCGCCGGGTCGAAGAAGGGGGCCTGAAGGATTCCGGCGGGGAAGGTGATCTGGTTCATCAGGGCGCTGTAGCTGGCGTTGACGATCTGGGGAGGCCAGAACCACCGGCGGCGGTCCACGGGCTCAGGGAACCGGACGAGCTGCTCGTTCCACCAGTGCTCTGCCAGGCGGGTGCGGTTGCCGAAGTAGTCGTCGGGGCGGATCTCGAGGTCCGAGAAGTCGTCCCAGACCTCGGGGTAGCCGATACGAGCCTCAAAGGTGGAGAGCTTCTTGAGGGCTTCCTGGCGAGTCTCTTCGTCCATCCACTCCAGATGTTCGAGGCGGCCTCGGAACCCGACGGTCAGATAGTCGATGAGCTCTTCCATGAGGGCTCGAGAGGTGGGCGGGAAGTGGCGGTCCACGTACTCCTGGCCGACGGCGTGGCCCAGAGAGCTGGAGATCTGTCGGGTGCCCCTGCGGTACCGGGGGCGCTGCTCTTCGGTGCCGGAGAGGGTCCGGGAGAAGAAGTGGAAGTGGGCCTCGTCGAAGGCTCGGGGAAGCCAGGGGGCCCGGCTGGAGAGGAAGTGATAGGTCAGGTAGGTCTTCAGGGTGTCGAGGTCGGTCTCCGCGAAGATCGTCCCGGCGGCTTCCACGGCGCTCGGTTGGGAGACGATGATCTCGTCGATGCCCGTGAGGCCGCGGCGGTCGAGGCCGTCGGCGAGGTGGAGGGCCGGGGCGAGGTCGTTGAAGTCGGCGATGGTGTAGACGTTGTAGGTCTCGGTGATCTGGCGAGAGCGCTCCCGGGTCCAGTGGGCCTCTGCGATCTGGGTCTCGAGGGCGATGATGGCGTCGGCCTTGGCCTCGGCGTCGGGGAGCTCGGCGAGCTCGTGGAGGGTGATGATGTAGTCCCGGTAGGCCTGCCGGTACTCCTGGAAGCGCTCGGATTCGTCGAGGTAGTACTCCCGGTTGGGCATGCCCAGGCCGCCCTGGCCGGCGCGGACGGCGTAGACCGTGGGGTCCTGGGGATCAGGGAGGATGCCGACGCCGTAGATGGATGGGAAGTGGATATCCGCCATCAAGGCGGCGGCTTCGTCGTGGGACTCGAGGGCGTCGATGCGGTCGAGGAAAGGCTGGGCCGGTGCGAGTCCGGCCTCTTCGATGACCTCTTCGTCCATCCAACTGGTGAAGAAGTCGCCGATGAGCTGGGGGTTGGAGCCGGGCTCGCCGCCCTGATCCTGGGCCTCGAGGATCAGGGCATGGACGTCCTCCTCGGCCTCGATGGAGAGCATGTCGAAGACGCCGTACCGGGAGCGGTCTGAGGGGATCTGAGCGGTGCGGTCCCAGGTGCCGTTAGCGAAGGCGTAGAAGTCGTCGCCGGGGTCCACAGTCCGGTCCATGCCGTCCATGTCGAACCCGAAGGTGCCGAACCGGGGCTCGCCGAGGTCCGGGGCGTCGGCCTCGGGGGCGTCCGTGGGCTCCTCGGTGGGGGCGGCGTCGGGGGCCGGTGATGGCGTGCAGGCGTGGAGGACCAGGAAGGGGGTGGTCAGGGCGACGGCGATGAGTGTGAGGTGTCGGGTGTTCATAGAAGACTCCGGAGGAGGCGAAATTTTGGCGCATCCTAGGGGAAACGGGAGTTGGAGGGAAGAGGGGGCCTGCTACTCCAGCTCGCCCATAAGGTCGCCTCGGGTGACGGGGCAGTTGTGGGTGAACATGCCCAGGGGATTTCGCGTTGGGTTGAAGAGGGGAGCGAGAAACTCGACCTCCACGAAGGTGGGAAAGATCTCCAGGGGCAGGAGGGTAGGGGCGCCGTCAATGGTCGCCTCCACCATTGCGGTGGTGGTGACCCCCGTGATCCGGCCCTGAAGATAGTCATTCTCCGTCCACCGGTGGACCCGGAGGAATGCATCTCCTTCGTCCTCGACGGCCCAATAGGCGACGGTGACGTTGTCTAAGAAACCGAAGTTGGCGGAGGGGACCTTGACGGTGCCGCCGGCGATCGCTCCGAAGGGTTGCCCCTCAACGATGGCGGGCTCGTGGACCACGAACTCGGCGTCGGCGTCGCCGGGAGCACCGAAGCGAAGGGTAAGGAGCTCGCCAGCGAGGAGCTCTCCGGTGGCATTGGCGAAGTCGCTGTAGGTAGCGTTGACGCCACCGGAGAGGGTGACCCTGTAAAAGCACTCACAAGGTCCCACGCGGATGGTCGCGGAGTCGGAGACGCCGGACTCCAGGGAGGCGGTGACGACGAACTCCCCGGCTTCGTCGGAGCGAAATCGCCCTTGAGAGTCGATCTGGCCGCCCGAGGCGGACCACTGAAGCGGGGCGTCGGCGCTCTCGCTGAATACGCTGGCCCAGAACTCCATGGTGTCCCCTTCGGCGACACAGACCGATTGGGGGAAGACCTCGACGTCCTCTTCGGAGCGGAGGATGAAGTGTGCCCGGCGTGGTGGCGGGTCGCAGACAGGGTTGCGAAGACCCATCACGGAGGTGCTTTCGATGGAGATGAGTACCGGGAAATGATCGTCGTCGACGGGCAGTCGTACCCGAGCGGTGTGGATGTTGTCGTCGACCTCAATGTTCAAGAACTCCACGCCCGGGGTGAGTGCTTCCCACTCCGCTCGTGGGTCGTTGGCCTCATCGACCCGGGCAATGAGTGTGATCTCCTCGCCAGGGAAGACGGTCCTGCGAGGCTCGATAGCCTCCAGACGGATCGGTTCCACGTTGGCCGTGCCGGTCCACCGTGAGGCATCGCGGTTACTGGACGGGGGGAAGAGCTCGGGGTCGGCATGGACTGCGAAGAGTCCGGGGCCGATATCGCGAGGCTCGTAGTGATCGATCTGGATGGGGAAGTCAGGGGGCTCTGCGCAGTAACCGTGTGCACCGGGTGCAGCTCGATTGACGATCGTCCCGCGGTACTCGACCTCCAGAAATCCCTCGGCCGGCAGATGGATGCCCTCCCAGGGCCCGGGTTGAAGGAAGCAAGGCTCTAGGTCAGGCGCCGGGGCGTTGAAGAAGGCGTCCAAGGTCTCGTTGTAAAAATGCTCGCTGACCTGGGAGTAGGCTTCCATCACCCCGTCGACCAACAAGTCTTCGGCCCGGTCCAACCCGGCCCGGTAGATGCCCATCTGAGGGAACGCCCGCATCCAATCGTCGATCCAGTCCTGAGGGATCTTCCAGAGCTCAGTGCCCGTCCGAAACCCGGCGGACTGGGCGGAGATGGATTACCAGATGGGGACGATCTCTTCCTCTGGCTGTTCTTGGTCGGCTGTAGCCAGGGGGCGACCTGAGACCGGTCCTTGTCCCATCAGATCGGCGTAGGCGTCGGCGAGTGCCATGGCGAGGAGGGCTCGACCCAGGTAGCGCGTTTGATCGGAGCCACCCTCTTCGAGAGTGATCCGGTTGCCGTGGATGACGACCTTTGGGACGGCCCGGTAGGTGTTCATCAGAGCTTCGGCGAATTCGGCGGTGAGCGGCGGCGGGGCACCTTGGAGGCTGGAGATGGCGAACCGGAGGTGGACGTCGGGATGGGTGGACGAGTCGGGGGGGGCGGTGAGTTGAAGAGGACCTCGAGGGCGCACGTGGAGCCCATGAGTATTGAAGGACTCCGGGAGAAGGATCTGGGCTTCGATGCCGACGCCGGGGAGGTGCTCCAAGGTGTATTGAATCTCACCTCGGGAACCTCGGACCTTCTGGATCCAGCCTCGGCCGATCCGCTCGATCTCGAGGTCAGGGAACTCCTCGCGGAGTCGCTCGATCTCAGCCTCTTGGTCTTTGTTGGGGCCGCGCAGGAGGGTGAAGACCAGCACAAAGGTGAGCGCCAGCGCGATCACAACCGTGAAGTAGACAAAGTCACTCATGGGCCGACGGGGTGGGGGGAAAATAGATCGAGCGCCGCGTCATCTCGACGGGGCGCTCGATCGTAAGGAGGAGTCATGCATGTGCCTCTGGCGAGGCTGTGCAGAAACGGTGGTGGTGGTGGGATCACTCCGGAAGATCGTGGAGAAATTCGCGGGCCCGCAGCTCGGCGTGTTCTCGTAGGCCTGTGACGGGGGTGAGGAGGTCACGGAGGACAAAGGAGGTGTCCAGGGGGTCGGCGTGGCGGGCCAGGCCCTCGAGGGTGCGTTTGTGGGCGAGTCGGGCGGCGTCGTCGTCATGGCGGAGCTCGTGGAGGACGGCGGTGCGGTGGGCGGCGAACCAATGTCGGGGGGCGAGGAAGAGGGCCTTTTGAAAGGCCTCGAGGGCCTGGTGGGTGGCGCCGATGGCCTGAAGGATGGCGCCCATCAGGCAGTGGCATTCGACGTGGAAGGGGTCGTAGCCCAGGCAGGCTTCGAAGCAGGCCAGGGCGTCTTCGAGATCGCCCTGGCGTAGATGCTCGGCGCCGGCGTGGAGGAGGTCGTTGACGGTGCCGCTCTCGCCGGCGTCGCTGGTGGTCTCGTCGAGGCCCGAGGGCTCGATGGGGCCCGGGGCGTGGATGATGGGATCGCCGGCGGGGGCCGCGGAGAAGGCGATATGGCCCGGTTGGATGGTGTGGCCCGTGCGGGTCTTGCCGGGGCGGTAGACGAAGCCGGCGCCGTGGCGAAGGGGGCGCAGGTGAGGGGCGTCGGGGCCCATGCGATCCGTGGAGATCTGCTCTGAGGAGCCGAAGAGGAGGTAGCCCTCAGGGCTCAAGGAGTCGGCCATGCGGCGAAGGGCCCGCTCCATGGCGTCCGGGGAGAAGTAGATCAGGACGTTGCGGCAGAGGATCACGTCCCAGGTGCCGTCGGCGGCGGGGCTGCTGGGTGGGGAGGCCAGCAGGTTGTGGCGTTGAAAGCGGAGGTCTTGGAAGGCGGCGTGGCGGGCCAGGAAGTGGTGCTTGTCGTGTCGACGGAGGAACTGCCGGCGCCGGTCCTCGGAGAGGCGTCGGAGGCTCCACTCGCTGAAGATGCCCTCTCGGGCGGCGGCCAGGGTGTCGGTGTTGATATCCGTGCCGAGGATGGTGACGGGGACGCCCTCCTCGTGGGCGATGATGGCGGCGGTGTAGGCCTCTTCGCCGGTGGAGACGCCGGCGCACCAGATGGTGATGGGGCGGCCGCCGCGGACGTCTCGGAGGTGGTTCAAGATGGAGCGGAGCGCCGAGAGCTGAGGCTCGTCTCGCCAGAAGGCGGTCAGGCCGTTGGTGATCAGGTTGATCAGGCGCTGGGGCTCGTCGTCGGTGGGGGCCTGGGTGCGGAGCTGCCGGAGGTAGGCCAGAGGGTGGTCGTAGCCGAGCTCTGTGGCCCGGCGGCCGAAGGCGTCGGCGATGCGGTGAGGGGTAGTCTCTCGGAGGTCGAAGCCGGTCCACTCCTCGAGGAGGGAGCAGGCGTCGGAGATGACGCGGTGGCGGCCGTCGGGGGAGGTCCTCACGAATCTCCTCCACGGAACCGGGAGTTCAGGAGGTCCTCGACGGCGGTGGCGAGCGCGGAGTCGGGGAGGACCTGGTCGACGACGCCGTCTTCGATGGCGGCCCGGGGCATGCCGTAGACCACGGAGGTGTCTTCGTCCTGGGCGAGGGTGGGGCAGCCGGCTCGGTGGAGTGCGGCGAGCCCGGCGGCGCCGTCGTTGCCCATGCCGCTCAAGATCAGGCCGGCGGCCCGGTCGGGGGCGTGCTGGGCCAGGCTCATGAGGAGGCGGTCGCCGCTGGGGCGGTGGCCGCCGATGGGTGGGCCGTCGTCGATCTGGAGGCGGTGGTCGGGGCCCACGGTGAGGTGGTGGCCCGTGGGGGCGATGACGATCTCTCCCGGGCTCAAGGGATGGCCGGCGACGCCCTCCAGGACCGAGAGCGGAGAGTGTTTGTCGAGCCACCTGGCGAGGTGCCGGGTGAAGCCGTCGGTGATGTGCTGGACGATCAGGAGGGTCCCGGGAAAGGTCTCGGGGATCTCCGTGCAGAGCCGGGCCAGGGCCCGGGGGCCGCCGGTGGAGGCGACGATGCCCAGGACCATGGGGACCGTGTCCGGGGACCGCCGGGTCGCCGAGGGGCGAGCGGGGACGGTGGGGCGGGCGGCCCGGCGGCGGCGGCCCCGGACGTGGCGGACCACGGGGATCTGGGAGAGGAGGTGGATCTTGCGCAGGAGGTTGGCCCGGTCGGTCTCGGAGATGGGGAGGCTCTGGGGCTTGGCCATCAGGTCCAGAGCTCCCAGCGAGAGCGCTCGGAAGGAGAGATCCACGCCGCCGTGGTGGGGATCGGAGGTGATCACCAGGATGGGGGTGGGGCAGGTAGCCATGATCTCCTCCGTGGCGGAGAGGCCATCCTGCCGGGGCATGTGAATGTCCATAAGGACGATGTCGGGGCGGAGGCTCTGGCAGAGGGAGACGGCGTCGACGCCGTTATCGGCGACGCCGGCGATCTCGATCCCCGGGGCGTCTTCGAGGAGCTCCGTGAGGACCTCCACGAAGAGGCTGCTGTCCTCGGCGATTAGTACTCGTAAGTTCATCGGGGGCTCCGTGGTCGTACCCCGAGAGGGTACCGCCAAGGGGGGCTGCGGAGCAACGGTGACAGGTCGGGTCCTGTTGGCTTATGATGTGCCGTCCTGACCGAGGGGGTTCGCCCGTCGGCGGGGCTTCCTTGTGGATGGACTGTCCATGACAGATAGCCAACGGTTGCGAACGATCCCCGAGGGGATCCGGCTGGTGTCGGAGGTGGCCGGGGAGCTGGCCTCTCGGGGAGAGGGCCGGACCAGCGTGCTGGCGGTGGCGACCTATCTGCCGATGGACGTGGACAGCGTGGCTCGGGTCTTCGAGGGGTTCGAGGAGGTGCCCGGGGTGGCGCGGGTCCAGATCGGCACCCGGGCAGAGTACGAGATCGGCGACACCGACAGGTTTCGGCGGGGCGACGAGGGGATCGACTCCCCGGAGCTCCTGGAGGGAGCCCGGGAGTTCTTGCGGGCCGTGGGGGAGCTGAAGCTCGATGACGAGTGGGTGCGCAAGGTCGAGGAGCAGCACGAGCTGCTCTTTTTGGTGGCGGGATCGGGGAAAGAAGAGCTGGAGCTGGGATATCTGACCCGGCGGGTGAAGTGGCCCCGGGCCCGGGTGCAGAGCGTGTTGAACGACTTCGACGCCGAGGGGTATATCGACGTGCTCATCGATGAAGAGGGCGATGAAGTGCGGTATAGCTTCCCGCCGTTGGAGTACCCGAAGGAGCGGTACGAGCGGAACATGGAGCTCTTGCAGGACGTAGCGCCTGGCGGACGGTCGAAGGTGTGGCTGTGGATCGCCCTGGCCGTGCTGGGGGTGATCATCCTGGCGGTGGTGGTGTTGTTGCGAGTGACCTGAGTGTGACCTGAGTGTGAACTGAGACGGAATCAAACCCCGGAGACAAGCGATGGCGAAGAAGGCCGCGGCGAAAAAAGTCAAGACGATCGAGAAGTACAGCCCCGTGACCGGGGAGAAATTGGGGTCCTTTCCGATCACGACACCGAAAGAGGTGGAGGCCGCGGTGGCGAGGGCTCGGGCGGCGTTCCCGGCGTGGCGAGACCTGTCTTTGGAGGAGCGGTTTGAGCACCTGGACCGGGTGCGGGAGATCATCCGGCGAGACGGGGAGTCGTTTGCGAAGATCATCAGCGAGGATACGGGTAAGCCCCTGGTGGACTCCCTGATGACGGAGTTGATGAGCATCCCCCTCTTCATCGACTACTACCAAAAGGAGGCGCCCAAGGCGTTGCGGAGACGGCGGCTGGCGCCGCAGCTCCTCTTCCCCGGCAAGGTCAGCTACGTGGAGCACTTCCCCATGGGGGTGATCGCCGTGATCTCCCCATGGAACTTCCCGTTCCAGTTGGCCATGGTGCCCGTGATTTCGGCGCTGATCGCGGGTAATACGGTGGTGCTGAAGCCCTCGGAGGTGACGCCCCTGACCGGGGAGCTGATGAAGGAGATCTTCGAGGAGGCCAACCTCCCCGAGGGGGTCGTGGAGGTGATCCAGGGAGACGGCTCCACGGGGGCGGCCCTGACGAAAGCGGACGTGAACAAGATCTTCTTCACCGGGTCCGTGGAGACCGGCCGGAAGGTGATGGCGGCGGCGGCGAAGAAGCCGATCCCCGTGGAGCTGGAGCTCGGTGGTAAGGACGCGATGATCGTCTGCCATGACGCCAAC
>SKON01000105.1 GCA_007120035.1 Myxococcales bacterium
CCCGACGTTCCGATGTCCTTCGTCGCCATCCCCGACGCCACGAACGATGCCGCCAGCCCCGACGTTCCGATGTCCTTCGTCGCCATCCCCGACGCCACGAACGATACCGCCAGCCCCGACGTTCCGATGTCCTTCGTCGCCAACCCTGACGTTCCGGTGTCCTTCGTCGCCCACCCCGACGCCGCAACGGAGATCGTCGTAACGCCCAAAATCGACGCCATCACTGCGTACCCCACGAACCGGATCGAGTGGGTCCGAGGGGAGCCACTCTGAAACGTCGGGGTTCGCGGTGCGCCGCCCGAACGTCACCCTCACCGCCTGTCAAAAACCACCGACCTCGCGGCATCTCCTCCGCCCGTTTTGATTCCGAAACCAAGTTCTGGGAACGTAGACAAGTACTAGGATTCAGCGTCAGACCATCGACTTCAAAAAACCGAAGACCAGGGAAAGAATATGAAGCGCCTCCTCTCAGCAACGGCGATCATGGTCGCCTTGATCCTCGTAGGGTTAATGAAGCCCTCGGCCCACGCGGATTCGTTTGAGCCGTGCATAGAAATGTACGAACTCCTCACGCTGGACCTCGTCGAGGTAACTGTGGACGGGGAACCCCTCCCCACGCTGGACGAATATGAGGACCGAAGGTTCTTCCTCCACACCGACATCAGTCGCCAACACTGGATGTTTTTGGTCGCCCATGAGCAGCAAGAAGACCGCCTATTAGTTTGGCGTGCCGACGAAGAAGACGAAGGAGACACGCCATGAGACCTGTTTGGCTCGTGCTCGTTTTGGGATTGGCGATAGGCCTCAGTAGTTGTGGGCCAGACGCTCCTCGTTGCCCGAGAGACCTCGCAGCCCCCGATCTGGAAGCCTATGTCGGGGAGATCTATCCGGGTCAGAGCTATCCTCCCCGAGACTTCGAGGCCGACCCGGCCCACCCACACCTCTCCCGAGCTACCGAACGCCAGGTCGAAGTGCTCTCCGATTCATCGATCGCCGTGACCTACAGCCGCGAGGATGGCGCCGTAGTCGTAGAGACCTACGAGGTCACTGGGATGGAACTCCGGCCCCAACGGTAACTGACAGGCCTCACAGCCAACCTCATCGCCCCAGCGCCCGCCGAGCCTCCCGCAGCGCCCGCCGCAGCGTCGGCGCCGCGTCTCGCTCCAGCTCGACGAGGCGAGGCTCGGCCTCCTGGAGGCGGAGGCGGCCGACGGCCTTGACGGCGGCCAACTGAATCAGGGGGTCCTCGGCGTCGAGCTGCTCCAGCACAAAGGTCGCCATGCCGTTCTCGGCGTCGGCCTCCCCGGCGGTGGCCATCTTGCCGAGGGCCTCGCGGCGGATCGCCCGGAACTCCCGGAACGCTCTGAAACGCGGCTACGTCAGATCATAAGCTTTTGGCTCAGAAAGAACGTCCCAAGCATTTCGATTCTTCCAAGGACATCAACACCTTACAACGGACAAACAACCAGTTACAAGTTAACGATTGAAAGAATCGGATCACGAATTTACTCTGAAATACATAATCCTTCTCAGCATCGGAGGGGGCATGTCTGCACAAGAAACCCCAAAACTGCAGACTTTAGCACGTTGTAGATTGTTTCTATTTTGCCAACTCAAGGAGTAACCAGCATGACTGTTAACAACAAAAAACGGGGGGGGGGGGGTTGGGAACCTTTCCAACTCCTCATTGTTCGGTCTCTTTCTACTTCTATCCACATTCCTGATCTCGGTCGGCTGTGACGAGCGCCCAGACTCCGCGGAGGCTTCGGCAACGCTTGGGAAGTACGGTGGTATTCTGGAGTCTGGTGGACAACTCAAAGGCCCGAACGGAACTCAGCTTCATGCAAGTGAGTCGGCTCTGAGAGACCCGGTTGGGATCGACATCACGGCGGTCTCTGCCGAAGACAGCGATACGGGAAAACTTCCTTCCGAGTTGACGCCACTGGGCGATTACCTCGTGATTGATCTTCTCGACGACCCAGTTGAGGCTCCAACGAATGATGATTGGTTCGCATTGTCCGTCGAAGTCCCATCCGGAGTTGATCCTGATCAGATGGTTCTCGCGGTATGGATGCCCGCTGACTGGCCCTTTGCCAGTGGACCCCCTGTCGATGAAGGATACTGGGAGGTGATCGATGGACAAGTTGATGACGGGCGTTTCTTCTCGCGATTTTACATTCTTCCTCATGAACCACTAATCGCGTCCTTTGCTCATGGCCGCTGGTTCGATCCACACAAAGCGACATCTTCATCCTCATCCAATGACGACGAAACACTGGACATGGCTGACATTTCGCAAGGGTTGGCGGGTTCGTCCTTCCGTGTGAAGTGTGAGAAGACCGACCCCGATGTCTGTACCACAAGACAACGAGCCGACCTCGCTGAACATCTAGAGAAGACCCTCAAGTTCTTTGATGAGCTATCCGTAGGGCAGTACTCGTTTCCCGATCCACGTATTTGGAAGTTAACGTCAGGGTCGGACGATGACTATGTCGTCTACATGCGAATGATGAGGTCCACGGACGAAACCTCCGGAGCGTGCCGCTTTGGACCTGAGACGGTATCCACAGGACGGTACGATCGACTTCTTCGGAAACTAACGGTTTGTATCTGGCCAACAGATCGAGCTGCTCCGACGATTCGAGTAGGTCCGGGAACCGGGCTCGAAGATGACACCTATACCGTTTCCTTCGAAAATCCTGATGGATCATCCAACTCCGTTCAAACCCAAGTGCTGGATGGGGATACGGCTGCTGCGATCGCCAGTCGACTAGCAGAGAAGCTGCGCGATGAGGACGAATTGTTGAACCCGGCTCCGGAGGGAATGAACAGGTTCAGTTCCTTCGAGGCCTTCGGACACGAGATTTCGATTCACTTTCGTGGACAAAGAGATGAAGTGCCGACGTTCTCGGTGGAGACATCGTCAACATCGGCCGAAATCGAATTGGTAGACTTCGAGTATCGACTCTTCCACACCGCCACACATGAGTATTTCCATGCCCTTCAGCATGCGGCGATGGATCTCATGACGCTCATAACCGAAGACAAAAACAGGTACTACAAGGAAGGGGCCGCTGTGGCATCGGAGAGACTACAATACCCCACAACCGAATGTGAAGAAGAGGATCAAAATTGTGAAGAAGATTTTCTCGGCACGAGGAACACCCGCAGACCCTTTCGCGCATTGAACCGACGGACTATTCGCGACAATAATCTTGGCCCCTCGTACGCCGCACAAGACTACTTCTTGAGCACCGGGCGTCTCCTCGGCTATGGGATTGAGTGGATTATTCCGATGATGGAGTCCCGCGGGAGCGAAGAAGCCCATGCACTGACCCTCAGCTCCTTCGGAGTCAGCCTTCGAGAAGCACATTGGGATTATGTGAGGAATATGGCCGTCGAAAAGCGTATCCTATTGGATGAGTTGCACGAGGAGTGGAATCGGCCATGTGAGTTCTCCGAGGACTTGTTCACCGACCTGGTAACTCATCCAGACCTTAATCAAACTGTCGAATACACTGGCGGGACTCAGACCTTTCACTTCCCTGCGGCGATGTTTCGGGCCAGCTACCTGGAGATTGAGTTCCCTCCGAGTTTTAATGACCAAGCCTTTGTCGTGGAGGCAACTCCGCTGGACTATCCCTCATCCACACTGGTCGGCGTGTACCGAGATCGTAGAGACTACGAAGCCGACGATTCCTGTGTGATAAACGGTCTCGGAGAGAGCAGAAATGTAGAGGTGATCAACGTTGGATTCGACACGGAAGCGAACCACGTTGTTGTTCTCGCCTCAGGGTTCAACCCGATCGCGGATACCGTGGAGGTGACCGTCCGCCCACTCAACACCGATATTGAGCTCTTACACTCTGATGGTGACGTTGCGATCGCTGGTCGTCCGCTGACCTTGAACGCCAGGTACGAGGTAGAGTCTGCGCCAGCGTTGGTCCGTTGGTTGTTGGCTGGAACCGAACTCACTTCATCCGAATACTCTCAACTGCATAGAACCGTTAGTACCTACATCCCCGAGACATGTCCTCCGGGATTGACAAGTTTTCGCTCGGAGGTGGTCGGAGCCGACGATGGGATGGCATTTGACGAGGTAGAGATCGAGCTTGTGTTTTCAGGCACGAGATTAGGAGTTCTCGTTCCCGATGCAGTCGCCTGCGGATCTGCCTATGACCTTCTTGTTTCAGACGGCGAGATTCCTGCCATGTCGGTTACGGCAAGCCACCTCGGCTGTGAGGCGCAACCCTCGGAACATGGATGGAGTTGGACGGTCTCTCAGGCGAATGGAACGGATCGTGAGGTCACCTGCAACGTCGGCTCGGATTGCCGCCACCTGGAGCTAACCGAAGATGATTTTCGCGATGGGAGCTCCTTTGGCCCTGTCGTCCTGGGCCTCAGTCATGACGAGGTGGACGGCACCGTGTCGACCACGATCCGGCCCTGCGATCAGTTCGGGGCAAGCGGACTGCCGGTGTGCATAGACCCCAGCACGTGTGATGGACCCGGTGCAGTCGTCGGGCTCTCGCCGGAAATCGCTTGGTTGCGGGACCACGCTGCGATCGTGATGACACTAGATGATCGGATCTCCAATGCACTTCACGACCTGGTCCCGCAGGACTTTCCTCATCCCCCAGAGGATCTCATCATTGAACTTGAGGAGTTCCTGCCACCGGCGCTTCTCAGCGCTTTGCAGGATCTCGATGACGCACTTGATGCCCGGTCGGTCGAGGAGTTTGGGCGCGACCTATCGTCCGTTCGTGCGCAAACGAACCGATTCCCGACCCCAGAAGAGGCGGTGTTCCTCAACGGTGTGATCGCTACGATTGAAGTGAACCTGAGCTACTTCCTTGACTTCAATCAAGGCGGTCATGGTGGATGGTTTGATTTCGCTTTCTTCGACAAGTGGCGACCCGGTCTGCTCGATCCCCTGGAGCCTGCGCGCTTCGCTTTTGCATACTCACTTCACACCTGGCTCGACGCGTTCCAGAAGAACGAAGTCATCTCCCTGCACGGTGGCCCTTTGGCGTTGGATGATCCTGTGACTTGGGAACGCGTTGAAACCACTTCTACTCAGGGGCCGGTCCGCGAGCTCGTCGACCGCTACTTTGACTAGTCCTCACGTTTTGGCCAGGGTGATGGGGGTCCCCCATCACCCTGGCCACCTCTCCTTCGGACCAGGTACCGATACATGGAGCCCCTATGAGCAGACAATTCTCCGCATTGATCGCTTCGTCGCTACTATTGTTTCATTGTGGTGGGTCGGAACCCCCGACGGAGGAGAACCAAGAGACTGGGGAGGATTCCGCGCTCTTGATGGAATTTGTACAGCAACCTCCCGAGCAGTTGATCGCAGGTGAGCTCTTGGACGCCAGTGTCTCTGTCTATCGGGGTGAAGAGCCGGTCGCTGGAGTGGAGGTCCTTTTCTCACTTCAGGGTCTGCATTTCGGGGATGGTGAGGACTCTGACACATCCGTCGTCGAGGCGGATGGAATAGCAGGGATATCTCGGTCCCTTCGACAGGCGACCCGCGGGGCTGTGCTACTCGCCACTGTGGAGGACGAAGACGGCTCCGAGGTAACGGTAACGTCCCGCCCCTTCGATGTGGTGGCTGCCGATGCTGACGCCGGTGAGAGTTTCATCGAAGGAGCAGACGGCTTCGTTGGCGATGAGGTCGTGGTGGATGTGGGGCTCTTCGATCGCTTCGGGAATCCACTTCAAGGAGTCGCTCCCACCATCGAACTCACCGGAGTCGGGGAGCTCGTCGGTGAGTGCTCTGGTAGTGACGAGGCAGGTCTTTCCACGTGCATCGTCACCTCCGACACTGCCGGGGAGACCTCCCCCACCCTGGTCGACCCAGTGAATGTGACCGGCGATCCGTTCTGGTTTGTCTCGCCAGACTGCGATCGCAACGGTGTTCCGTTTGGAGGGGGCGACGGTAGTCACGACAATCCGTACGCGATCTGCTCCGAAATTCACCTTCAGGCCATTGGAACGAGCTCAGATTACCTCGCCGCGTCTTTTGAGTTGCATGACAATGTGGACCTCTCATCAGTGGCGTCTTTCCAACCAATCGGAGATGAAGAAGCACCGTTCGAAGGTTCCATCCATGGAAATCGGTGGACGATTGGTGGGCTCCAACTCCATAGACCGGACGACCATTACGTAGGTCTCTTCGGAGTGATCGGAAGTGCTGGAACCGTGACTGCTTTGCATCTCGCAGACGTGATGATTCATGGGCAGCATTCTCTTGGTGCACTCGCTGGTGGCAATCACGGAACCGTGGTGGATGTTCATGCCACTGGAAGTGTTCAAGGCCTATCAGGAGTCGGATTGCTCTTGGGCAACGTCTACGAGACTGGGATTGTCGAGGCATCTTCGTCCATGGGAACAGTAGAGACATCTTTCGGAGGCATCGGAGGTCTGGTCGGATCAAACTACGGTACTGTTCGGGAGGCTTTCTCATCGGCCTCGGTCAATGTTTCGGGAGAATCCAACTCGAGCCTCGCCGGAGGTCTAATTGGAGGAAACAGTGGAGAAGTCTACGACTCCTACGCTACCGGAGACATCACAGCTGAAGGACAGAACGTCGGTGGGCTGACCGGGCGTGCATGGACGACGGTGGCACGAAGCTACTCAACAGGGACGGTGGAAGTGCCGGGTAATCCCGACGACGTTGGAGGGTTTGTGGGCCTTCCGCACTTCGGAGCCGTCGAAGACTGTTACTGGGATGTGGAATCCAGCGGCCGGGACCACGATCGCGGGGCTGACCCACTGGAGACCGCCGACTTCAGCGACATGGCAAATTTTCCAGGCTGGGACTTTGACAACGTCTGGATCATCGGAACCGCCCCTGATGGCGTCACACGACCGATCCTTCGTTGGCAGCTTGAAACCGAAGACTAGGGAAAGAATATGAAGCGCCTCCTCTCGGCTACGGCGATCATGGTCGCCTTGATCCTCGTAGGATTAGTGAAGCCCGCGGCTCATGCAGATATGGAGCCGTGCATACAAATGTACGAGCTCCACACCCTGGACCTCGTCGAGGTAACCGTTGACGGGGAACCCCTACCCACGCTGGACGAATATGAGGACCGAAGGTTCTTCCTGCACACCGCCGTTAGCATCCACCGAGATTGGATGTTTCGGGTGGCCCATGAGCGGCAAGAGGACCGCATGTATCTGTTGCGTCCCGACGAAGAAGATGAAGGAGGTGCTCCATGAGAGTTTTCTGGTTAGCGATCCTTCTGGGGTTGGCAACAAGCCTTAGCAGTTGTGGGCCAGACGATCGTCCTTGCCCGAGAGACCTGCCTGCCCCCGATCTAGCCGCGTATGTAGGGGAGTCCTATCCTGGCAATACCTATACTCGCCGAGACTTCGAGGCCGACCCGGCCCACCCACACCTCTCCCGAGCTACCGAACGCCGGGTCGAAGTGCTCTCCGATTCATCGATCGCCGTGACCTACACCCGCGAGGATGGCGCCGTAGTCGTAGAGACCTACGAGGTCACGGGGATGGAACTCCGGCCCCGACAAAGTATCTGACAGGCCTCACAGCCTACCTCACCGCCCCAGCGCCCGCCGAGCCTCCCGCAGCGCCCGCCGCAGCGTCGGCGCGGCGTCTCGCTCCAGCTCGACGAGGCGCGGCTCGGCCTCCTGGAGGCGGAGGCGGCCGACGGCCTTGACGGCGGCCAACTGAATCAGGGGGTCCTCGGCGTCGAGCTGCTCAAGCACAAAGGTCGCCATGCCGTTCTCGGCGTCGGCCTCCCCGGCGGTGGCCATCTTGCCGAGGGCCTCGCGGCGGATCGCCCGGTCGTCGCGGTTCATCGCCTCCGTGAGGAGGCCGGCGACGAGCCCGCCGTCGAGGTGGCCGTGCATCACCTGCAAGGCCACTCGCAGGGCGTCATCGTCAAGCCCGGCGGGTTCGCCGACCTCATCGAGTCGGCCGGCGAGGAGCGCGAAGCCTGTCCGGCGGTCCGTACCGAGCTCTGCGGCGTCGGGGCTGTCGAGGACCGCCGTCGCCACTCGCTGGGTCCGGTCCTGGTCCCAGAACGGCAGGGCTCGGGCTCCCTGGAGGTCGTCGGCGATCCGGGACTGCAGCGCCGCGCCGCCGTCGGTCAGCCCGTCACTCAAAGCGCTGACCAGCGCCTGGTCGACCACGTCGTTCCACTCCAGCTCGCCGGGCGCCTTCTGGCCGCGCCGCGTGTTCCGGGCGATCAGGCCCTCCGTGTCGAAGCGGCTCTGAGTCCAGTCAAAGTAGTGCACCTCGTTCAGAACACTCCGAGGAGTCACGCTCGTCGCGGCCATGACTCGCCGCAGCCCCGCTTCGCCGCGTCGGGCCTGCCGGTGGTCGGCCTCCAGGGCCAGGGCCCAGAGCACCTCGGCGCTGCGGGCGTCACCGTAGAGCCCCAACGCCTCGGCCGCCCAGATCCCGACCCGATCCCGCCGCTCCCGGGCGGCTCGCTCCAGATCCTCGCGGTATGGCTCTCCCTGGCCGGCGGCGATGATCCTCTCGGCCGCGGCCATCACCAGGGCGCTCTCCCCTTCGCCGCGGACCACCCCGCGGGCGTCCCTGGCGAGCTCTCGACCCACGAGTTCGCGCACCGAGGCGGGGGCGCTCGACCCGAGACCCATCCAGGCCAGCCGCGCGGCTGTGCCCTCCGTGCCGCCCCGGGCGATCTCGTAGAGCACCTCCTGAGCGGCGGCGCTGTCTACGTGGCCCAGAGCCCAGATGGCCAGGTGCCGCACCTCGGCGGCGCCGTCCTCCAGGGCCGTCTCCAGAGCCGGCACCAACGTGGGATCTCCAATCCGAGCAGCCGCGGCGATGGCCGCCATCTGAGTCCGGCTCTCGTCGTCATTGATCATCCGCCGGAGCTGGGATCCCGCCACCTCCACCTGGAGCTCGGCGACCAGCCGCAATCCCCGGGCGCGGCGAGTCCGATCGCCGCTCTGGAGCTCCTCGACGAGCAGGGTCGTGGCGCGCCCGCCCAGGGCGTAGAGCTCTTCGGCGGCCCGCTCCTGCCGGGCCGGCCCTCCGTGGTAGAGGTCCAGGAGCAAGGGCCCCGCGAGCTCCGTGTAGAGGCTCATCATCAGCCGGGCGTGGGCGGGGTTCACGGGCATCCGCAGGGCCAGCGGCGCCCACTGCACCTCCAGGGCCGACAGGCGATTGCGCTCCCGGGCCATGGACATCATCGCCTCTCCAGCGTCTCGGATCAGCTGCTCCTCCCGGGCGCTCCGCACGACCTCCATCAGGGCCTGCTCGGCCTCAGAGATCCGCCCCAGCTCGCGCAGGACCTGACCGAGCTTCAAGTACACCTCGTGGGCCCGGTGGTCGATGTCGATAGCCGTCTGGTAGTGCCGGGCCGCCGCCTCAAGATCTCCGGCACCTCGGTACACATCCCCGAGCCGTGCCTGGCCGCGGGAGTCGTTGGGGTTCGCCTCCAGGGCCCGCGCGGCGTATCCCACGGCGGCCTCTCCGGACCGGGCCTCCAGCGCGTGATCGGCCATCCGATGGAGCAGTTCCTGCTCCATGTCGGGCCGCTCCTCGACGAGCTCCTCGAGCACGGCGATGGCCTCTTCGTAACGACCGCTGCGCACGTAGGTCTGCTCCAGGAGCAAGAGCGTCGACGCCCGCTCATCAGGGGACAGTCCGGGGCGGTCTTTCATCTCCGAGAGCCGCGTCTCGGCCTGCTGGAACTCCCGTAACCTCAGGTGGGCCTCGATCAGGAAGAACCCGGCCTCCACTGCAGCCACCTCGTCATCGCCCTCGTATTGCTGTTCCCATCGACGGATCTCGGCCCGCAGGGTGTTCTGCCGCTGGTGGATCTCCACGATCCGGGCCCGGGCTTCCTGGCGGCGCTGGCGGACCTCGGAGACCTCCAACATGGTCTGCCAGGTCGTCAGAGCCTCGTCCCACCGCCGGGCCCGCTCCATGGCCCGGGCCATGGCCCGCAACAACTGCTCGTCCTCAGGGGTCTCCTGCAGCAGCTCCTGGAACACGGAGATCCCCTGGCTGAGGATGCCGCGCTCCACGAGCACCTCGGCCAGCCGCTGGCGGCCCTGCCGCTGCCCGAGCTGGGACTGAGGCAGGCGCTCCCAGATCTGGATCGCCCGCTGTCGCTCCCCGCGATCGAAGAAGAAGTCCCCCACCTCGATCAACACCATGTCGTCGTCGGGCTCCCGCTGCAGCACCCGCTCAAAGAGCGCCCGAGCCTCCTGGTCGAAGTTGTACCGCGCGTAGGTGTCGGCCAGCTCCAGGAGCACGTAGGAGTTGTTGCGAAACCGGTTCTCCATGGTCGAGAGGGTCTGGCGAGCCTGGTCCCGATCGCCGTTTCGCATGTGGTATTCGGCGAGCTCGAAGGCGAACTCCGACCGCTGGGGGGCGGCCTGGATCAGGTCGGCGTAGGCGGCGGGGACGTCATCGTCGCGGCCCATCCGCTCCAGAATCCGAATGATCCGCCGTCGGGGCTCCGTGGCCTGCCGATCCCGTCGAGCCAGGCCCTGGTAAAGCCGCAGCGCGTCCTCGAGGCGCCCCATCTCGGCGTACACCCCGGCGAGCAAGAGCTGCTGGTCGGCGCCGGCTCGCTCCCAGGAGGACCCGTAGGCATCGACGAACCCCACCAGGTCCCCGGCCGCCCGGTACACCTGCACGATCTGGGTGCGCACCTCCCTGGCGAGCCAGCTCGTCGCCGACACCAGCCGGAGCACCTGGCCGTAGGTCGCCAGAGCGTCGTCGTACCGCCCCATCTCCTCCTGCACCTCGGCCATATCCCGCAGGGTGTTCGCCCGCTGCTGGGTGTTGCTGCCCGCCAGTCGCAGGAGCTCGTCGTACTGCTCCAACGCCTCTTCGAGCTGCCGGTACTGCCGAAGGAGGCTGACGTAGTCCTCCCGAACGAACCGGTCCCCAGGGGTCATGGCCAGCAGGCGTCCGAAGAACTCCTTGCCCCGGTCGAAGTCGCGCTGGCTGAATGACAACTCCCCGAGCTGGCGCAAGATATCCTGGCGCCGCTGGCGGTTACTCTCCCGGTCCAGGGCCTCCTCGAAGTCCTCCATCGCCGCCGACCGCTCCCCCGTCAAAAGCCGGATCGTCCCTCGCCCCAGCCACCCCAGGGGCGACTGCGGGGAGAGCTCCACGGCCCGATCGTAGTGGACGTAGGCGTCCTCGTAGTCCCCTCGCTCTTTCAGGAGGTGCCCCAGGATCAGGTGCAGGTTCGTCCGGTTCGGGTTGGCCTCCACCCGCTGCCGATACTCCGCGATCAACGCGTTCAAGCCGGCACCGCGGCCCACGTGACCGAGGAGCCGGTTCAGCATCATCCCCTCCACGGGGTTGGCCTCGAGCTCCCGCTTGTAGCGCTCGATCACCTCCTGGGTCCGATCCGACCGGGCCTGCCAGTCGTCGGCGAAAGCCGTCGCCGGCCCCACCACCAGGGAGCACCCCAGGATCACCACGACCAACGCCCACATCGCGCTCTTACTCATCACTCTCACCGCCCGTCTCGGACTCGTCTACGTCGATCAACTCCACGGGGTAGCGACACTCCCGCAGGTACTCCTTCACCGCTTCGCCCACCTTCTGGACCTCATCACCGATTCCTCGCCCCGACAAGAGGATCTCCTGGTGACCATCCTTCAGCTCCAACCCCAGCCGGGACACCGCGACCACCCCGGACCGAGCGTCCAGCAAGAGGTGGCTGATATCCCGGAGGTCGGCGTCGCCCCGCTGGGTCATCCCGAACATCGTCCGGGCCTCGGCGAAGACCTTGCGGGCCTCGCCATCGAAGATCCACCGCTCCCACCGCAGGTACCGGGACACCGAAAAGAGGGTCGCCCCGGCCACGGCCAACCCCAGCAGGGTCAACACGAAGAGCCCCGGCACGGGCTCCTCCTGCCGCACGGTCCCGAACATCAGATCCGGGGTGAAGAAGACCACCGCCGCGAAGAACGCCACGGGCACGATCACTAACCACCGCGTCAGCGCCGCCCACAGGCGACCCCACCGGGTGATCTGGACCACCAGGACCCCGTCGTCATCTGTGCACGTTACCTTCTCCATGGAACCCTTTGTTGCATTTTGCGCACTTACACTTCTCAACGTTTCATAGTATTAGAAGCCCGAATCGTGGGCGACGCCGCGTTCAGCACCCTATCGCGCCAACGCCCACTCGGAAAGGTCTCCCTTACTTCGACGACGCTGCTTTTTTCGATGCCCGTACCCCTTCGCAAAAAGCGCCGAAGCGTCCTGCCCTACCGGGTCGCCCTCTGGTCGGTGATCCTCCTGGTCCTGGCGCTGCGCTTCGTCCAGGACAACCCGGTGGTCACCGATCCCCGGGCGGAGAGCACCGACGGCGTAGAGATAACCAGGGAGAGCACCGCTGATATTCTCGTCGTTCTCGACTATGAGTCCCTGCGGGAGAGTGGCAAGTCATTTCCCACCCAGGACTTCAGCGCCGCCTGGATCCAGATCTTCGAGCAGGAGCTCGGCCCCGTTGCCGTGGCAACCCCCCAGACCCTGACGGAGTCCCTCCTGGACGCCGCTCAGGTCCTGGTGCTCACCGCCAGCGTCACGGACTCCCTGCCCGATCCCCTGATCGAGCGGGTCCGCCAACACGCCCTCGGCGGCGGCACTCTGATCGTGGAGCGCCCCGACGGTCGTGTCCGAGAGCTCTTCAGCGCCAACGGCCGGGGCGGGGTCCGGGCCGGCCGGGCCATCACCCACGCCGAGGACCTCCCCGAGGAAGAGCTCCGCCGCCTGCGCCGCATGCCCCTGCTCACGGACTACGTGGGCTCCACCTCCCCGCGCGAAGAGGCCACCACGCTCCTGGCCATCGACGGCGCCCCGGTGATCTACTCCATCCCCTTCGGCGAAGGCCGAGCCATCACGGTGGACTTCGACCTGGGCCGACAGCTCGTCGCCCTGCGCCAGGGGCGCCCCACCGACGACTTCCGGGTCCGGTCCTCGAGCCCCACCCAGCCGCCGCGCACCGCCGATCTCGTCGCCGACGAGTCGCTGCTGGGCGCCGACACGCCCTACGCCACCCTCCTGGAGCGGTTCGTCGTCTTCGGCGTGGCCCTGCGGTACACCCCGGTGCCGGGGTTCTGGTACTTCCCCAACGGCGCCTCCGGGGCTCTGATCTTCGTCCACGAAGACGCTCGCCTCGGCGACGGCGGCGCCTGGATGCTGGACTACGAGCAGGAGCACGGCGGGGCCTCGACGCTCCTGACCACCATGGACTCGGGGCTCACCTCCGAGGGAGCCGAGCGGATTCACAACCGGGGCGGCGAGATCGGGCTCTCCTGGCGAACCCCGGATCCGTCGGTGGCCCTCTACGAGACCTACGGGCTCGGGGGCTTTCACCCCTTCCGACAGCCCATCACCCTGGCGGATCAGCTCTCCGACCTTCGGCGGACCCTGCCGGTCTCCTACGTGCGCACCGCCCGGACCCACGACGGTATCTGGGAGGACTCCTGGGAGGGGCCGCTCTCCGCCATGGCCGGCAACGGCATCCGGGCCGACGTCAGCTACGAGGTGTCCACCCACCGGGGCTACGCCTTCGGCACGGGCCTGCCGTCGCTGGCCTACGGTCGCGACGGGATCCCCCTGGGCCTGCGCATCTACCCCGTGGTCGCCCCCCTGCGGGCCGACACGGGCCCGGCCATCGCCGAGCTCATCGAAGCCAGCGCCGGCGGTGACCACCAGCTCATCACGGCCCTGACCCGGCCGGCCTACTTCGCCGACTACCCCGACATGGAGGACTTCGAGGCCTGGCTGTCCATCTTCGACGCCGCCGCCGAGCACGGCCACCCCTTGATGAACGTCCTGCGGTACGACGCCTTTCAGCGGCAACGACGGGCCGGAAACATCCGCAGCCGGTTCTCCCCGCGGGCCTCCCTGCCCTCGGACGCCCGCAGTTCTCGGACCGCCCCGAACCACACAGCCCAGCAGCTCCGGGTCGTCGTCGAGGCCCGGGAGCGCGGCATGTACCTCATCGTCCCCGCCGCCGTGGGCAACGCCGAGCTCTTGACCACCCGCCGGGGCACAGAGCGGGTGGGCCGCGACGTAGTCTCCAGCGCCGTCGAGACCGAACCCATCGAGGTCATGGGCCACCGCCTTCACCGGGTCCCCCTGGAGCGGGGCTACAACACCCTGGAATTCTTCTACCACTGATCTACCACCAACCTGCACGAACCCGAGCGACGCTGCCATGGCGAGACGAGAGACGATCTGGACACACCTGCGATGGGACGCCCTTGCGCTCATTGTCGTGGTGTTCCTCGTCGGCGCCTACCATCTGATCCAGCAGCCCCGGCTGGAGCTGGCCGAGTCTCCCCAGAGCTCGGGCTCCCGACCGCCGGACCGCACCGAAGGGGACGTGCTCCTCGTGCTCCCCGCCGGCCCGGCGGCCACGGCCCAGACCTTCGACGCCCTGGACTGCAGCTACTCCTGGTTCAACGCTCTCTGGCACCACTACGGGGCCTTCGCCACGGCCACGGCGGACACCCTCTCGCCGCAGCTTCTGGCCGGACGGGCCGTGGTGGTAGTCCCCGGCCGGGTCGCCCGAGAGATGCCGCCCCAGGGCCGCGAGCTCCTCGAGGACTTCGCCCGGTCCGGCGGCCAGCTCCTGGTGGAGCTCCCCCGAGAAGGGTGGGAGACGATCACCGGCGTCGCCACGGGGAGCACCCCCGGCCAGGCCCGGCAGATCACCGCCGTGGAGGGTCTGCGAGTCTACGGCCCCATGCGAGAGCACCTCCCCGACGTCCCCCTCTCGGGCCAGCTCCTCCCCACGGCGGATCTCGAGTTTCGCCCCACAGGCCCCGTGGTCTTCACCGTCGAGGAGCAGCCCGGATACCTGATCCAGCCCCTGGGCCGCGGTCACGTCCACACCCTCCTCTTCGATGCCGGCTGCTCGTTGACGGCCATGCACCAGGGAAGGCCCACCCGGGAGATGACCTTCGGCCCCCCGGGCAGCGATCCCTGGCTGCCCACGTCGGCCCGGGTGGCCCACGAGCGGCTGCTCACCTCTCATGTGCCCTACGCCGACCTCTTGCAGAAGGCCCTCTTCGGCCGTCTGTCGGAGCACCGCCCTCTCCCCCGGCTCTGGCCCTTCCCCGGGGAGTCCCGGGGAGCCCTGATGACGGTCCACCCCGCCGAGGAGATGTCCCGGGCCGCCCTGGGCTACGCCGACTGGGCGCGCCGAGCCGAGGCCTCGTCGACGATCTTCGCCGCCGCCGATCGATTCACCGCCCACCACGCGGGACTCGCCGACCAGGTCAACGCCGAGCTCGGGCTCCTGTGGGTCCTGGGCCAGACCCGTCCCCCCATGACCGAGTCCGTCGGCGTCGGCGCCCTGCAGCCCTGGTCCCGAGAGCTCAACCTGCCTCGCCAGCAAACCCTCCTCTCCCAGACCGTCGGCGCCGATGGCCCGCTGCGCCTGGTCCGCACCGAGGCGTCCCTCTTCGAGACCGACTGGGCCTCCACGTTCCGGACCCTGGCCGGCGCGGGCCTCCGGGTGGACGTGAGCTTCGGCCCCTCCATGGCCAGCCAGTACGGGTATCTCTTCGGCACCGGGATGCCCTACTACCCCCTGGACGAGCGGGGCCTCCTCTTCCCGATCATTGAGGTCCCCTACGTCCTCGACGGCCCGGGCCTGTCCATCTCCCGGCTCACCCGAATGCTCGGCAACAGCCGCTCCGCCTTCCACCAACCCCTGGTGGTCAGCCTCCCGGCGGACACCATGGCCCGAGACCCCGCCGCCGGCACCTTGCTGGGCTTCCGACAGCTCCACGAGCTCGGCCGGGAGTACGAGCACTGGCTCACCACCGTCGGGGACTTCACAGACTTCTTGGCCGCCCGCCGCCAGTCGGTCCTCACCAGCCAGTGGGACCCCCGCGAAGGCCGGCTCACCATCTCGGTAAACCTCCTGGGCCTGCGCCTGTCCACAGCCCCCGACGGCGCCGTCCCCAGCGTCGCCATCCCGGCCCGCTTCGACGGCCGCGACATCGAACGGGTCGAGGTCGACGGCGAGTCTCTCCGGCTCGCGTCCCTGCCCACCACGGGCCCCGGCGACGAGCGCCTCCTGACGCTCCCCCCGGGCCGGCACGTCATCTCCGTGTTCTACGAAGCCAGCGAAGACGACGACGACGGCGGCGAGGACAACGCCGGCGACGACTGACCTGTGGGGCTCCAAGATCCTTGCCCCACCCCCCCGACAATGCTACTCCCTTCTCAACGCCCCCGTAGCCCAATCGGCAGAGGCAGCGGACTTAAAATCCGTCCAGTCCGGGTTCGAGTCCCGGCGGGGGTATTGCTCGTCCTCCTGTACTACCCACCTGTACTACCCACGAACGTTCAACTCGGGAACACCATGAGAAAGCGAATCACTTTCTTCGCCGTCGCGCTGGTTCTCTGGGCCCTCGGATGCACGACCCCCTCGCCACGGGCCGACGAAGCCCCTGCCCCGGACACCCCGTCGGTCTTCACCACCACCGAGGCCGCCCTTCCCATGCCGGCACAAACCCTGGCGGTGATCCGGTGGGAGCCCGATCAGGCCCGAGCGTTCCTTCGCCTCGTTGATGTGGCTCTCTCAATGGCCCACCCCACCAACCCCCTGGGGTGGAAGTTGACCCAGAGGCCTCGCCTCTGGCAGGCCGAGAACATCTACGACGCGTTGGAAGACCTCTTCGACGTCCACGGGCTCGATCGGTCTCGATCGATGATCGCCGCCATCTCCAGTCGTGGAAACGAGGACTATCTACGGGCCAAGGAGTTTCGGATCCCCAGCTTCAGCCCCCAGGCCTATCGGGGCTACTCCCTGCGGGTCTTTCTCCCCGCTGCCGAACTCTCCGCCCTTCGAGATGAAGTGGAGCGAATGGCTCAGGCCGAAGCCTCGCCATTCCGCAGGATCGACGCGTTCCAGGACTACCTGATCATCGACGTCGACTTCTTCCCCCCACGCCTCTCCGAAGACGGGGGCTACGAATTCGTGGATCTCGATTACAGCGGCGAAGATCCGAACTTCTGGGACCGCCAGACACCGGCCCAGGCCGACTTCCTCGAACATGACCCTGTGCTTGGGATCTATCTGAAGATCGCCGACCTGGCCCCGATGATCGCATTGACCCGATATGGCTACGTCGGGATGGGCCCGATCCAGCGGTTTGCCCTCTTGATGGACGACCCCGACGTCAGAGAGGTGGAGGACCTCTCGTTCTTCATCGATGAAGACGAAGGAGGCAACCTGAACGCCCGGCTGGTCCGGACCTTCACTCCCCACGGCTCGACCCTGGCTCACGCCCAAGAAGGGGCACCGGAACTACCACTCCACGGCGCCGCCGACCCCCTGCTGGAGCTGGCCTGGTCTCGACCAGCGTCCATGGAGGATGTGCGTTTGCCCTCCTGGAGCCAGGATCCCGAAGATGAAGATCTGGGGACTCTCCGGAACTTTCTCGGCGCCTCAAGCCAGGAGTATCTGCCCCAACAATTCGACCTCGCCGGGCTGATCCTCGCTCATGGGAGCCATTCCCGGACCTACCAGGCCGTACTGGAGAGCGACCACAGCGGCTTACTGGCCATGGCGGCTTCCCTGGGATGGGACGAAGGCTGGCGAGGTGAGATCTCGGTGCTCTTCGACGACGACGCGCTGACGGACTCCATGAGGACGAACCTTTCGAGGCTCCCCGGTGCCCTGGGGCTCGAGGACCTCGACGTCACCGAGGAGACCACCGAGGAGGGGACGCTCCGCCGGCTCCGGTTCGGCTCCTCCGAAGAGGGGTCCGCGGACCAAGCCCCGCCGGGAGGTCACCTCCGGGTCGATCTTCAACCGGCCCGGCTGGCCGCGGCGCTCCCGCCGTCCTTTGGAGAGACCTTCTTCCACCTCGACGCCTTGATCGAATTCATCAGCGATTTCGAAGAAGGAGAACTCACGCACCACCACGACGAAACCCTCTCCATCACCGAGCTGCGCCTCGGTACCCGAGAGCTCTCCCCGCCGACCCTGGTCGACGGGTTCGAACTCCAAGACCCCCAAGTGGCTTCCTCATGTCGGCGAGCGCTGCGAGAGATCTCGGCGGAGCTCCTGAGGCGATATCGGGCTCCTGGCGTCGACCTGGCGCTCCTGGAGCCTCTCGACGAGCCCCCCGGGGATTGCGATCCCGATCGCCCCGAAGATCGCCAGAACCTCGACTTCGTCCGGGCCCACTGGAGCCTCGCCCACGGCCAGGCGCTGATGGGCAGACACCCCGAGCAGGCCCTACCAGTCTTTGAGCAAGCCTGTGCTCTCGAAGCGGAATACTCCTGCCAGGTCGCCACCTTCCTCGCCGACTACATAGACGCAAGGAGCCCCCTCTCCCTGGCCTCCGTTCGGTTTCACGTAGCTTCCCCCGACGGGCCCCTGCCCCTTGCCGACCACCAGGGACTCTACCTGTTTTCGGCCCCTCAGTGGGCCTCACTGCAAGACCTGCCACCGGCGGACGCCGTGGGCCCCCGACTCCCGGTGGCTCTCGTCTTGCCCCCCGAGGAGAGCCCGGTTCCCATCACAACCGTGGTGATCGCCGCCGAGACCCCGGCATGGACCGCCGCACACCTGGTCGCTTCCGGGCTCCACCGGGGTACCTCCGAGCTGATCCCGGAGATCTTGGAAGCCAGCGGTTTCCAGCCCGACCCCCGGGTGCTCCAAGCGAAACCCCAGACGGGCTTCGTGGTACACGACGAAGAGTCCACTTCGGAGTCCTCCGATTCCCTGCCAGTGCTCGTGATGGGACACCCTCACCACCTCGAAGATCTCGATGTCCACCCCGTCGAGATCGAGCTCGGCGAAGACCTCTCGGAGCTCCTCGACAGGTTGGACACCACCGAGTTCGAATCCCCCCCGGCCTTCCTCGTCACCCCCAACCAGGACGCCACCTTTCGGGACCTCGCGGTGCTCCACGGCGAGCTAGACCGGTGGTACGCCAAGGCCCACGGCGGTGTGATGCCCTTCGTCCTGGTTGTCCCCTGAGCTCTACGTCGACGGCTGGGAGGTGGAGTGATGAGGCAGGGCCAACGTGAAGGTCGTCCCCGCCCCGGGGGTGGTCAGCACCGTGAGCGTTCCTCCGCAGGCCTGGACCATCTTCCAGGTGATATGGAGGCCCAGCCCCACTCCCCCGTGGGTCCGAGACAGGCCCGTGGAGCCCTGCCGAAAGGCCTCGAAAAGGTGGGGTAGAAAGTCCGCTTCGATCCCGATCCCCGTATCGGAGACCTCTACGATGCCCCGCCCCCCGTCGGTGCTCACCCGCAGGAGCACGTACCCACGGGGGGTGAACTTGATCGCGTTGCCGATCAGGTTGTTGAAGATGCTCTGGAGGTACACCCGATTGGTCTCCACGATGATCGGCTCGTCTGGCGCGACGAGCTCCAGGCTCAGCTTCTTCTCATGAGCCAGGGACTTCAAGGCGTTGACCGCCTCCCTGGTCTCCGCTGCCAGATCGACGGGCTCCCGGGAACCTTCGCCGGACTCGCTGCCCTCCAGGCGAGCCAGGGTCAACACCGCCTCCAGGGTATCGGCCAACCGCTTGCCGGCCCGCTCGATGTGTTCGGCCTGGTCCTGAAACTCCGGGGGCACGTTGCGGGACAACACGGTGGCCATCCCGATGATGCTCGTCAGCGGCGTCCGCACCTCGTGGCTCATATTCGCCAGGATCGATGACTTGATGCGAGTCATCTCCTCGGCTCGTTCCCGTGCCGTGACCAGCTCTTCTTCGAAGGCTTTCTGGGCCGTGATGTCGCGGAACGCCACGGACACGCCCTGCTCCCAGGGAAAAATCCTCACTCGGTAGTGTCGACCTGTCGGCCGATAGTGGATCTCTACAGTCTGGGTCTGTGCCGTCGCTTGTGCCCGGGCTAACACCTCGGGGAGAGCCGTTTTCTTCAGCGCCGGAAACATCTCCCAGACCACTCGCCCCACGACATCCTGACTCGGCCAGGACGGGTCCCGACTGGCGGCGGCGTTCACGTAGGTGATCCGCCAGTCGTGGTCCATGGCGTAGAACGGGTCGTCCAGGCTCTCCAGAAGCTGAGACCTCTCCTGCAGGTGACGCTGCTCAAGCCGGCGCCGCAACAGCTCGGCCCGCTCCTCCTTGGCACGCAGCGTGCCGTAGGTGGTGGAGAGCATCCGCGCGATTTCCTCGAGAAACCCACGGTAGGCGTCATCTAACGGCAAGACCGGGCTCGTCCCGAACACAATAGAGCCTTGAACCCTCTCCGGGTCCCCTGAAGGGTGGGAGATCGGGATCTGGACATGGGGCAGGTCCGTCGCCGCCGTCTCGTCGAGTTCCTCTTGCCCCCCCACGATCCGCAGGAGCTGGGCCTGACCTTTGTCTTCCTCGTCGAGATAGATCAACGCAAAGTGGATATCGCCAGGGTGCTCGGAGAAGACCTCCGCCGCCCGGTGAAAGACCTCCACGGGCCTTTCCACCGAGGCGACCCGCCGGCTGATCTCCTGCATCAAGGCCAGCCGACGGCGAATCAACACCGACGCCGACGTCTCCGCTGCCGTGACCTGCAGGCCAGCGACCTTCCCGTCGCGATCGAAGATTGCCGAGTACGCGAAGGTGAAGAAGGATTCCCTCAACCCCTCTTCCCGCTCCAACAAGAACCGGGCATCTTCCTGCCAGAAGGGCTCTCCCGTGGTCAGCACCACCTCGATCAGGGGCTCTATCTGCTCCCAGACTTCGGCCCAGATCTCCCGGGTCGGCGCACCGAACACCCGGGGGTGCTTGCCGGCCAGGAGCGTCGTGTAGGAGTCGTTGTAGATCTGAACCAGATCGGGCCCCCAGGCGATGGCCGCCGGGAAGGGGTTACTCAACAGGTTGTTTACGGACACCCGGAGCTCCAGGGGCCACTCCTCGATAGGCCCCAGGGCGGTCTTCGACCAGTCCATACGGCGGACCCGTTCAGCCATCTCTCCGGCACTGTAGGGGAAGGCCTTCATCGCACTACTCGCTTTGAACTCTTTCTTCTACAGTACCGTAATTCCCCGGATCGGCAATCCTCTTGTCACCATCAGAACTAGGGCTCGAACCGCCAGCAGCCGCTCCAATTGTCGAGCTCACAGGACCCGTGCATGTAATGCATAGCGCAGGCTCGATGATGGGCGGAGTCGCTGCGCTCTTCGAAGTACACTCGGATCCGCCAGCAGGCCCGGCTATCGCCGCCTCGACAGGCGAGCTGCTTCAGGGTCACCACGGTCTCGTGGTCGGCTTCATCCCCGTCACGGGCCCGAATGGCCTCGGCCCGGTCCAGGCAGGCCCGGAAGAACTCCTCCTTACAGAGCTCGTCGAGGATCACGTGGCCCCGCTCCTGCTCCTCGGCGTCGTCACTGCCCACGAGCTCTACGCCGATCTCCCGACAGGCCGAGAGCTCTCCCTGATCACAGGCCCCCTGCAGGACCCTTCGAGCCTCGCCATACTCTTCGAGCCCCCTCAGAAAGAGCCCCAGCTCGACACAAACCTCCAGGTCCCCGCCCTCGCACGTCTCCGTCAGGTGGTCCCGGCGCTCGTCGGTGCTCATCGACGTGCCCAGTCCACCGCCGCCGCCCATCATTCCCAGTAGCGCTGCCTCAGGCTCGAAGAGCCCGACCCCTCGAATCCAACACCCCTCCCAGTCTCCGTCCTCGCAGGCGTGCCGGGCCGCCTCTTCGTCGAGGACCTCCCGTTCGTCCTGAAGGCACAGAGCATCGAAGGACTCGTCGTCGGTCATGAGCCGCGACAGGTGAAGGCAGGCGCCGGCCTCACCGCCGGCGCAGCGGTCCTCAAACTCCTCCTTCATCGACGGATGACGCAGGGCGATCTTGGCCATGCAACTGGAGTAGGAGTCGGCCTCACAGCCGGACTGCAGGGCCTGGCGAGCGATCGCCACCAGCTCGTCGGTCTCGCCGATCTCCAGGATCGAGCGGGCCGCCACGACACAGACTTCATGGGAGAGCTCGCACCCGCTCAGGAAGTACTGGGCTGCCTCTTCTCCCTCCGAGGCCCTCGCCAGGGCCATGCACCCATCGGCGGCGCCGCGCTCACAGCCCGTCCGCCAGTGTCCCAGCGCTCGCTCCTGGTCTTGGTCGACGCCCCGGCCCTCGGCGAAGAGATCGCCCAGCTCCGTGCACGCCTCCCCTCGCTCCAGCTCACAGCCCCGCTCCAGAAAGGCAACTCCCCGTTCCACGTCGGCGTCCACGCCCTTACCGTCTACCAGAAGCCTGCCCAGGCGCTCACACCCGCGCGCTCCGTCGAGCTCGCAGGCCTGTTCGTAGACCGCCGCCGCCTGGCCGAGGTCTTCGTCGGTGCCGCGACCAAACTCGTAGGCCAGCCCCAGGTTCACACATCCCCGGGAGAACTCCCCATCACAGCTCTGCTGATAGAGCCGCAGGGCACGCTCGTGATCCACCTGCCGGCCTCGCCCGAGCTCGTAGTGCCACCCCAGGTTGGCGCAGCCCTCGGCGTACCCCAACTGGCAACCCCGGTCATACCAGTCGGCCGCCCGGGCCAGATCCACGTCGGTCCCCCGGCCCTGCTGGTGACTTCGCCCGGCCTGGGTACACCCCCGCCCGCTCTCGCGCTCGCAGCCCATCTCGAAGAACCGCAGCGCCGTCCCCTGGTCCTGTGGGACCCCCCGGCCGGCGTTGTACAGAAGCCCCAGGTTCGTGCACCCCGTAGCGTCCCCCATCTCACAGGCCTTCAGGAAGAACTCCGCGGCCCGCTCCGAGTCCGCCGATGGGTAGTGACCGTGATCGTAGAAGTATCCCGTCAGGGTACAGGAAGGCGCCGACCCGAGCTCACAGCCCCGCTGAAAGAACCCGAAGGCCAGACCGGCGTCTTCCACGCGCCCGGACGCCCGAAAGTACTGCCCCGCCGCATAGCAGGCCTGGGCGTCGCCATCGTCGCAACGGGCCTCATGATTTCGGACCTCCTGAGGCGCCTCTGGCGCCGTCGCACATCCCCACAACAACAGCCCCACCGCCACGCACAACGACCACGACCGTATCATCGAGCCCTCTCACCACGGGTAGAATCGGATCCTTCACGCCACTGTGTAGCAAAACCGACGGCCCACGTCATTCCTTCGTGGCGCCCATCATCGACGGGTGACATTTTCCCTGGAACCTCGGCGCCACTTCCTGTTAAACACTTCTCCACAGGCGACAGGCCCCACCCCATTCGACAGGAACCCACCATGGCTGGTCCGCTCCTCTCCCGGTCGAAACTCCCCGAAGTGATCCAACACGCCCGCGACGCAGGCAAGCTCCCCCTGGGAGCCGAGCGGCTCCTGAAAGACTCGATGAACCGCGAGCGCCTGGATCTCGAGGCCCTGAGCAAAACCGTCGACGCCCTGGACGCCGATCCGGGGCTGCGAGCGTTCTTGCCCGCCCTCGACCTCGATGACCCCCACTTCTACTTCTGGGGCTATCGGATGTTCATCCACCTGGCTCTGGCGGCCGCCACCCGAAAGCCGTCAGACGGCAGCGACGACCACGACGACGATCTGATGATCGACGGGTCGGTCCGGCTCTCCGGCGAGGATCTGGTCCTCGACGCCGAGTCCGGGGACGCCGGGGGCCTGTTGATCACCGGCGACCTGGTCCTCTCCCGGGGGAACCTGAAGCTCTCCGACGGCGCCCGCCTCTTCGTCATGGGGAACCTGACCATCGACGGCAACTACCTGGACGACTCCGAGTGGTCGCTGGTGATCGTCCTCGGCGACGTGACCATCACCGGTCGATGCCTCTCGTCGGGGGAGTTCTTCGTCGGCGGCCACCTGGAGTGCCCCTTTTCGTACTTCTCGTACAACCACGGGCACTGCCACCTGCTGGGCGGGGTCACCTCCCGGATCTTCATCGAGTCCGACCACGGCGACAGCCAGGTCTGGGGCGATGTGGACGTGGACTTTCTCCTCATCGACGAGATCAAAGGCCTGGAGTGGCGAGACCTGACCGAGGGGATTCCGGCCCTCCGAGAGATCCTGGCCGATGACACCGTGATCGACGAGCTCCTCGAAGAGGCCGGCGGCTTCCCCGAAGACATCGATACCTGGGACCTGACGGAGCGCCTCCTGGAGCTCGCCGAAGCCGACGACGACTTCCTCGCACGCTAGCCCGAGGGAACCGATGAGCCTGGAGCGGCCACAACTGAGCCAGCGCGTCGCGCCATCCCAGTGCGAACTGCTCATCGACGGCCTCACCCAGGCGCTCTCGGACACCCCCATTCGGTTCGGGCAGGTCGCCCTCACACTCTCCGACTTCCCCGCCCCCATGGAAGGGTGCCTCCTCTTCGATCCCCGTCGAGGACTGCTCACCGTCGGGGAGTTAGAGCTCTCGGCAGGGGCCAAAGACCACACTCTTCAAGCCCACCTGATCGCACTCTGGACAGACCTCCTGGCGCTCTCCTCGGAGCTGCGCCGGTGCCTGGAGCCCTACCTGGGCGACAGCACGGCCCTGCCCACGGGGGCGACGGTCCTCTTGCGGGGCCCCGAGGAGCTCGCCCGCTCCATCAGCTCCTCCCCGTACGTCCTGACGACCCGGGAGTTCGACGATCTACCGAACCACCTGGACCGAGTCTTCGATCACTACTTCGCCCCCCTCCTGTCCGAAAAACACGCCTTCGACCGAGCCCTGCTGGACCACCTCTCCACCGTTCCCCGGGTTCGAGCGTTCCGCGACGAGCGTCACTGCA
>SKON01000335.1 GCA_007120035.1 Myxococcales bacterium
TTCCGAACCAGGCCCCGCGCTCTCTCCCGCTCCGTCGAACTCCGCACCGGGTTGGTTCTCAAGTGGGCGACTATGTGGAGAATATCTCAGGCGGAGCGGGGTCATGACCCCAGCGGAGCCCAGCCCACCGCAGCCCCCGGTTTTAACCGGGGGTGGACCGTGGGAGTCCTGTACTATGCTTGGAAATAGTCCGCCGGAAACCTCGGCGTGCCGGTGCCCGTGGCGGGGAAACCTCGGCGTGGCGGTGTCCTTCGCCGGAAACTCCTCAAAATGTGATTAGCCGGAGTATTCAGCCAGCGGTAGCCATCGAGGGGGCCGTGGGTCGACCCATCCGGCGGAGCCATCGGAAGTGGGAGCGCAGGGCGTGACCGAAGCCGGGCTGCACGTGGTAGGGCAGGCCGAACTCCTCACAGGTCTGGCGGACGAGGGGGGCCAGCGCCGGGTAGTGCATGTGGGAGATACGGGGGAAGAGGTGGTGCTCGATCTGGAAGTTCAGGCCCCCCACGTACCAGTTGATGAACCGGCTGTTCTGGGCGAAGTCCACGGTGGTCAGGACCTGGTGGGTGGCCCAGTCGTGGTCGAATCGATGCTCCTCGGGGGCGGCCGGGAAGTCGGCCTCTTCGACGCAGTGGGCGAGCTGGAAGACCGTGGCCATGGTGACGCCCTGCACGAAGCTGGCGATCATGTAGAAGGCGAAGACCGGGAGGAACCCGAAGATCAGCGTGGGGATCACGAAGGCGTAGCTGATGAAGAAGATCTTTCCACCGACAAAGATGGCGATGTCCGAGGGCTTCATGGCGGGGATCTTCCTTTCGCCGATTCGCCCCTTGAGGAGCATCCGGAAGTCGTCGATGAGGTGCCACTTCAGGACCAGGAGTCCGTAGAGGAACCAGATGTAGAAGTGCTGGGCCCGGTGGAAGGGCAGGTGTCGTTGCTCCGGGGCGAGGCGGCCCAAGAAGCCCATGTCGATGTCATCGTCGTGGCCGTCGACGTTGGCGTAGGTGTGGTGGACCATGTTGTGCTTGACGTTCCACAGGAACGAAGATCCTCCCAGGATTTCAAGAGAGCAGAAGAGGACGCGGTTCACCCAGGGTTTGCTGGATGCGGCGCCGTGACCGGCGTCGTGCATCACACTGAAGCCCATGCCGGCGCCGGCGAACCCAAGGGAGATGGCGGCCAAGACCTTACCGAAGACAGGCAGGGGAGCGAAGACGAGAAGGAGGTAGGAGCCTACAAACCAGGAGAAAATGACGAAGATCTTCAAGAAGTGGTGAGGCAGGTCTCGTCGGGAATGACCGGTATCATCAAAGTAGCCGTCGACCCGGGCATTAAGGGTCTTTCGGAACTCGTTGGAGCGAGAGAACTTCAGGGATGCGCGTGCTGTGGTTGACATCTGGGGGGAGAACCATTTGTTCGGGGGAAGTGTGGTACCGAGGAGTCTATCCTACGGGTGGAACAGTCAGTTGGGAAGAGTTGTTCCCGGGAGAATCAGAGAGATTGGGGAGTTGTCACCGTAGCGGGACTTCGTTACCGTGCGGCGACGAGAGACCGTCGATGAATTCGGGCGTTTACCGAAGAGGAGAACATGGGAAAGAAGACGACCACGAGCATACGAGATCTCCTCTTCGGGGATCTCTGGGAGTATGCGCCGGCGCCGCAGTCCAGCGATTTCGTGACGCTGAAGGAGCGGTATGGCCACTTCATCAACGGGGAGTTCGTCGAGACCGAAGAGACCTTCGACACGATCAACCCGGCCACGGAAGAGAAACTCGCCGAGGTGTGCATCGCCGACGAGGCGACGGTAGACACGGCGGTGAAGGCGGCACGCAAAGCCTACGAGAAGGTGTGGTCGAAGATGCCCGGCTCGGAGCGGGCGAAATATCTGTATCGGATCGCCCGGATGATCCAGGAGCGGAGCCGGGAGATCGCCGTGGTGGAGACCCTGGACGGCGGCAAGCCGATCAAGGAGTCCCGGGACGTGGATGTCCCGCTGGCGGCGGCTCATTTCTTCTACTACGCCGGGTGGGCGGACAAGCTGAACTACGCGTTCCCGGGCGCCCAGGTGAAGAGCCTGGGGGTGGCCGGGCAGGTGATCCCCTGGAACTTCCCGCTCCTGATGGCGGCGTGGAAGATCGCGCCGGCCCTGGCGGCGGGGAACACGGTGGTGATCAAGCCGGCGGAGACCACGCCCCTGACGGCGATGATCCTGGCGGAGATCTTCCAGGAGGCCGGGCTGCCGCCGGGAGTGGTGAACATCGTCAACGGCTTCGGGGCCACCGGGGCGGCGATCGTGAACCACGACGACGTCAATAAGGTGGCGTTCACGGGGTCCACGGGAGTGGGCAAGATCATCCAGCGGGCCGTCGCCGGGACGGGCAAGAAGCTCACTCTGGAGCTTGGCGGAAAGGGCGCGAACATCATCTTCGATGACGCCCCCCTGGATCAGGCCGTGGAGGGGATCATCAACGGGATCTTCTTCAACCAGGGCCATGTGTGCTGCGCCGGGAGCCGGCTCCTGGTGCAGGAGAACATCGCCGACGAGGTGATGGCCAAGCTGAAGCATCGGCTGAGCACCCTGCGGGTCGGGGACCCGATGGACAAGAACACCGACGTGGGGGCGATCAACTCCCGGGAGCAGTTGGACCGGATCACGGAGCTCGTGGCCGCCGGGGAGGCCGAGGGGGCCGTGAAGTTTCAGCCTTCGTGCCCGCTGCCGGAGAAGGGGTTCTTTTTCCGGCCCACGGTGTTCACCGAGGTGACGCCGTCGCACCGGATCGCCCAGGAGGAGATCTTCGGGCCCGTGCTCTCCGTGCTGACCTTCCGGACACCCGAGGAGGCCGTGGTGAAGGCGAATAACACGCCCTACGGCCTGGCCTGCGGGATCTGGAGCGATAAGGGGAGCAAGCTCTTCGAGGTCGCAGGCGCCCTGAAGGCCGGGGTGATCTGGGGCAATACGTACAATAAATTCGACCCCAGCAGCCCCTTCGGAGGGTACAAAGAGAGCGGCTTCGGCCGTGAGGGTGGGGTCCAAGGGCTGCTGGCATACCTGGAGGTGCGGTGATGGCGACGAAGAAGAAATCGGCGCGGCTGCCCGTGTACAAGACGTTTAAGCTCTACGTGGGGGGGAAGTTCCCTCGCACCGAGAGCGGTCGGACGATTACCGAAACCTCTGATAAGGGGGAGTTCGTGGCGAACCTGTGTCGAGCCTCCCGGAAAGACTTTCGCATGGCCGTCAACGCCGCCCGGAGCGCGCAGGCGGGGTGGGCCGGACGAGCGCCCTTCAACCGATCCCAGATCTTCTACCGGATGGGAGAGATGCTGGAGTCGCGGCGCGAGAGCTTTGAGAAGGCTCTGGTGGACCGGGCTGGGTATAAGGCCAGTGACGCCGAGGCCGAGGTGTCGGCGTCCATCGACCGGCTGATCTGGTACGGGGGGTGGGCCGATAAGTTCATCCAGGTGTTCGGGAACACCAACCCCGTGGCGTCGCCGCACTTCAACTTCACGATGCCCGAGGCCACAGGGGTGGTGACGTCCCTGGCGCCCCGGACCGCCCCGCTCTTGGGGATGGTGACGGCCATGGCGCCGGTGATCCTGTCGGGGAACACGGCGATCGTGATCGTCGATCACGACCATCGCAGCGTCGTGATGGACTTCGCCGAGGTGCTCCACTGCAGTGATCTGCCCGGCGGGGTGGTGAACATCCTGACGGGCCATCGGGACGAGCTGATCAAGCACGTGGCGGGCCACATGGACGTGGACGCCGTGGCGGCCTTCGACGCCACCGCCGAGGAGAGGAAGATCCTGGGCGTGGAGGCCGCGGAGAACGTCAAGCGGGTCCACTTCTTCGAGGTCGACGGGGGCGACTGGGCCTCTGATGAGGCGCAGTCCCCGTACTGGATTCTGCCCTTCGTGGAGTTCAAGACGGCCTGGCATCCGATGGGTTCCATGCTGGGGAAGGCCGGGGGCTACTGAGGACTCTCAGGGCCGAGTATGCTCGGCGGAGATCCTCGGCCGTGGGGTCGAGGTGTCGCCCGTCGGCGGCCCGGCAGTCCACCTGGAGGACGCCCGTCTCGAAGGGGTCGAGGCCGGCGTCGAGGGCGGCCTGCAGGTGATGGTCGTCGGCGATGTCGGCGTCGACCCGGTGCAGGCGCAGGAGTCGCGCGCCGCCGGTGGAGGTGGTCGGGAGGTGGTCTGTGGCCCGGGCGCTGTAGTGGTAGCGCCGAAGCGACGGGGCGTCTTCAAAGAGGGTCACCAGGGGACCGCCGGCGCCGTCTTCGATGAGCGCGATGCCGCGGTCGAAGGGGAGGATCGTCTCCGGGAGGAGGTCGCCGGCGAAGAACCGGGCCTCCAGGTCGGTGAAGGCGTTGTCCAGGGAGGGCGGGGAGAGCTCCTGGTACCCCGTCAGGGCGTACTCCAGGAGGATCCGAGCCCCCTGACGGCCCATGAAGGCCTGCCAACTGGTGGTGCGGGCGGCGCCGAAGGCCCGGAGGATAGCGAGCATCACGTCGGCGCTCTGGGACGGGGTGCCGAACTCCAGGGGCAGGGTGGTGGCCCAGAGGTCGGCCTCCTCTTGAAACTGGAGGCGGAGCCCCACGACGGAGCCCGGCGTGGGCAGCACGTCGTCCTCGAACCAGTCCACCCTCAGGCCTTCGTGGAGGCGGAGCCCCCGGACGAAGGCAGCCGCGCCGTCCACCCCTTCCACGACGTAGAGATCCCAGGCCGACGACGGGTCGCCGGGGCGTTGGTGGCTGGAGAGCCACTCGGCGACGTGGGCCCGGGCCCGTTCGTCGATCGCCGGGAAGCCCGTGGGGACCCAATGGCGGCGAAGTTGCGCCGGGGTCGCCCGGGCTCGAAGGGCCGACATCGAGGCTTCCCATCGGTGGCGGAGGTGCGAGAGGTGGCCGGGAGAGTGATCGAAGAGATCTTGTTGGAGCAAGAGAGAAGCCATGGTGTCTCCGTCGTGGTGAGGGGTTGCGCCGACGTGATCCTTATCGGGGGTCGGGGAGAGATTGTGCAGAGGTGATCGAATCAGGGGGGTTGAGTTGCAGTGAGAGAGGAATTTTTCACTATTACTGAAGAAAGATTTGACAGCGCCATCGGCGCTTTACTACTCTTCTGAAGAAGTTAGCGATCACCTACTAAGCGTCACCGGGGTTCGATCGCCTCCCTTTCAGGGGAAGCAAATGACCGAGAAAGATGCGTTCGAGACAGGCGACCAGCTCGCTCTGACGGAGTTGGCGGAGGCGGTGGCGGACGAGGAGGCCGAACAGGCCGTGCCCGTCTTGCCCGTTCTCCACGACGTCCTCGACGAGATCGCTGAGGAGGTGACGAACCATTGTTGTGTGGGGGTGATCCTCCTGGATGTGAGTAACCTGGGGCCCTGGGAACGTCGGCATGGAGCGACGTCGTTTCAGACGCTGATGGGCCACCTGTCGGGGGCGATCAAAGAGATGCAAGGGGGAGTGATCCGGCGATCAGATCGGATCTGCCTGGAGGCGGTCGGGGGGGATACGGTGCTGATCTTCTTGTCGCAGCCGCGCAAGGAAGACTCGCAGCCGGCGTCGATGGTGGATCTGGAGGATGTGGTGGGCCGGATCAAGCGGGGGTTGTTTGAGCCCCTGGCGATGAGCCAGATGATCTACCAGAAGGCGCTAGATCTGGTGTCTATGGGGAGCGCGTTGATCCTGCACAACTCGTCGGTGGACCCGCGGCGGGAGATCTATCGGGCGATTCGGCGAGCCCGGGCGGACGCGATGGTCAGCTATCACGAGATGCAGCGACGTCGGAATCGGGTGGTGGGGCATATGATCGCCCACCGGAAGATCCACACCGTGTATCAGCCGATCATGAGGCTGAAGAGCCGGGAGGTGTTGGGGTTTGAGGCGTTGAGCCGGGCGGATCGAACCGACGCCGAGCGGCTGGGGGTGCACCTCTTCGTGGCGGCGTCCCGGGCGGAACTCGACGGAGAGCTGGACCAGGCCTGTCGGGCCCTCTCGGTGGTACGCCGGCCGGCGATGACCGACGAGACGAAGCTCTTCATCAACTGCCTGCCTCCGACCTTCTTCTCGCCGAATCGAGAGCTGGACCGGCTCGTGGACGGGTGGTTGGAGGACGGGCTGAAGCCGACGCAGCTGGTCTTCGAGGTGACCGAGCAGATCACCTACGAGCAGGTCGTGCGGATCATGCCCACGATCCAGCGGCTGCGGGACCGGGGGTTTCTCTTCGCCCTGGATGACGTGGGGACCGGGGCGGCGAACCTGCGGCTTTTGGCGGATCTGGAGCCGGATTTCATCAAGATGGACATCGGCCTGACCAACGGGATCTCCGGGAGTCACCGCAAGCGGGAGCTGGCGGAGTATCTGATGGAGCTGGCCCGCAAGAGCGGGGCGACGTTGATCGCCGAGGGGATCGAGACCGACGAGGACCTGCAGGTGTTGGTGGAGATCGGGGTGCCCCTGGGGCAGGGGTATTTGCTGGGCCGGCCGCAGGAGGCGGGGAAGTTGTTGGCGGGGTGAGTGGCGGGGCGGTGAGGGGCGGGGTGCGTTCTGTGACGGAGGTTGATTCTGGGGGGGAATGATCCATCCTTAAGGGGAGGGATTCGTCGTCGGTGAGGTCGAGGAGACTATGGCGCAGATGCAGATGCGGTGGCCGCCGGTCACGTTGGAGATCAAGATCATCGCCGGGGTGCTCTTCGGGTTGTGGTTCGGGAGCCTGATGGTGCCGGCCCTGGGGGACCTGGTGGGGACGCAGCTCTTGGTGTCCGCCGTGGCGGTGTCGGAGGGCCGGGTGTGGACGGTGTTGACCTATGCGTTCTTCCACGCCGACTTCATGCACCTCCTGTTCAACTGCGGTGTGTTGTGGCTCTTCGGGGGAGAGCTCTCGGCGAAGTGGAGCGCGAAGAAGTGGTGGGGGTTCAACCTGGCGTGTGCCCTCGGGGGAGGTGTGGCCGTGGTGGGGTCGCAGTTCGTGCTGGGCGTGGCCCATCCGACGCTGGGGTACTCCGGGGCGGTGATGGGGGTGGTGGCGGCCTTCGCGTGGGAGAACTGGGACCGGCGGCTCTACCTCTTTTTTGTCCCCATGACGGGGAAGACCCTCTTGTTGGTATTCATCGCCTTTGACGTGCTCCTGGTGGTGGTGGGGCGAGAGCCGATCAGCATCGCGGCCCACCTTGGGGGGTTGGTGACGGGGCTCTTACTGGCGACGGGATGGTGGCGGCCGACGAAGTGGAAGCGGTCTGTGAAGCGGTACCGGCAACGGCGGCGGTTCAAGGTGATCCGCCGAGAGGCCGAGGCGGAACAAAATCGGCGGTACTTGAATTGATCTACTGGCGCGGCCCGAAGGCCCGCTGGACAGCGGAGTCGGTCGCCTTAGGTTTGAAGGGTGGCCGGTGCGAGGAAGATCGATGGATCGAATCGAAGATCCAAAAAGTGGTCTTCATCGTTTGAGAGATGAGATGGGTTTCGCTATCCTGATCAAAGCAATACTGTGGCCGGTCGTTCCGGTAGTCGACGCGAGGAAGAAGGAGATCTGAACATGGCAATTACCCCTCGGACAATCCTCAGCAGCCCGGCGCCGGCGACGGTGGCGGTGGTGTCTCTCTACCTCTTTACGGTGGTGGGGACGGCAGCGTATACGAGCCTGATGAAGGGCGACTGCGCGCTCTCGTCGAGCCCCCCGGCGGCCACGGCCTGTGAGTCGGCGGCGGTGAGCCAGTTCGGCGATCAGGCCGAGTGGTCGGAGTTCGCCTGGGTGCAGTACGCCTATTGCTACGACTCCCTGGAGGACTCCCGGCAGGCGATCCGGGCCGCCGACGAGGGGTTGCAGGACTATCCCACGTCCCAGCTCCTGTACAACCTGAAGGGCTATCACCAGATCGTTCTGGGGGAGCACAGCGATGCCATCGATACCCTCCGAGAGGGGATGGAGCGGGTGGAGCACCAGCAGAACGGTGTGATGGCCAACAACCTGGCGTGGGCCGGGCTCTTTGAGCCGCGGCAGATGCGTCTGGAAGAGGCCCGGGAGCTCTACCTGCAGTCCCTGGCGCGGTCGCCGCGGGTCTGTGAGTCCCTCCACACGGGGCTCTTCGTGGAGTTCGCCGCCGCCAGCCGGACCCACGGTCTGGATCGGTACGACGCCCTGCGGCGGTTCACCTCCCTGCGGAGTCAGTACGAAGGGTGCCTGCATCGCTTGGAGCGCGGTGACTGGATGACCACGGTGGAGATCGTGGGCGCCGCGGCGGTCTTCGACGACGTGGACAACCCCAATCCGGAGAACGTCTCGTCGCTTTTGCAGCGGTCTACCCGGGTGTTGATGACGAACTTCCCGGAGAAGTCGGCCACCGAAGTCTGTGACGAGGCGATGCCCATGCCGGACTTCTACCACCAGTGTGTGGAGGCCGTGCAGCGCGGGATGCGGGCCAA
>SKON01000133.1 GCA_007120035.1 Myxococcales bacterium
AACCAGGATCCCGACCCCAACCAGGATCCCGACCCCAACCAGGATCCCGACCCCAACCAGGATCCCGACCCCAACCAGGATCCCGACCCCAACCAGGACCCGGGACCAAACGAGACCAGCATCGACGACGGGCCCGACGCCATCACCAACGAGCAGGACGCCACCTTCGCGTTCTCAAACCCCGGGGCCTCGACCTTCGAGTGCCAGCTTGGCGCAGAAGACTGGCAGCCGTGCTCCTCTCCTCAGACATACACCGACCTGTCGGAGGGAGAGCACACCTTCTCCGCACGGGGTCTCGACGACGACGGCACCGTCGAGGACGACCCGCCGTCTCTCACCTGGGAGATCGACGTCACGCCCCCCACCACGAGCTGGCTTCAGACGCCGCCGTCCACCTCTGACGAACCAGAGGCTACCTTCGGCTTCGAGGCCGACGAACCGGCGAGCTTTGAATGCCGGCAGAACGAGGGGTCCTGGCAAGGCTGCACCTCTCCGATCACTCTCGACGGTCTATCGGCGGGAGAACACCTCTTCGAAGTCCGCGCAACCGATCTGGCCGGCAACCTCGAAGCCCCGCCCATCTCCTATCAGTGGGAGGTGCAAATCCCGTGGCGGAGCCTCTCGGCGGGCGCCGCTCACACCTGTGGTGTCACCGAGGCCGGCGCGCTCTATTGCTGGGGGGACAATACCAGTGGCGCCCTGGCGCTCTTCAACCCCTTCTTCGACGAGCGGAACTACTACCCCGACCCGCTTCGGGTTGGCACCGACACGGACTGGGACTTCGTCGCCACCGGTCAGAGCCAGACCTGTGCCATCAAAGAGGACCGGACCCTGTGGTGCTGGGGCTCCAACAACAGCGGCGCTCTGGGCACGGGAGAACAGTGGGGGACCAACCACAACATCGAGCAGGTCGGTGAACAAGAGTGGAACACCGTCGTCCTCGGCGGATACCGCCGCCCCGGTAGCTCTGCCAACCGGGCCTGTGGAATCCAGACGGACGGGACCCTCTGGTGTTGGGGACATAACGGGTATGGCGCTCTCGGCGTTGGCGATGAGGAACACCGTGACACCCCGGTTCAGGTCGGCGACCAGGCCGGCTGGACAGCGGTGTCGACCAACGAACGGAGCACCTGCGGAGTTCGAGACGGAGGGGTCTACTGCTGGGGGAGTAACCAGGGCGGTCGGATCGCCGTCGACTCCGACGAGAACTCCATCCTGGAACCTATGCCCGTAGGTGACGAAACAGGTTGGACCGACGTGGTCGTCGGACGGACGGTCTCGTTGTTTCAGGATTCTCCGATCTGTGGTCTCCGAGACGGTGAACTCCACTGCTGGGGCCGACTGCCAGGGAGCCCCATCACCGACCCCACACGCGTCGGCGACGACGACGACTGGGAGTCCATCGCCGCCGGCATCGAAAACATCTGTGCCATCCGCGCCGATCAGACCCTGTGGTGCTTCGGAAGGTTCTACGGGTTTGAGATGGGCTACAGCGACGCCCACTTTGTCCTCGACGAGCCCACCCAGCTCGGCGGCTTCGACGACTGGGATCTCATCACCATCGGTGGCCACCAGTCTCGCGCCTGGACCACCGAAGCCTCTCCACTCTACGACTCCCGAGGATTTCTCTGCGGACTCCGGGACGGCATGTCCCGCGCCGAGTGTTGGGGCTCCAACGCTCGCGGCCAGTTGGGATTGGGAACCTACGCAGACGCATTGGAACCCGTCGCGATCGAACCTTCCATGACTTGGAGCAACATCACCACGGCCTTGAACAACACCTGCGGGGTGACCACCGAGGGCACCCTGTGGTGCTGGGGTTACTATTTCGGCTTCCGCCCCGTGTCCTTGCAGGACGCCACCTACCCCAACGTCCCCGAGCAGATCGGCGACCGCGATGATTGGGTCACCGTCGCCTCCTCACGACAGCTCCACTGCGCCATCGATGACTCCCACAGGTTGTGGTGTTGGGGGTTCACGGGCCCCAACGATCTCTTGGGCCCCGATGGCGAGTCGAGCCTCACGCCCATCGAGATCGGCCAGGGCCACTCCTGGGAGACCGTCAGAGTCATGAGCACCTCCCCATTCGTCACCACGAGAGGACCGCGAATCTGCGGCCTCACTACCGACGACCATCTCTACTGCTGGGGCGTCAATCACCGGGGACAGATCGGGGACGGGACCACCGATGACAGCTCCTCCCCGCAACGCATCGGCGACGACGCCACCTGGGCCGACGTGTCCCTCGGTGAGTTCCATACCTGCGGCGTACAGAGCGACGGGACCCTCTGGTGCTGGGGTCGCAACACTGACGGTCAGCTCGGCCTGGGGACCGACGAAGACGAACTCAGCCCTCAGCAAGTCGGTGACGACGAAGACTGGACGACCGTCGCCGCCGGGGAAAACGCCACCTGCGCCACCAAGTCCGATGGCCGTCTCTTCTGTTGGGGAGCCGGCGACGCTGGCCAACTGGGCCAGGGAACCACCGACGATCATCCCACCCCGCAGCAGGTCGGCGACGCCACCGACTGGGCCTCCGTCAGCCTCGCCTATCGCTGGCTTCACCGCTCCTGCGGCCTCCGCGACGATGGGCAGGCCTATTGCTGGGGCAGCAACAAACACGGCGCCCAGGGCAACGGCGAACGCGCCGGCCAAGAGCTCACCCCGACTCCCGTCAGCGGCGCCATCACCTTCCAGGCCCTCCACACCGGCTGGGCTCATACCTGCGGCCTCGACACCGACGACCGTCTCTACTGTTGGGGTTCCGACAGGCAGGGCCAACTCGGAGTCTTCTTCGGCGCTCAACCCACCCCGTCGGTGGTCGCTCCCTGAGACTCGTGTTTGAGTTACTCTTCGATCGCCACGGTGGGGCCGATCGCCCGGTGATCGTCGGTGGCTCGCCCTGAGGTCACCGGCGACCGCCTCTCCCCACGGAAGAGTCCCACAAAGAAGGTCGCCTCCCCGGCCGGGAAGTCCTCACGGACCTCGAAGACCTGCTCATCGGCCAGGACCTGTCCTTCCTGCCAATGGTAGGTCCGGTAGACATCGCTCATCTGCCGACCCAGAGGGTAGTGATCCAGGTTCTGGCGGAACCGCTCCTCTTCGGCGTCGAAGTGCACGAAGATCTGCCAGTCCTCGTGGACGTCGGCCAGGACTCGCCAGTACCAGGTCGCGGTCACCTCCTGGCCGGGGCGCAGATCTCCTTCCACGGACAGGCCCACCAGCTCTACGGACTCACCGAAGACCACCCCGATGGGATAATCGGGCTCTGGGGCCTCATCGAGAAGATACTCCTGGACCTGACGCCACTGGTTCTGAGTGAGCTCCGTGCGGGGCGGCTCGATTTGCTGGCATCCGGAGCCCATCACCACGAGGATCAGCGACCACAGCGAACAACGCAGGCGACCACACATGTTCATACCTTCCTGCAAACGGGGTAGGAGACGAGTCGCCACGAAGCGTACCCCATGGTCAAACCCGAGGGCAACCGGTGGGAGGGCTCCGTGAAGTTCTGTTGATTGCAGTTGAATCCGGGGGGGGCGGGGGAGTAAGATCGTCGAGACTCTTCTCCACCCGGTCACTATGTCTCTTTCACGATCGTCGTACCTGTCCTGGGGGCTCCCGCCAGCGAGATTCCTCCTGGTGGGGTGGATTGTGATCGTCTCGTCGCTGATCCCCGGGATGGCCCTGGCTGACGACGAGCCGAGCATGAACGAGCTCATCGAGCGCCTGGGCGCCACAGCCACCGTGGAGGAGCGCACCGCTCCCCTGCCCGTGTCCACCACCAGCCCGGTCAACATGGATGTCCAGTGGCGCCTGTGGCAACGGATGGTCGCCGACGGACAGCCCGGGATCAACGAGCTTCGCGCCCTCCGGCACGACGCGGTGAGCCTGGGGATCCCCTCGGTCCCGGTCCATCAGGCCGCCCTGCTGGCCGCCGCCCGCGACGACAGCTATGGCCTCGATGATCAGGCCCGGGAAGAGCTCTTGGAGATGGCCCACGCCTACGCCCCGCACCTGCCTTACGCGAAGCTGGAGATCGCCCGGTTCCGGTGGGCCTCGGACCAGCACTCTCCCCATCGAGCGGTGGCCCCCTTTATCGACGGGGTCACCCTCGGGGTCGCCTGGCTGGATACCCGGATCAGTTGGAGCTTGAAGGCCGTGATGCTCCTCCTGATCTCCCTGGCGATCGCCTTCGTGGGGTTCCTTCTGGCTCAGCTCCTGCGTTACTTCGGCATCGCCGCCTACGACGGGACCCGCGCGCTGCCCCGAGGATTCTCCAGCACCCAGACGGTGATCCTTTTGATGGCCCTGATCCTGGTTCCAGGACTGGTCCTGCAATCCCCGGTGTTGGCGATGCTGACCCTCTTGCTGGTGGTGATCCCCTTCCAACAGATCAACGAACGGTTCGTTTCTCTCCTCTTCCTGGGGTTTTTGGCGGCCCTACCCTGGGTCGACGCGACGCTGGGGAAGTATGTCGTCTATCCCGGCAGTACCGCCCAGAAGTTGGCCCACGCCCACTATCATGGGTGTGATGAAGACTGCCTGCCCTGGTTGGAGGCCCTGTCGAAAGACGGCGGCGTGGCTGCCTACATCCTGGCGTCTCAGCGGTTCTACTCCGCCGATCATGAGGAGATGGAGGCCCTGCAGAGCTGGCTGGACGGTCGTGAGACCGAGTCCGACGGCCTGCGGGCCTCCTGGGCCAACCTTCGAGGCGCTGTGGGCATCGCCCGGGGACAGTCCGCCGACGCCATGACCTATCTGGAAGAGTCCATCGCCGTCGACCCTCACCAGCCGGCCCCCTGGTTCAACCGCATGCGGGCCTATCAGATCTTGGGTGACGTCGACGCCAGCTACGATATGCTCGCCCACGCCAGTCGCATTGACCTTCAGGAGACGAACCGACGGCTGCAGACCGCCCGGCGAGATCCGGCCAGCCACCTCTTCCTGATCCCCATCTCGGCGGACACCATCTGGCAGGCCTACCCCCCCGGGGTCGACGGGGCCCCGAGCTTGATCACCCCCTATTGGACCGCCCTTGCTGGCGAGAAGATCGACCTGGAGTGGATGCCCTGGTTGTCTCTCTTCGGGCTCCTCCTGATCTTCGGGACGCTCCCGCTCTACCTTCGTTGTCGTGTCAGCACGCCTTGTCCGAAGTGCGGTCTGGCCCGTGATCCCACGGACGCCCACGAGACGAGTCATCATCGGTACTGCCTCCCCTGCTACCAGACCTTCGTCTCCGGCGCTTCCCTGGACTACCACGCCCGGGTCCACAGCGAGGTCACCCTCAGCCGCCGGGCCCAGGTCCAGGACATCTTGCGGCGGTTCCTCTCCCTGGCCACCCCCGGCGTCGGCCACACCCTCGGGGGGCACGCGATCCGGGGCACCCTGGTCACCCTCCTGCTGGCGATGGGGCTCTTGATCCTCTTTGTCCCCATCGAAGTCTGGAGGGTCCCCTTCGAGCTCTTCCGAGAGCACTGGCTTGGCGAAGAGCTACTCGCCTGGGCGCTCCTGGCGATCGGGGGCCTCGTCGGGCTCTACGGGTTGATCACCGGGGTGGAGCCCACCAGCGCACGCACCATCCCTCGAAGCTCCCGGAAGGACTCATGAGCTCTTCCCCCGCCAAGAAGAGCGCCGGCATCGCGGCCCTCATCGTCCACCACAGCATCACCGTCCTGATCCTCGTGCTCTTTCTGGCCCTCGGGGTATGGTCCTATCTGACCTTCCAGAACGCCGACTTCTTCGCCTCCGTGGACCGACAGGCTCATGTCAACGAGCTTCGACCCGCCGTCGTCGAGGCCCAGTCTCAGCGCCTTCACTTCGCTATCGAGGTCTATCAGCAGCTCACTGGGCGAACGCCGGGGAGCTTGAATGAATTGGTGGAGATGGGATTTCTCAGGGAGTCTGACCTGTATTATCCTGGTGGGCCCAACATCTGGATCTATGAGCGGCTGCCCGATGGGTTTCGCCTGACTCGAGAGAACCCCGAATCATAGCGCATTTCACCTGAACGCACTTCACCTGAGGTGGGAGAACTTGACCGACACAGAAAGCCGTAAGCTAGCCTTCCCCGAAGCCCGGGTCGCCCAGTACATCTATGGACACCGCGACGCCTTCCTTCGCCTCATCGAGTCGGAGCTCTCCGTTCGGATCGGAGCCCGCGGGACAGACGTCACCATCGAGGGCGGAGAACACGACGTCGACATCGCAGCCGTGGTCCTTCAACAGCTCTACGCGTTGGGCAGCCGTGGCCATCACTTGAGCACCCTCGACGTGAGCCGGTCCATCGAGATCCTGATCCGCGATCCCGGCGCCGACCTGACAAGCATCTTCACCGACGAGATCTTCGCCTCCAAGCACGCCCAGGCCATCACCCCCAAGGGCCTCTCACAGAAGACCTACGCCGACGCCATCCGCAGAAACGACATCGTCTTCGGTATCGGCCCGGCGGGCACGGGCAAGACCTACCTGGCGATGGCCATGGCCCTCTCGGCCTACTTCTCGCGTAAGGTCAAGCGCATCATCCTCACCCGCCCAGCCGTCGAGGCCGGCGAGAAGCTCGGCTTCCTCCCGGGAGATCTCGCCGAGAAGGTCAACCCCTACCTGCGGCCGCTCTACGACGCTCTCTACGATATGGTGGAGCGCGAGAAGGCTGAGCGCCTTCTGGAGCAGGAGATCATCGAGGTGGCTCCCCTGGCCTTCATGCGAGGCCGGACCCTGAACGACGCCTTCATCATCTTCGACGAGGCCCAGAACGCCACCACCGCCCAGGTCAAGATGTTCCTCACCCGGATCGGCTTCAACTCCAAGGCGGTGATCACCGGCGATATCACCCAGATCGACCTACCGTCTCGTCGCCAGAGTGGCCTGATCCAGGCGCTCCGAATCCTCGACGGCATCCCCGGAATTGCTATCAGCCGCTTCCACTCCCATGACGTGGTTCGCCATCCTCTGGTCCAGAAGATCATCGCCGCCTACGACGCCGACGATGACGAGACCGACGGGGCAGCCTCCTCGTAAAGGCCCGTATGTCCAACCCTACTCTACCCCTCGCCGCCGCGGCGCTCCTCTCCCTGTCCACCGTTGTGGTCGGGTGCGCCTGGACGGGCGCCCCGAGGCCCTCCCAGGACTTCGAGATGAACTGGGAGGTCCGAGAGCCGGGACGCACCCGGGCGACGGGGAGCCTCTTCTTGGCCGAGTCCGGCGTCTGGGGATTCACGCCCCGAGACTCCTCGGAGTTTCAGCCCGATCTCTCGGCCGGCCAGGTCGTCCGCGTGAACAACGACGGCGGGGAACATTTCCTGGTGGTCCGAGAAGCCCAGCGTTGGGGGTACACCCTGTGGCGCCTTGACGACTCCCCCTTGCAGACCGACCTCGAAGTCCGCCTCGAACCGGTGACGGCGGAGGGCGTCGACGAGCTCTCCGGGCTCTGTGTGATCCCTCCCGGGACCGAGCCGCCCGAGGCCTGCGGCGGATCGAGCACCGAGCACCACCGGTGGCATCTCTTCGCCTTGGAGGACGACAGCTCTCAGAAGCTCCTCCTCGCCGAGCCCTCCCGCGTGGGCCTGGCGGGATGGGATCCCGGGACCTCCTTCGTGGACGGACGCAGAGAGGACCGCCGGCTCCTGGCTGTCCGAGCCGCTCCTCGTCAACCCGTCGCCCTTCGGGGCCGGGTAGTCCTAGACCCGGCCTGTCCGGCCCTGGTCACACCTTCCCCGCACCTGAGCTTCCACAGGGCTCCCGTTGAGATCGACGACGATCATCCCCTGCGAGTCGAGGCCGTCGCCATGGAACACGGGGCCGACGCCCTGGTGCGCTGCGACGACCGAGGGCAAGTCCTACTGGTCCCCACGCTGACGCGGTTCCTCTTAGACGATGCGTCGGGGCGCCTCCTCTCGGCCACCGGCCTGGGGCGGAGAGGGTACGCGCTCCCCGAGGACCCCGAACTGGCGGGCTACTGGATCGCCGCCGGCGCCTATGCCGCGGTGGGAGACTTCAACCGATCCGCCTTCTGGATCGACTTCGCCATTCGCCACGGTGAGGAGGCCTCCGATGAGTTGGCCCTGGCTGCCCTCTCGACCCTCGTGGCCGGCGGTCAGGTGGAGCTCGCCATCGCCACGGGAGAGCACCTGACCCGCCGGTCTTGGAACCAGAGAAACGTCCCGGACTATCTGGACGCCCAGATCCTCCTCTTCGGCGCTCTGAAACAGCTCGACGCCCAGCAGGAAGCCCTGGAACATCGCACTCGCCTCGCCCACTCCCGACGCGACGAGAGTCGGTCCCCCTGGTACCTCCTGACCGCCCTTCGCGCCCAACTGGAGCGCCAGGCCGGCACCGCGGGATCCTCCTTCCAGCATCTCCTGGAAGAGATGGAAGACGAGCACGGTGAGGAGTGGACTCTGGCGGTGTGGCTCCAGTTGGCGCTCTTCGACGTCGACCTGCCGTTGGTCGAAGAACCGGCAGAGCTCTTGCCCCGTTTTCAGGCGGTCCAGGCCGACTCCCTCTGGGCAGCCCTCACGTCTGACCAGGCTCATGAAGACCCCTGTCACCTCGGGGGATGTGAACCCACCACCTACGGCTTTCGCCCTTCCGACGAGCCTCCTGACCTCGTGGAAGCGCTCAGCCTCACCCCCACCCTGCGGGGCTGGCCCTCGTACTCTCCAGACCAGCTTCGAGGGCTCGCCGAAGGCTTTGAGGACCCCGGGCACCGCGCGCTCTTCTGGCTCGCCGCAGCGCCCCTGGTTCGGTATCGGGAGTCCGAAGCGGCGACCGCTGATCTGGTGGCCAGCCTCCGAGAGGCCCTGGTCTCCGGTGCGGAGACGGTCTGCTCCGACTCCGCCCGCTGGCGGAGCCGATTCGGAGCCGCCGCCGGCCGCGCCGAAGCTCCCACCCTTCAGCGAGCTCGACGCCACTGGGTGCACCTCCTTCTGTGGTGGCAGTCTCATGGCGTGGACGCCCTCTGTGAAGGCCCCGAGGCGTTCCTCACCGCCCTGGAACGCAAGAGGCGAGACGACAATCGGTGGTTCGCCTCGACCCTTCCCATCCTGGAGGACCTCTTGCTCCGGAGCTCCCCGGACTCCTTGGATACGGATCTGCTGAAACGCGCCGTGGATGTCTCCCGAGCGTTTGGAGACCCTCACACCTGCGCGACCTGGAGCCTGGGGATGAGCATCGGGATCGCCCGAACCGGTCACCTCGACGCCGCCGACGAGCACCTGGTGGTGGCCACCAACTGTATCGGAATCGACAGTGACCTGCGACGGGCCCGCAACCTGGTCGCCGGCTACATCGCGTTTGAGCGGGCCGGCGGCCGCCCCGTGACTCGCGACGGTTCGGTGGCCAACGCCCTGGACCGCTTGGCTCGGCGGGCCGTGGACGACCCCGAGGCCTGCGTGGGCCTGCTCCCGTTGAGCTTCCATCTGGAGGCCCAGCTCCCCTCTCGGCTCCTCCGGATCGCCGATCGCCTTCAGCTTTCCCCGTCCCCACCCGAGGCCTTTCGCATGTCTACGGCCAGCGATCTCCTCGACGAAGCCCGGGCAGCCTACCTCGCGGCCCTCCGTGACCTTCAGCGAGGCCACCCCCGCACAGCCGCTCGCAACCTCGACAACTCCCGGGCCTACTTCCGCCGCATCGATCACGCTCCCGGCTTGGCTCGGATCGCCTTCCTCGATCAGGTCCTCTATGGAGGTCACCTCTCGGAGATGGTCGATGAGGATGAGTTCGATCCTGATCGCCTCCCTGCCAACTCCCTCGTGCTGCGCCAGGGCCGATCTCATGAGCTCCTCGACCAGCCCGTTGACGGTCTTGTGGGCGAAGACCTCCTGCCCTTGATCGCGGCCCTCTTGATTCACGAGCGGGTCGAAGACCTCCAGACCCTGGTCGCTGAATCCCGCCCCGCCTTACTCTGTGAGCGATTTCTGGAGGATCACGACGTCACTCCTCCGTGATGTCCCCGCTCTCCATCTCCCCCCGGTGCATCCGCTCCCGGGTCTGGTTCAGGAGATCCAGCAAGTTCGGATATTCCTGACGGCATCGGACCAACCACCGGCGATACCGCTGCTCCCACCGCTGTTGATCTCGGGAAGAGGCACTGCCGGCCATGTAGATCAGCTCCCCCGCCTCCGATTGGCACTCCACGGCGCCTTCGGAGCTCGACACCGACGAGCCCGTCAACGGATCCCACACTTGGTCGTTCCTGATCCCCTGAATCCCCCCCACGATCATGGGGACCACGAGCAGCAACACCAGCCCCAGGAGGATCAGGTACCCCGCCCGTCGAATCGGGCGAGCCAACTCCTCGAGGCGTTCTTCCTCTTCTGTCCCCTGCTTTTCTTCTGCTTCTTCGCCGGCCATCAGTTGGACCAAGGGGGTAGCTGCTCTCGTGACTTTCTGTGCCCCTGATAGCCCAAGAGCACTCTTCCTGCAATCACGCTACTTCGTCGGACTCCTCCACATAGTCCTCGACCCCCGGCATGGACTGCATCTTCTCTCGGGCGATCTTCCAGGCCACCTCCATGATCCAGCTCAAGGACCGGTCCTGCCGCAGCGCCTCCTGCTTGGTCTCCCGGATCATCTCGTCGGAAAAATACAGAGTCATCTTCTTCTTGGCGGCCACTTCGTCCTCCTTGACGACGGTACATGATCAGCGAAAGATTCTCCCCGGAGTCCCGGGTGGTGTGAGCGTGTGTGACGTTATCCCACATCCACCCCCATCGTAGGCGGCCTCCCCGAACCGTCAATTTTTTAAAGCCCTACTTCAGGAGTCTCCATCAACATCCTGAAAGCATTGCTTGAAGAAACCTTAAGGCAATGCCCTGAGAAAGAGCGCCGCGACGAGGATCCCGTCAGCGCCCTCTGGCGCTACGAAGCCCCGGAAGATCAAGAGGTAGTCGGCCTCGTGGCGAGCGGCCTCGCCTACGGTCGCGTGGCCCTGGTCCGCACCGCCGTGGCCCAGGCCCTGCTACCCCTGGGTGCTCATCCCGCCGCCACGCTCCGCGACGAAGAGCCCCTTCGGTGGCCCGAGGAGTTTCGATCCTTTCGGTATCGCATGACCGGCGGCGAAGACCTCGCCGATCTCTATGCGGCCATCCACGCCACCCTCCAGGCAGAGGGCTCTCTCCAGGCGGCATACCTGGCGGGGCGAACCGCGCCGATCCAAACTCGGACCGAGCATCTTCAGGCCGCCAGCTCTTTCGTCAGCCGGTTACGGGAGCGCCGGTGGCGGGAGAAAGAAGCGCGGGGCTTCGCCTACCTCTTGCCGAACCCCGCCGACGGCAGCGCCTGCAAACGCCTCCATCTCTTCTTTCGGTGGATGGCCCGCGGGCCGGACCCCATCGACCTCGGGATCTGGCCCGGCCTCGACCCAGCGGCGCTGATCATGCCCCTCGATACCCACACGGGGCGTCTCTGCGCCTATCTCGGGTTATTGACCCGCAAGACCATCGACGGCAAGGCCGCCGTCGAGGTCACGGACCGACTCGCCAGGCTCGATCCCGACGACCCCCTGCGATACGACTTCGCCCTCTGCCACCTCGGCATCAGCCAACAGTGCATTCATCGCTACAGCGATGAACACTGCCCCTTCTGCCCCATCGAGTCGGCCTGCCGCCTAGCGAAGTAGCCGCAGGTCCGTGGACGCTTTCTCCAGGAAGTCCAACTCGATGATGCTGATCCCGCCGATGAATTGGGCCGTCAGGAGAGACGCAGAGAAGCAAATCGCGAAGAGGAGCCCGAAGATCACCACCAGTTCGAACCACCGTCGCCCCGGCGAGATCATGGCCGTCAGCGACAGGCTCACGAAGAACCCAATCGCAGCCACCCAGGCCAGGAGGATCGGCTGAATCGTGGTGATCACCACCACGTACTCGATGTGGTCAAACTCCATCGGTGGCCTGCTCGTCGTCGTCCTCGTCGCCGGCGGTGATCCGCAACAAGTTCAAGAAGTTAATCGTGAAGTGAGCGATGATCGGCCCCAGAATATTTCCTGTGTAGAGGTAGAGCGCCCCGAAGGCCACCCCCAGCACCAGCGCCATGATCGTCCAGGGGAGGAACTTCGAGCGGTCGGGCCCCACGTGGAGCATCCCGAAGATCACGCTCGACACCACCAGCCCCAGCGCCCACCCCGTGGCCTCGCCGCCGAAGGCCAGGTCGCTGAGCGCTTGCTGGAGAAATCCCCGAAAGAAGACCTCCTCACCGATCCCGCTGGCCAGGGCGAAGACCAACACCTGCCCTGGCGAGAGCCGGCCCAGGATCTTTCGAAACTCCCCGGACAGGTCTCGTGCCCACTGGGCGTGCTTCTCCAAGACCCCTGTGGCCGCTACCGTGGCCAGCCCCACCCCCAGTCCCAGCCCCACGTCCAGCACCTGCGGGGTCTCCCACAGATCGTGCCAGACCAGGAGATCCAGCCCCAGCCACAGCACCCCCAGCAGCCAGGCCACCAGCAGGAGCACCCCATAAAACACGACCACCAGGACCGTCGACAGACCTGGAGGGACGGACTCTGGCGGTTCTTCTTCCCTCATGGGGGCTCCTCATCGCCGAGGAGATCCGTAGCCTGGGCCTCCAGATCGGGCCTTCGCTGCTGACCCCGAAACCGAACCCGGGCCCCTTCGCAATCGTAGATTCGCCAGTCCACGTGGTACCGGGCCCGCCGCTGGCTCCGGAAGAATTCCTCCGCCTGGGAGGAGAGATACTCGATCGCCGCAAGGAGCCGCATCGCCGAGGTGGTCGCCCGCACCAACCCTTCCTCCTGGTCTTGTTCGATCACGGCGGCCTCCAGGTCCAACTGGAACGTCTCATCTCGGCTGGAGATCAACAGCTGGGCGTACACGAAGTCTTCCTCGTCCTCCACAGAGAGGGCGATCTTCTCACCGGGCCTCAAGAAAGCCCGGAATCGGACCCTCAAACGCCCTTCGATCTCCCGTAAGGTACGGGGGCTCAACACCACCTCGGTCATGGATCCTCCTGAAGAGCCTGAAGAGCCTCGAGGAGTGCCGGGGTCTCCTCACTTCCCCAGACCGTCGCCTCCCGTTGCGTGCCTTCTCGGTTCAGCTCCACGATCACTCCTCGTCCGGGCCATGCGTCGGGGATACGATCCAACCACTCTACCACGAGGAGGGCCTCCAGATCGGCGAAGAGGTCCCAGTAGCCGATGGACTCCAGGTCCTCCACCGACTCCAGCCGGTACAGATCGAGGTGATAGGTGTTCTCCCCATAGACCTGCACGAGGGAGTAGGTGGGGCTCGAGACCTCCTGCGGGTCTCCTCCCCTGCCCTCCTGAATTCCCCGCATCATCGTCGTCTTCCCAGCCCCCAGAGGGCCCACCAGTCCCACGAACCCTCCAGCGCGCAGCAGATCGCCGATCTGGCGACCCAGTCTCAAGGTCGCCGGCTCATCCCCGAGCGAGAGGTGGAGCGCTCCCTCCTCGGGGATCCCCGGAAAGTCCTCGGCGTTGATAATGGTGTCCTTAGCGATCCCCATGGGGCCTCATGTGGCACCACAGCAGCCTGTGGCTACTGCAGATAGAGCGGGAAGGTCACGCCCCGATTGCCGATGGCCCCGTGCTCCGGGAACCGTAGCGCTCGAAACCGGTCCACCAGGCACTGCCCGACGGGACGGTCCAGGTACCGAGTCTCCTTCAACGTCACCCCACCAGTGGTCCCTGAGGGGCGGATGAAGAACTGGACCTCCACACCTCGGAAGGAGCGATCGTTGTTCACCTCTCGCATCACGCACTCCCGGATCGCCGGCAGATCGGACATGATCACCTGGTTGATCTCTTGCGGGGTCAGGTGGTGCGTGGAGCCCCCGGCGGCTCCCATGTCCACCACAGCGACCTCTTCTTCGCCCGATCCCGAGGGCGCGGCGGCTCCACCACTGGCGGCCGGACGAGTTCTCCGCGCTCGAGCCGCCTGACGGGCCACCTCTTCCTGACCGGCCGCAGGGTTGAAGATGCTCTCCAGAAGCGACTGGTCCAGAGCCACCGCCTGGAACTCCGTCGGCGGCGGCGCGAACTCGTAGGTCATCGCCGCGAAGGCTTCGCTCACCGGCAGGGGCATCGGATCGGGTTGATAATGCCAGAAGATGGCCATCCCGATCAAAGTCGCGATACCGCCGATGATCAACACCACCAGGCCGGCGACACCTCCCTTCTTGGCCTTTCGGGTCAGCTCGGCCCGAGCCTCCGCTTCCCGCCGCAGCCGCTCCTCTCGCACCGGGATATACTCCAGCGCGGCCTCCCGAAAGCACTCGAACTCCTGCAGGGGCATTCGCTCCTGGGTGATCCGATCCAGCACCGGGGAGTGCTCATTGATCTCGTCGGCGTAGAGCTGCTCCAGGATCTGTTCTTCCGTAAACGGGCCGTAGTCCAGCCCCGACTTCTGCACCAGGTACCGGTCCTCCCCGGCCTCCTCGGGTCCTTTGATCTCGCCCAGATCAAAGAGATCGAACTCCTCGGCCCCTTCCTCTTCCTCCACGGCCGGTTCGATGGGCAACGCACCTGCCGGCGGAGCGCCCGTCAGCTGCGCGCCGGCGTCTCGGGCGACCTCCTCAAAGTCTTCCCGGAAGCTCGCCACCGAGGTGGGGCGCTGCCCCGGATCGCGGGACAAGCAATTGGAGACCAGGCTAAAGAGGGCCGGCGGATACTTCGAGACCGCGTCGACGGCCAGATCATGAGCCTGCTTTCGATTTCCCGGCAACCCCATGGGGCTCAAGATCTCGGCGGCGATCATTCCCAGGCTGTACAGGTCCGCCGCCGGCGACAATCGCTTGGGGTTCTCCGCCACCTCGGGGGCCACGTAGATGCTGTCTACAAACGGCCCCTCGCCATTCTGATGCAAGTAGGTGCTCACCAGACGACCGATCGCCAGGTTGCCCACCTTCACCACCCCGGAGTGGTTCACATAGATGTTGTACGGCGTGAGCACCCCGTGGCAGGTGTTGCGCTCATGGACGGCCTCCAGCGCGTTGCACACGTGAGCCAGGGCGGTGAACGCGTCTCGGAGGCTCAGCGTCCGCCCTTCTTCCCGACGCGAGGCGATCAGGCGAGACAGGGTCGCCCCCTCCACGTACTCCATGGCTACGAAGATTTGGTTCTTACGGCTCTTCCCCATCCCTACCGCCGAGGTGAGGTTGCGCTGGTCGATGGAGCTCGCCACCCCCACCTCCCGGCGCAATCGCTGGAACTCTTCGTCCCCGGGGTAGGGCATGTCCAGCACCTTGACCACCACCTTCTCCTGGGTCTCCTTGTCGTGACACAGATAGCTGACCCCGCCCCCGGAGCTCCCTAGGTATTGCTCGACGACGAATCTTCCGCCCAGGCTCTCCCCGGTCTTCAGCGTCTCCTGCTCGGGAGCTTCTGTCCGGCCCCGGACCCCCGGTGCCTGGGCGCGAACCGCTTTCACCGGCTCCGGCTCGGGCTCCAGTGCGGACGGTTTCGGTGCGGACGGCTTCGGAGGGCCTCCGGGCTTCGGCAGTGAGCTCTTTGCCTTCTTCGGCTTCGGGGGGCCACCGGCCGGCGGAAGGACCATCTTCTTCGCGTCTTTGGTATCACTCATCGCCGTCTTCCTGCTCTTCCAGATTCTCTGCTGCTTCCGCTTCCTCGTCTGGCTCGTCTGGCTCGTCAGACTCGAGATCCGCCGTCACATCCACCAGCGGAAGCACCACCAGCCAGGCTTCATCATACTTCAGGGTCATCGCCCCGCTGCGACCGTCCCGAAAGTTCAGCATCACCGTCACTTCATCGCCATGCTGGGGAGACTCGGGGACCTCGGACTCCACGACGATTCTCTCCAGCAGAAAAGGACTGTTTACTCGGTAGATCGGCAGCACTTCTTCAAACGCGTCGTCTTCGGAGATGTCCAGCTCTTCCTGCAACTGGCGGCTTACGCCCAGCAACTCTTCCCGGGTGGGTGTCCAGATTCGCTCCAAGGCCTCCTCATACTGCAAGCGGGCCAGGTTGGTCAGAAACGCCTGAGCCACCTCTCGAGGTCCTTCCTCGGAGCTCTCGTCACACGACGCCAGACCGAGAAACGCGGACACCGTGATCACCGCGATGACCAGGAGCGCCAGAACAGGTTGTCTTCGGAGTCTCTCCATCTTGCAGGGTACTCTCGTCGTCTCAGGGCCGTCAATCCTCCTCGGTGCGGGAAGCCTTCGATGCTTCCCCACGAGGTTTCAGGAGTTCCTCGATCCCCTCTTCCCATTCTTCCGGCACACCGGCGGCGAACCCCACCTCTTGCTGGGTCTCCTCGTCGGGCCCGGCGAGCTCCGGCTTCAACCAGGGCTCTTCACTTTCGGGGTCGTCCACATCGGGCAAGAGGTCCCAGCTGGTGCCTACCTTGGTGGGACGCTGCTGCGGATCATGCTGGGGATCGGCTGGCTCCGGCGGCTGTGGTAAGGCCTGCGCCGACGTCGGCTCCAGAGGGGGGGCCGGTCGGTCCTCCCCCAGGCGCTGTAAAAGCTCCAGCCGACGGAGACGCTCCACCACCCGATCCACGGGCTCTTCAGAGCTCTCTATCTGTTCTCGCGCACTCTTCACGCTGGTCGCTTGCTCAAAGAGCTCCAAGGCTTGCCTCTCCGTATCCGTCAGGTCCTCCGGCTCCAGGGCTCCGGCTCGGCGAGGGTTGATCACCAGATTGGTCCTTGAATCTGCCGGTCGGCGATCGGGCTCAAGCGAGCTCTCCCGCATCACCTCTAACACCAGACGGTCGATGTTCAATCCCAGCCCCTGGGTGGGCCAGGCCTGACCGCTGCCCTCCGGGGTCTCGATGAATGCGAAGGTGCCACGTTTCCCGTTACACACAATCCGCAACAGCCTCTTGGCCCGGGTCTTTCGAGCCTCCATCAACGCGTCATCACTGACCACGCCGTCGGATCGCAGCCGCAGCTCCACAGGCTCGCCGTCGGCGGCCGCCATGTGGTCTCGGTACTCCCCATAGGCGCCATCGTCGAGGGCCCCCGACTTATGAAGGCTCTTCAACAGCAGGTGGTCTGTGTTCTCTCCCAGAGACTCGATATCCTCCAGGACTCCCCGATCGATGTAGAGCACGAAGCTGTGCCCGGCCAGGCCGATCTCCAGGCGGCCTCGGAGGCCGCGGTCCCGTAACGTGTGAAAGAGGTCGACCAGGGGCAGCGTCTCCAGTCGGCCAGCGAACCCCTGTGCAGCAGGAATTCGTTTCAGCTCCTCCAGGAGCCCGTCCATACCATCTCGCCACATCGCCGTGAGCACTCGCTGCAGCCGATCCGCTCGGTCCGACGGGCGGGCCGTCAACCCCAGGCGATCCCAATGTTCGGCAAGGAGGCTTGAGATCCGATGAACGCTGGAGAAGTCACCCGACGCCACGTCGTCCCACCGGGAGATCGTCGTCACGTCGGCCGTCGCCGAAGGACGGCTGATCTCACTGGGCGTCGGTCTCACAGGATCGGTGGTCGCCTTGGCCGCCATGTGATCCACCGCCGTGTCAGGCTCGTTCTCCCAGGGGTTGTCGCCGGTGAGCTCCTCATCGGTGTACAGTCTCCGGCGACCCTTGTTCACCAGAACTCCGCCCGCCCCCTGCCCGTCGGCGAGGTCTTCGATCTCCAGGATCATGCTGCTCGACGCGTCGATGTCCAGCACGTCCAACAGGCTATCGCCAGCCTGTCGGGTCGTCTCCGGCGGGCCTCCCAGAGTGTCGAGATCGATCTCACCGGTGGGCGGCAGTTCCACGGTGGGCATCTCCCGGGCCTGAGCCTGCATCTGGATCGCCGGCGGGATCGGCTCTTCCAGCCCTGATGGGGTGCGCCCATCGAGGACCTCCACGCAGATTCGCTGCAGCTGAGCCGCCGTAAACGGTCTCCTCAGCCACGGTCGATCAGCGAACTCTTTGCGGCTCGCTTCCACCCCGCAGAGGATCACCGGCAGCTGCCGACCGTCGCAATGCCTCAACCACCGCTCTGTTTGCTTTCGATCACGCTCCACGTCGAGGATCACCAGCTGCGCCCGGGCAGCCCCGGGAGGAAGCCCCTCAAGGTACTCCACCTCAAAAGACTCCTCTCCCAGGAACTGACCCATCAGCCGTTGGACTGTGGGGTTGTGTTGAAGCACGGCTACCCGCCGCGGTGTCACAGAGCTCATCAGGGGGCTTACTCCTCGGCGACGGCGGCTTCGCCGCCATCCCGCTTCAGGTAGGCCTCCAGCATCTGCAGGCGGATCCGGTCCAGCCGGTACTCCGACGCCGACCGAGACTCATCGGCCCGCCACTGCTCCCCGGCGGCCTCGGCGATCGCCGGCGTCGCGGAACGATACGCGGAGAAGGCCAACACCTCTCGGATCTCCAGGTCCCGGGTCGAGAGATTCTCGGCGATCACCGGGCCGGCCGCTTCCGCCGGCAGGTGACCCAGTTCATAGCCCGCCTTGAATCGCGCGGCTTCGGCGTCATGGGTCAAAAACTGCGCCAGGCATTGGGCTTTCGCCTCGGCGTCGTCCTGAGAGCACTCGTCCATCACGTCGAAGGCCGCCAAAAACGACTCCAGCCGCTCTTTCAGGCCCCCCTCCTCCTGAGCGTCGACCAGCTCCTGGAAGGCCTCCCGATCGTCGGCGGTGGCGAGCATCGCGAACGCTCGAGCGGCCTGCCACTGGGGCCGATACCGCTCGGTCTCGGGCAGCTCTTCGCCGGCCTGTTGGGCCATGGCTCGGAATCGGCGCTCCATGGTGGGGATCACGTCGGCCCGAGCAGCCCGCATCAGCGCCGGACGAGCCTCTCGATCCCCGAGGTGAGCCAGGGCCCGCGCGGCGTTCTGACGGAACTCGAAGTCCACCATGTCGTCCGTGATATCCGACCAGGGGCCGTTGACCTGCTCTCCCCTCAACGCCGCCTCCAACACGGGACGGGCGGCGGGATCCCCGAGATCCCCGAGCCCGAAGAGCATCTCGCTGATCGAGGCGCCTTCCATTCGAATCCAGCTCAGTCGCCGCTGCCCGGTGTAGTTCTCCGGGGGGCTCTTCTCCTCGGCAAAATCTTCGATGAAGAGCTCCACCGCCTCGGGAGCCCGCATCACCGTCAGCATCACCACGGCCTCTTGCTTGGCCCGGTTGAAGGGAAACTGGAAGTTGTCCGTGCTCTGCTCATAGGTCATCAGCAGACGCTCGACGGCTTCATTCTCCTGGTTGAAGAGCTCCACCATGTGGGGGATCGCTTTCGGTCCGATCTTCTGCAGCGCCAGGCGGCACTCCCCGGCGATCATGCGGCCCACCTCGTCGGAGAGGAACACCGCCCGGATCACGGCGGCGATCACCTCGTCGGTGATGGCGTCCGGATGGGCCAGCGCCAGCTCTCCGAACATGTCACAGGTGTGGGAGTGCATCGAGATCCGGTGGTTGTCCGGGTCCAGGGCCAACACCTCCAGCCCGACCTCCACCACCGATGGGTCGGGCATACGCTTCAAACCGCGGAGGATTCCGTCCCGCCGCTCGTCATTGCCCGTGGCCGCGAAGGCCTCTACCATCGCCGGGATCGAGTCTCGGCTCTCCACGATCCCCAGGTTCTCCGCCGCGTGCTCCGCCGCCCCGGTGTGGTTCTCCTTCATCTCTTCCACGTAGGCCGGCGCCGCCGCTGCCTCCCGCCACTGGATCAGATGTCGCATCACGTCGTCTCGCAGCGACGGAGAGCCCAGATACACCTCCGACAGGGCTGCCGCCAGGATGGGGCGAGCCTCGGCGTCGTCCTCGAAATTACGCACCACCCCCAGGGCTTCTCGCTTCTGTCGGTCGTCGCCTTCGGTCAACTGGGCCGCCACATACTCGGCGCTCTCCCAGTCGGGGCGCTCACATCCGGGTGCGATCAAGAGCAGGGCCGCCAGGGCGCAGGCCATCAGGCCGGTCTGTTGGGTCAACATCTTGGTGATCATGGGTCTCTCCGTCGTCGGTGTTCTCATGACTCCGATTGGGGCACATAGCCCACATAGGGCAGGTGCCGAGAATATTCTGCGTCGTCCAGGCCGTAGCCGATCACGAACTCATCGGCGATTTCGAAGCCCACATACTTCAAAGGTACCTCGACCTTCGCGTTGCTGGGTTTATGCAAGAGAGTACACACTTCCAGCGATTCTGGCATCCTCGTTCGTAGATTCTCCAGGAGGTATTTCATCGTCAGGCCCGTGTCGACGATATCCTCCACCACCACCACGTGACGACCCTTGATGGGCACCGACAGGTCCGAGGTCATCCGCACCACACCGCTGGACTCGGTCCGGCTCCCGTAGCTGGAGAGCCCCAGGAAGTCCAAGGAGAGGTCCAGATCGATCTCCCGGATCAGGTCGGCCACGAACACACAGGCGCCCTTCAGCACCCCGATCACGTGGATCTCTTCTCCGGCATAATCGGCGGTGATCTCCTCGCCGAGCTCTCGACATCGCCGCCGGAGGTCCTCCTCGGCGATCAACAGCTCTAGCTTCTCGGCTCGGTGACGCATGATTCTCCTTGGTTCGTGGAGGGATAGCCCTGTCGAAAACAACGCCGGCAGCGGGCCTCGTACTGCTCAGCAGTCCCCACCAGCACCTGCTGGGGATCTTCAGCCAGACGATAGCTTCGGTGGGCCGGGTTGCCACACCGCACACAGATCGCCATCAGCTTGGTGATGTATTCGGCCACCGAGAGGAGCCGCGGCATCGGCCCGAAGGGCTCTCCTCGATAGTCCTGATCCAGGCCTGCCACCACCACCCGACGCCCCCCATCAGCCAGAGACTCGCAATATCCCACCACCTCTTCGTCGAAGAACTGCACCTCGTCGATGCCGATCACCTCCACCTGAGGGTCCAGGCGGTCCTTCAACTCCTGCAGGCTTCCCACGGGGACGCTGGGCAGAGTGATCCGGCTGTGGCTGACGATGGCGTCGTCCTCATAGCGATCATCGATTCCGGGTTTGAAGATCTGAACTCGCTGGCGGGCGAAGGACGCCCGCTTCAATCGGCGAATCAGCTCTTCTGTCTTCCCCGAAAACATGGGGCCGCAAATGACTTCGATCCACCCGACATCGCGGGGTTGGAGAATCATAGAATACCGGGCATCGACAGACCGTGACCAGGGGCGGGACGTCCCCTCGATCTTTATCGCTCTTGCCCCCCTTTCGCAAGGTCTGTCAGCCCCGAGACAGGTCGAGCTGCTGGTCGAAGTATCCCCCCAGATCCAGGGCCAGCCCCATGGACCCTCGGATCCGAAGCCCCTTGGCTGCCGCCACCGGATCCAGGTGCCCGTGGGCCACCTCGTCCAGCACCTGCCAGGGAACCGTCAGGTGCGCCCGGGGAGCCCGGGGAGGCTCCTCATAGTCGTTTAAGATCACCTCGAAGCTCAACTTCGGCCCCCCGTCGGGGAGATCCACGACGTCCACCTCCAGGACCCCGTCGAACCGCTCGAAGCCGTCCACGATGTCCTGGGTGATATGGACCTTCCCCTCGTAGCGCTCGATCTGCTGGTCCGCGGGCTCCACCAGCGTCGCCACCAGGCCCACCGCCCGGCTCCAGTCAGACTGGGCACCTCGAGCGGTCGCCTGGGGGAAGTCGATCATCTCCCCCGTGCGGGCCTCCGCCCCATCGGGGCTCAAGGAGAACGTGAACCGATCACCGGTGTCGGTGAACTCCACGGAGAAGATCAACGTGGCGCTGGAGAACCGCTGAAACTGCTCCAGACGAGCCTCGTGCAGCCGGGGGACCTTCTCGCAGATCAGCTCTTCCGGGGAGAGCGCTGGATCCAGGACTTCACTCCACTCCATGAGACTCCTTGGGGGTTTCTTTTCCGAGGTTCACCGTCGACCACAGGAGCGCGCAGGCCACCACCATCGAGGCCGTATTGCCCGCCAGAGCCGCCGCTTCGGCACAGCCTGTAGCAAAGACGAGGACCAACAAAAGGACCAACCACTTCCCTGTCATCATAACTCCTTGACATCCGTATCGTAATCCATCGCTTCTTCGTCGTCGATGAGCCATTCGCCGGCGAACACCAGCGCCGCCTCTCCGGTCATCCACAACCGCTCCTGGACTCTCCGAATCTGCAGAACTCCTCCCGGCAGATGCACGTCTACTGCCTCGGTCTCTGCGGGCTCCCGCTGAAAGTAAGCCGCCGCCACGGCGCAGGCCCCGGTCCCGCAGGCCCTGGTCCGCCCTACTCCTCGCTCGTAGACCACCACCTCGAGCCCCAGACCACCCTCCATGGGGCGGACGAACTCCAGGTTCACCCCATTGGGAAAACTTTGGTGGTCCTGGTTGGCCTCTTGCCCTGCCCGATCGATGGCCTCAAGGGACGGATAGGACCACACCACCCCATGGGGATTCCCCACGTCTACGGGGAGTACCTCGTAGCTCTCGGTGTCGACGTCGGTGTCGACCTCGAGCTCCACCGGGTTGGCTGCCACCTCGGCGGTGCCCATGTCGACAGATACCTGCCAGGTCGTCCCCTCCTGGGAGTTGATCCGACAGGCCCGGGGCCCGGCGTCGCTCTCGACCAGGATCTCCTCGCCAAACCCCCACCGCATCCTCGCATAGGCGGCGGCGCATCGGACCCCGTTGCCGCACATCTCCGGTCGACTGCCATCGCGGTTGAAGATCCTCATCTCCAGTTTACTCTTCCCATCCAACGGCGTCAGGACCAGCACCCCGTCGGCTCCCACGCCCCGGTGGCGGTCGCAGAGGGACACCACCTCCTCAATGGTCGGGCAATAGCTCCGACCGTCGACGAGGAGGAAGTCATTTCCCAGGCCGTGGAATTTCAAGAACCGTCGTTTCGACATCCCTGGCCTCAGACCCGCGCCGCCAATCCCATCAGGCGCTGCTTCTTTGTGGCCTCGTGCGTCAGGAACTCGTAGGCCATCCCCGGGATGAACTCCACGCCCCCTTCCTCGGTGGCCGGCGGCTGGTTCTCGACGCGAACCACCTGGGCCCGAACAGAGAAGATCTCCTCCCCCTCGGGGCACCGAAAGATCAGGTTATGAACCTCTCCAACCTCGAAGAGGAAGTTCGACCGCAGGAACATCCCCGACGGGCTGAAGTCCAGGCTCTCCACGGGCACTTCCCACCCCTCGTGGTCTTGGACCAACACTTCGGCCACGAAGTCTTTTCGGGGAAACCGGCGAAGCCCTGCGAAGTGCAGCCGGCAGGTGGGATTGCGACGGATACTACCTTGCTTCGAAATCATCTCGTCCTCCATGGACTCTACCAGCCCCGGGCGTCCCTGCCCTGGGTTCACTTCCAGCCTATGCGATCCTGGCGATCGGTCAACTTTCTTTCACCCGGCCGTCGAGAAAGAGAAACCCCTCCCGGTCAAACCGCCCCCGATCACCGGTGTGAAACCAACCGTCCTCGTCCACCACGGGCTGCCCCTCGCCAGACACCTCGTCGGACACGAACCCAACCATCACCGTCTCGCCACGGATCAGCACCTCTCCCCGCTCGTCGATGGCGACCTCCACCCGGGGCAAGGCTTTTCCCACGCTCCCGAACCGAAAGTCGTCGGGGAGGTTGAACGTCACAGCGCCCGCGGTCTCCGTCAGGCCGTAGCCTTCCAGGATCAGCACCCCCGTAGAAAAAAAGAACTGCGCCGTCTCCGGGTTCAGGGGAGCCCCGGCGGAGATCAAAAACCGCATCCGGCCTCCCAGGCGTTGGCGCACGTCTTCCAGGAGGAGTCGCGAGAAGAGTCGGTGCTCCATCGCCAGAATCAGCCCCACAGGGTCGTCGCCCTGGACTCGCCGGCTGACGGTCCGCCCCACCCGCAGCGCCAGCGGCAGCAGCCGACTCCGAGGGCCCCGGCGCTCCACCCGACGGACCAGGTCTTCCCGCAGGGACTCGTAGACCTGGGGTACGCTCGCCAGAAGAGTCGGCTGCACCTCGGCCAGATCCTCGAGGAGCCGGTGATATCCCCGGCCGAAGGCGCTGGTCATCCCGTACCCCACGGCCGCCAGATAGAGCACTCGCCCAAACATATTCGACAGCGGCAGAAAGATAAGCTGCACGTCCTCGCTGGTGAAGAGCTGCATCGCCGCCAGACTCTTCAACTGGGCCGCCAGGTTCTTATGAGAGAGCCTCACCCCCCGGGCCGGAGCCGTGACCCCCGCCGTATACAGGATCGCCGCCACGTCCTCGGACTGAATCTCCCGTCTCCGGTTCGCAACGAACCGGGGCTCTGCCGTCAGACGGTGCCGCCCCGTCGCCGTCACCGCCTCGACGGTCAGCACCTCCCACCTCTTGGGCAACGTCAGCGATTCCATGCGCAGCAGGCTTCGACCGACCCCGGCGGTCTGAACCAGGGCGTCCTCTTCCACCACGATCAGCCGTCGCAGCTCAGGGAGATCCTGGGCTCGGCCGCTCAACACGGCCACCTGCATGGGACCTTCCAGGATCGCCGTCCGGACTTGATTCTCCGCCAAGGCCCGCACGAGCTCGTCGGCGTCCAGCCCGGCGTCCAGCGCCAGGCAGCTCCCCCGGGTCATTGCGATGCCCATATCGGCGATGCCCCACTCCATCCGAGTGCCCATCACCAGCGCGATGGCCTCGCCGGGGTCCACGCCCCCGTCCAA
>SKON01000213.1 GCA_007120035.1 Myxococcales bacterium
AGGTTGTCCTCCTCCTGGTTGTAGATCCGGGCGCGGCGAAGCCACCCGATCACCCGCTCGTCGTGATCCTCGGGATATCCGAGCTCGTCGAGGGCCTCCTCTCGCCAGTCCAGGAGGCGATGGGCCCGGGTGGCCTCGGCGGCGTCCTGGGCCTGGCTGGCGGCTTCCAAGAGAGGGTCCAGGGCCTCCCGGAGCTGCCCGGCCTCGATGAGGTGACGGGCGAGGCGGGTGCTCAGGCCCGGGCGCTGCTTGCTGTATCGATGGGCCAGGTATTTGGCGCAGGCCCTGTGGTGATCTCGAAGCCGTTGGTGTTCGGCGGCGTTTCGCAGGAGGGTCTCTCGGAGCGCGTCGTGGACGAAGATGAACCCCACGGAGCTGCGGCGGGCCAGGCCGGCGGCGATCAGGGCTTCGATGGCCTCGGGGCTCGCCATGGCTCGCTGGTTCTCGGCGATCCCCTGCCACTCCTTCATGTCCACGGAGCGCCCCAGGACGGCGGCGAGCTCCAGACTTCTCATGGCGTCCTCTTCTCGGCCCGGGACGATCCGCCGGAGGATCGCATCCAGGCGCTGACGCAGGAGGAGATGCATCTCGTCGGGGAGCCTCGTCTCTTCTCCCTCCTTGAGTCGGTAGCCTCCGGGGCCGGAGACCAGCGCTCCCCGGGCGACCCAATCGCTGATGAGCTGCACCGCGAAGAGGGGGTTGCCCGAAGTCCGACGAGCCACGTCTCGAGACAACCCGTCGTCGAGGTGCAAGAGCCCCCGAACGATCTGGAGGTGTTCGCCTTCTTCCAGGGGGAATAGCTCCAGAGTCTTCGTCGACGGCGAGTTCTGCAGGGCCTGCAGCAGCTCGGTCTCCTCATCGCCGGTGGTCAGATCTTCTTCCCTGGCGGTGAGAACGAAGAGCACTGGAGTCCGGACCCCCTGATGGTTCAGAAAGTGGTGGACGAACCGTAGGACATCGGCGCTGTAGTGGGCGTCGTCGAAGAAGACCACCACCGGGCGGTAGGTGGCCAGCGCTCGAAAAACCGGGCGTAGGTCCCGTATCGCTCCTGGGCATCGGAGAAGTGGATCCGCTGCAGCTCCTTGTCGTCATCGACGACGGCGGTCTCGGCGATGAGCTCCGTGAGGGCCAGGCACTCGAAGAGATCTTCGCTCTCGAGCTCTCCGGTCATGCCGAAGAAGTCCTGTACGCGCTCGAGGATCTCCGGCCGGGAGAGGCCGGCGCATCGCAGGAAGGTGGCCACGGCCCGGCTCAACGCCTCGCCGGGTCCCACCATGGGGCCCAGGAAGATCTCGACCAGAGAGGCGCCACCCACCTGGTGGGCCCGTTCGCAGATCCACTCTGCCAGGCGGCTTTTGCCGGTGCCCCGGGGGCCCTGGAGGATCACCACCTCCGTGGCGGAGCTTCGCTCGACCTGGAGGAGGGTCTCCCAGACCAGATCTCGCTCTTCCTGGCGGCCGACCATCGGCGGGGACCGGAGCCCGAAGAGCCCCAGGCCGGCGCCGATCAGGTCGTGTGAGATGCCGCGGAGGGCCCCGGGGCGCCAGTCCTCGGGCAGGGGAGGGCGGTGGAATTCCCCGGAGAGCTCCTGGGTCAGCAGCCGAGATCGGTCCATCTCGGGGAGGATCAGAGTCTCGTCGATCAGCTCCGTGTGGTCCGGGAGATCCGAGAGTCCCGGTCCGTCGTACTGAAGGGTGAGGCGGACCTTTTCGTTGGCTTCGCCGGAAAGCGCCCGGAGGCCGTGGGCGGCGTCGGCGGCCCAATGAAACCGGTCCCTCCAGTTCTTGGCCAGGAGCTTCTTGAGCCACCGGTCGTAGCCCGGGGGGCGGTCCTCGGCGGGGGGCAGCGAGGGCAGCGGCGAGGAGAGGTGGGCGTTGAGGATCCGCTCCGTGTCGCCCACGTGGAAGGGGGCGTCCCCGCAGGCCAGCCAGTAGGCCACGCACCCCAGGGCGTAGAGATCCGTCCAGGGTCCCTGGTCTCGCCAGCGACCCAGGATCTGCTCGGGGGCGACGAACCGGGGCGTCCCGGAGAGCATTCGATCTCCGAAGGGGCCGGCCTGCTCTTCGTCGAGGGCGTGGGCGAGGCCGAAGTCAGCGATCTTCAGGCTCGGGCCGTCGCCGTCGCTGACGATCAGGACGTTGGCGGGTTTCAGATCCCGGTGGATCACCCCCCGGGCGTGGGCGTGGGCCAGGGCGTCGAGGAGCCGCAACAGGATCGTGCGCTGCTGACCGAAGCTCAGCCCGGGTTGGCCCACCCCTTCCAGGGTCCCCCGGCCGAGCTCCATGACCAGGTAGGGGCTGCCGGCGATCAACCGCCCCTCGGAGACCTCGGCGGCCACGGGATCGACCTCACCGCTGTCGAGGATCATGATGATCCCCGGGTGGCGCAGACGAGCCACGGCCCGGACCTCCTCGCGGAAGGCCCTCACGAAGTCCTCCTGAAGGGTCTCGTCGGCGGTCATCACCTTGATCGCCACCGGGACGTCGCCATCCCGATGAGCTCCTCGCCACACCGTGGCCATCCCACCCCGACCGATGGGTTCGTAGAGCTCGAATGGTCCCAGCCGAATCGTCATGTCTACCGCCTCCGAGCAGGGAGTGTAGCACAGGTGGTGGCCAGGGGCACCGCGAACCACGAGCCTCCTTGACCCTGTGGGCGCGACGGTGGGAGAATCGCCGGGTCGCCATCGATGGAGCGCGAAATGCTGGTTACCTGCCCGAAGTGTCGAAGTCATGCCCGCCCCAAAGAGCCCGGGGAAGAGGTGGAGTGCCCCCACTGTGGCGCTACCTTCGTCCCCCAGAGCCAGGCCCGAAAGTGGTTGGTGCGAGGCGGTGTGATCCTGGGCCTCGGCGCGGCCGCCGCGGCGGGAAGCGCCGTCGTCGTCGACTGTGAGGATCCACAGGCCGAAGTCCAACCGGTCTACGGGCTCCCCGCGACCTTCGATCCCGATTGAATCCAGGGAACTAACCCATGTCGGTGAGAGCCATCACACCTGGAGATCGGGAGACATCAGGCCCGATCTATTGTGTGTGGGAGATCACGCTGGCCTGCGATCTGGGCTGTCGACACTGCGGATCTCGGGCCGGTCAACAACGCCCAGAGGAGCTTACCACGGGGGAGTGTTTGGAGGTCGTCGACCAGCTGGCGAAGGTGGGCGTTCGCGAGGTGACGCTGATCGGGGGGGAGGCTTATCTTCGGGAGGACTGGGGCGTGATCGCCGCGGCGATCGACGAGGCCGGGATGATCTGTACGATCACCACGGGTGCCAGGAATCTCACCGATGAGCGGTTGGAGACGGCGGTCCGGGCCGGCGTGACGGCGATCTCGATCTCCCTGGACGGCCTCGGTGGGACCCATGACGCCCAACGAGGTGCTCGGGGCTCCTTCGACGCCGCCGTAGATGCCGCCCGGCGAATCGGGGATACCCCGATCCGGCTGGGCGTGAACACACAGATCAACCGCCTGTCTCTCCCCGAACTCGATGGTCTCACGGCGCTTCTGGTGGAGCTCGGGGTGGAGGCCTGGCAGGTCCAGTTGACGGTACCCATGGGACGAGCCGCCGATCGGCCCGGGCTCCTCCTGCAGCCCTATGATCTCCTGACCCTCTTTCCGCTTCTGGTGTGGCTGAAGGAGACCCGCCTTGATCCGGCGGGGATCGTCTTTCATCCGGCGAACAACGTGGGATACTTCGGGCCCTACGAGGCAAGGCTCCGGCGGGGTGGAGAGCGGGGGGCGTACTGGCGAGGCTGCGCCGCCGGGAAGTACGTCCTGGGTCTGGAGGCGGATGGGACGATCAAAGGCTGCCCCTCGTTGCCGACGACGGCCTACGCCGGGGGGAACCTGCGGGATATAGAGGTCGTCGAGGCTCTGACCCGGGAGCCCCTGCAGCGCATGCAGGGCCGGACTACAGCGGATCTCTGGGGGTTCTGCCAGGAGTGCTATTACGGGGAGATCTGTCTGGCCGGGTGTACCTGGACCTCTCACGCCGTCCTCGGTCGCCCCGGAAACAACCCGTACTGCATTCACCGGGCCCTCGAGCATGAGAAGCAGGGACTCCGCGAGAGGTTGGTGAAGACCGAGGCGGCGCCGGGAGAGCCCTTCGACGTGGGCCGTTTCGAGGTGGTCCTGGAGCCCGACGAGGCCTCCGATTCGACCCCGTCGCTGGTGGATGTACTCTCCGAGGGGGGATGGTCGCGCCGGGAGCTGGCCCGAATCCTGCGAGCCGACCCTACTTGATGATCAGCTCTACCTGGGGGCCCGTCTCCAGGCAGACCTCGCCGCTCTCGGCGGTGTGGAGGTCGCCGTCGATGGTGTAGAGGATGGGCTCGCTGGACCGGAAGAGGGCTCGGCCGCTGACGGCGGATCGCATCACCTCCTGGTCGACGGGGAGGCCGAGGCGGATCCGGGGCAGGGAGGCGGCGACCCGGAAGGGGCCGGCGATGATGCCCAGCATGTGGAAGGCCTGATCCCGCTCCTGGCATCGGATAAACGGCCGGAACCCCAGGCCGATCTGCTCCACTGTGGAGGCCAGCACCGAGGCGTACTCTCTCTCTTCCCAGAACCCCTCGTCGTGTTCGATGGAGGCCGTGAAGGGGCGAAAGAGCTGGCCCATCAGGTCGCCGCCGCCCAAGGGGACTTCGGCCAGGGCCTGGGCCAGGAGGCGAGCTGCCGTGGTGGGGGAGGGGTTGCCCGTGTCGTAGTAGAGCTGGAGGAAGTTGGAGACCAGGCCGTTACCGAAGATGAACCCGTACCGGGAGCCCGACTCGTCGGTGACCTTCAGGATGTCTCGAAAGGTGGTCTCGAAGGGCTGGTTAGTGTAGTACTTCTCGACCAGATTAGCCAGAAGCCGCGGGGGTTTACCCGTGATTCCCACCCCGGCGGAGACGGTGTTCATCGTGCCCCCCCGCAGGAGGGCGACCTTGGGGAGGGGCCGGTCCCCGTAGACGTCGATGAAGGTGCCCAGGGTGACGTGGTTGGTGCCGTCGCCGCCGTTGAGGGCCAGGACGTCGATGTCGTGCTCCATGAACCGGCGGGCCACGGCCACCACGTCCTCTACCCGGTTGGTCAGCTCGTAGGTGTCGTGCTGGCCGAGCATGTACCCGAGCCGTCGCATCCGCTCCGGGTAGCGACGGTTCCGGCGGCTGTGGGGGTTGGTGATGATCCCGATTCCGGGCATGGGGGCCTCAGCGAATAGGCGGCGGAAAACGGCGCCACGATACCCGGTGGTCTGCGGGGGAGCAACCGGGGAATGACCGGGGGTTGTGGACCTGGAAGTGGACCCTGCCGTGGCAGGGGTTAGATTCTATGGAAGGTCCAATGGATTGCTTCAGGGCAAGGGGGGAGTGTGGGCGAGGTGCTACGCCAGGTCTGGTCGCTCTTTGACCGCCGCCAGAAACGGTGGTGCGTGGTGCTCTTCGTGATGATGCTCGTGGGCGCCGGATTCGAGGCTTTGGGGGTGGGGTTGGTGATGCCCTTCATCGCGCTGGTCTCCGATCCGGGCCAGGCCGAGGGGATGCCCGTGGTGGGGGTTCTCTTCGACCGCCTGGGGGTGGAGTCCGGGGCCCAGGTGATCATCGCCAGCGGTCTGGGGTTGTTGGGGATCTACCTGGTGAAGAACCTCTTTCTGGCGGCCATGTACTACGGGCAGTTCCGGTTCGTGTTCAACAATCAGGTGATCCTGTCGCGGCGGCTCTTCGGGGCCTACTTGAAGAGCCCTTATGACTTTCACCTCCATCGGAACAGCGCCCAGCTCTTGCGGAATATCAACGAGGAGGTCCGGCTGGTCTTTCTTCAGGTGTTGATCCCCCTGTTGACCCTGGGGGTGGAGCTCTCCGTGGTGGTGGTGCTGGGGATCTTGTTGATCGCCGTGGAGCCCGTGGTGGCTCCCATCGCGATGGTGAGCTTCGGGTTGGTGAGCCTCGGGTTCTACCGGGGGGTGCGCAAGAAGACCGTGGAGTTGGGCAAGGCCCAGCAGCACCACATGGGGCTGATGATCCAGTGGGTGAACCAGGGGCTGGGGGGGATCAAGGAGGCCAAGGTGGCGGGCTGTGAGGACTACTTCCTGTCGGCCTACACCGAGAGCAGTCAGGCCTACGCCAAGGCCATGCGGTTTCATCGGTTCGTCAAGGAGGTGCCCCGCAACGTGGTGGAGACCATCGGGCTGGGGGGGATGATCCTGGTGGTGGTGCTCCTGGTGGCCCGGGGCCAGGACATGACCCACATCCTGCCCGTGTTAGGGCTCTTCGCGATGGCGGCGATCCGCCTGCTGCCGTCGCTGACCCGGATCATCGCCGCCCTGACGGGGATCCGGCACTTTCGGCCCAGCGTCGACGTGGTCGCCGCCGACCTGGCCGAGCTCCGGGCCCGGGCCGAGGCCGGCGACGAGGCCCTGAGGTGGCAGGAGAGGCCCGAGGCCGAGACCCCTGGAGAGCCCCTCCCGTTTCAGGACCGCCTGGAGCTCCGGGAGGTCCGGTACACCTATCCCGAGGCCCCGGGGCCGACTCTGAACGGGGTGACCCTGACGGTGGAGCGGGGCACCTGCGTGGCGCTGGTGGGGGCCTCCGGGGCGGGGAAGACCACCTGCGTGGACCTGATCCTGGGGCTTTTGCGGCCCGATCGGGGGGAGATCCTCGTCGACGGCCAGCCCATCCAGGGCCACCTGCAGGGCTGGCAGCAGAAGCTGGGGTATATCGCCCAGCCCACGTACTTGATGGACGATACGGTGCGGCGAAACGTGGCCTACGGGGTGCCCGACGACGAGGTCGACGACGAGCAGGTCTGGGCCTGCCTGCGGGACGCTCGCCTGGCCACCCTGGTGGCGAGCCTCCCCGGTGGCCTAAACGCCCGGATCGGCGAAGGGGGGGTGAGGATCTCCGGGGGCCAGCGACAGCGCTTGGGGATCGCCCGGGCCCTCTACCGCACCCCGGATCTTTTGGTCCTCGACGAGGCCACCAGCGCCCTGGACAACTCCACGGAGCGGGAGATCACCGCCGCCCTGCGGGCACTCGCCGGTCGGGTCACCCTGATCGTGATCGCCCACAGGCTCTCCACGGTCCGCCACGCCGATCGCCTCTTCTTGTTGAAAGAGGGCGTCGTCAGCGCCAGCGGCACCTACGACGAGCTCCTCCGACACAACCGCGACTTCCAGGAGCTCGTGCAGGCCGCCGAGCCTCCCCCGGACCCCGGCACGGACCCCATGAGGTGGAAATGAGCGCCCCCGTCTCCCTTCTCTTTCCCATCGAGACCATCAACCGGGAGCTCGACTGGCGCCTGGCTCTGGCCGTGCAGGCCGCCTCCCCGAAGAACCGGATCTTTCTGGGCCTCCACAGCACGTTGATGCGCCTGACCCGCCACCTGCGGGGAGGGGTCTATCTGGGAAAGGAGGCCATCCGGCCCCACGTGCCGGGGGCGCTGAAGGACTACCGTCGCCTCAAGGACCGGGGGTTTCTGCTGGTCCACTTCGACACCGAGGGGGCGATCTTCCCCGGCGGTGAGGACCGATGGCGAGAGATCCTCTTGAGCCGTCTCGATCCTCGCCATCTGGACCGGGAGGACCACATCCTGACCTGGGGACACTTCCAGCAGGAGGTCTACGCCGGCGTCCGCCCCGACCTGAGCGACCACATCCACGCCACAGGCCACCCCCGGTTCGACCTCTACCGCCGGCGGTGGCGCTCCTACTATGACGACGACACCCGGCGGCTGCGGGCCCGGTTCGGGGACTTCCTGCTGATCAACACGAACCTGGCGAGGGCCAATAATAAGATGGGGCTCTCCTTCGTGTTCAGCCCCTTCAACGGATACCGGGCCGACGACCTGGTCAGCCGGGTTCGCTCCGTGCAGGAGTGGGCGTACAAGAATCATCAGCTCAGCCACTTCGTCCGCCTCGTGCACCGGCTTCACGTGGTCTACCCGGAGATCCCCATCGTGGTGCGGCCCCATCCGTCGGAGGACCCCCGATTCTACGAGCTCGTCTTTCAGGGGATGCCCTCGGTGCATGTGCTCCACGAAGGACCGGTGGCGCCCTGGCTCTTCGCGACCCGGTGCATGATTCACGACGGGTGTACCACGGGGCTCGAGGCCCACCTGGGGGAGGTGCCGACGATGAATTTCTGTCCCGTCGAGGACAACAGCCAGGACCTCTTTCTGCCGAACCTCTTCGGGGTTCGGTGTACCTCGGAGGACGAGGTCGTGGAAGCCCTGGTGGAGCTCTTCGCCGAGGGGCCGCCCCGGACCCGGTTCGACGACCCCCGCCTGGTGGACCATCGGGCCCGGCGGCTTCTTCGGAACTTTTCAGCCCCGGCGTTTCCGGCGGTCTTAGAGGTGTTGCGCCAGGCCCAGGAGCAGGTGGCGGACCGGCAGAGCTGCTCCACCCTGCGGTTGGGGGCCACCGAGCTGGTCGCCGAGACCCTGGAGGGGATCAAGCATCGGCTGCGGCCGCTCTCATCAAAGCATCGCCAGGCCGCTGAGTATGGCCGGGCGAAGTTTCCCGGCCTCGACGCCGGCGATGTCGGGGAGAGGATCCGTCGGCTGGAGCGCCTCCTCGACAAGTCCGTGGGGTTTCAGGTGATCAGCCGGGGGCTGATGGTCGTTCAGGGGTAACTATCGGACCCCTCGGAAGACTCGTCCCGCCAGGTACCCCATCGCCGTGGGATGACTCCAGAGCATGGAGGTCTTCGACGCCGGCACCTCGGGCTCGGCGCGGCCTTCGTAGAGGTCCACCACGGTATCCACGAGGAGGGGCACCCCGGCGGCGAGCTGCAGGTAGGGGTAGGAGGCGTAGTTGTCGCGATGGGTGGGCCAGCAGGTGGTCCTGGCGAGCACGGCGCCGGTGTCGATGCCCTCGTCGACGAGGTGCACGGTCACCCCGAACCGGTGGATCTCGTCGTTATGGAGGGACCAGTAGCCCCCGTGGACACCCCGGTAGTTGGGGGTGATCCCCGTGTGGGTGTTGACGAAGGGCGCCTCCACGCAGTTCAGGGTCTCGGGCTTGACGATGGTCGTGCCCTGGATCACCACCACGTCGGGCCGAAGCCGGCAGAGGGCCCGGCGGGCCTCGTCGTGGTTCACGGAGGGCACGCCGATCACCTTTGATGAGTCCATGGGTCCGTCGTGGAGGCCCTGGCTGCCGAGGATCTCCTCGATCCGGTGCCGGCCCTCCAGGTAGAGCAGAGGGGAGAGGAGGGCCCGAAAGAGCACCTGGCCGGCCACCGTTCGGGGTCCGAGCCGGCGCAGACGGCGGCGCAGGAGCTTGGTCGTGGGCTGCCCCGGCTCGAGGATCACGCCCCGGAGATCCACGCGGCGGCTCAGGGCGTGATAGACGATGCGGGTCTCCCGGCCCGGTCCGGCCAGGAGGACCACCCTCGGTGGGTGTTTAGACACGGGTCTCTCCGGTGTGACGAGGTTCGTCGACGAGATCGACGCGGCGGTCCATCACCACGTCGTGCATGGTGGCTGACTCCATGCGTCCCAGGCGGCGCCAGCCGTCGAATCGGCGCAGGATGTGTTCCAGCTCCGAGAGGTGAGCCGGCAGGTCGATCCCGAAGTTATGGGGGTGCCACCACAGGTGATAGATGCCGCCGGTGCGGGCGGCGAAGTCGAGTTCCCCGAAGATCCGGTGCCGTTGTCGCCGGGCCAGCAGGGGCCGCCGGCCGGCGAAGGGGCGCAGGAACCGACTCGCCGGTACGTTCCGGGGCCACTGTCGCGGGGGGGAGCCCTGGACGACACAGCTCGTCCCCGTCAGGGGGATCAGGGCGTCGGTGAACCTGGCCAGCCGCCGGAAGGCGTGGTTGTCCCCGGCCCGGTGGGTCCGGTAGGGCCAGGCCTGGGCGGCGCCCCGGTAGGCGGAGATCCCCAGGCGATGGCAGATCCCCAGGTACTCCCGCCGCACTTGATTGCGGGGAAAGACCAGGCTCCGCAGGAGGATCCCCCGGTCTCGGGCCACCCGGATGGCCGCCTTCAGGTCGGCCTCGAAGTCCAGGCCGTTCTGGCCCTCCTCGAGGCAGTAGTAGTGGGAGAAGGTATGAGAGGCGATCTCCTGGCCCTCGGTGGCGGCGATCCGGTCCAGGAGAGAGGGCGCGAAGTGGTAGGGATCCTCGGTCTCGTCGCGGCCGATCTCGGCGACGTGGGAGTAGGGCGACAGGCGCAGGTCCTCGTAGGCCGGCAGCCGCCGGGGGAGGCTCCGCAAGAGCTCCTCCCGATCCCGGCAGAAGAGAAACCCCACGGTCGCCCAGGTGGCCCGGACCCCGTAGGCCTGGAAGAGCTCCAGCATCGCCGGGATCGCCCGCCGGACCCCCAGGAGCCGCCGGCCGTAGGTGGCCAGCTCCCGGTGGTCCCGGACACCCCAGAAGAGCTCGAAGTCCAGGGAGATCACAAGCCTGGCCGGTCGGTTCACGCCGCCCCCTCCGAGAAGTACCGGTTGGCCCGATGGTACGACGGGAAGGTCCCGGCGTCGGTCCACCATCCCCGCAGGGCCCCCCAGGTCATCTGCCGGCCCCCGATGTAGGCGTTGTTCACGTCCGTGATCTCCAGCTCCCCCCGGGCCGACGGACGCTGCCGGCCGATGATCTCGTAGACCCCGGCGTCGTAGAAGTAGATCCCCGTGACGGCCTTGTGGGTCGGCGGATCGGCGGGCTTCTCCAGGATCTCCACCACTCGATCGCCCTCCACCCGGGCCACCCCGAACCGCTCCGGGTCGGGGACCTCCTTCAACAGAATCCGGGCGCCGCCTCCCTGGCGTTGAAACCGCTCCACCTCAGGACCCAGGGGGTCGGCGAAGAGGTTGTCTCCCAGGACGACACAGACCGGGCCGCCGGCGGCGAAGTGCTCCGCCAGGCTCAAGGCCTGGGCGATGCCGCCTGCCTCCTCCTGGACCCGGTAGGTGATCCGGCACCCCAGATCGGCTCCGCTCCCCAGGAGGGCCACCACGTCGCCGACGTGCTCTGTGCCGGTGACCACCAGGATCTCGTCGATCCCGGCGTCCGTGAGCTTGCCGATGGGGTGGAGGAGCATCGGCCTGTCTCCCACGGGCAAGAGGTGCTTGTTGGTCACCTTCGTCAATGGATACAGGCGACTGCCCGTACCTCCCGCCAGAACAACTCCCCTCATGATTCCCCCCTTTATCGTTGTGTGGACCTTCTCAGAGCTCTTCTCAGAGCTGCCAGATCCGGGTCATATGCTCCAGATACCACCCGAGGGTGAAGTCCAGGGCGGTGGAAAAGTCTCGCTGCGGACGCCACCCCAGGTCGCCGGTGAGGCGAGTGGAGTCGATGGCGTATCGTCGGTCGTGGCCGGGGCGGTCGTCGACGAAGGTCAAGAGCCGCCGGGAGAACCCCTCGGGGCGCCCGAGCTTCTCGTCGACGCCGTCGCAGATCCGGTGGAGGAGGTCCAGGTTTCGCCACTCGTTACGGGCCCCCACGTTGTACTTTACGCCGGCTTCCCCCCGGTCGAAGATCTCCACCAGGGCCCGGCAGTGATCCTCGACGAAGAGCCAGTCCCGGACCTGGCGGCCGTCGCCGTAGACCGGTACGGGGCAGCCGTCCCGGAGCTTTCGGATCGCCATGGGGATCAGCTTCTCCGGGTGCTGGTAGGGTCCGAAGTTGTTGGAGCAGTTCGTGATCACCGAGTCCAGCCCGTAGGTGCGGTGGTAGGCCTGGACCAGGTGATCGCTGCCGGCCTTGGTCGCCGAGTAGGGGCTGCTCGGATCGTAGGGGGTCTCCTCGCAGAAGGCGCTCCCCTCGGGGCAGCTGCCGTAGACCTCGTCGGTGGAGACGTGGAGAAACCGCCCGGGCCGGCCTTCCCAGTGCCTTCGCGCGCACTCCAGGAGCACGAAGGTCCCCACCACGTTGGTGGACACGAAGGCCTCGGGCCCCATGATGGACCGATCCACGTGGCTCTCGGCGGCCAGGTGAAAGACGCCGTGGAAGGGGCGCCGATCGAAGAGGCCCTCCATGGCCTCTCGATCGGCGATGTCGGCGACCACCAGATGGACCGATCCGTCGTCGATCAGCTCCTCGATATACCGGCGGTTGCCGGCATAGGTGAGCCGATCGACGACGGTGATCCCCCACCGGGGGCGGTGCTTTCGCAGCCACCGCACCAGGTTGGCGCCGATGAATCCAGCGCCTCCCGTCACCAACACCTCTTTTGCCTCCATGGCGTCCTCCTTCATCGGGCCTGCCGCGGCGCCGGGGTCCGGCCGCCGTCGGCTCTGACCTCACGGATCGGCACGGGTCGGCGGTGGGCCACGGCCTCAAAGATCTCCACGTAGGTGTCGATCACGGCCTCCACGCTGTATCGCTCTTCTACCCGCCGGCGGCCCCGGATCCCCAGCCGCAGGCGCAAGGACTCATCGTCGATCAAGGTGTTCAGGGCGTCCTCGAACTCCTCGGTGGTCTCTGCCAGGAATCCCACGCCGCTCAAGATCTCTCGGTTCACCCCCACCGCCGAGGCCACCACGGGGATCTGCACCGCCATGTACTGCAGGGCCTTAAACCCGCACTTTCCCCGGGTGGAAGCGTTGTCCAAAAGGGGCATGATCCCGATCTGAAAGCTCTGCAGAAGGGCCACCTCGTCGTCGGCGCTCCAGGGGATCTCCTCGACGTTCTCCACCCCTCTGAGGGGAGCGAAGGGGGCGTCGGCGACGATCCGGATCCGGGCCCGGCCGGCTTCGGCCAGGCGGCGCAGTACGGGAGCCACCGTGGCGAGGCTCACGAAGTTCGACGCCGATCCCATCCACCCCACCACGGGCGGCGATCCCCGGGGCACCTCCGGGGCGGGGCGCACCAGGGCGGTGTCCACCACGGTAGGGATCACCGTGGTGGGGCGGACCTTCTCGGTGTGGTCTGCCAGGTACTGGTTACCGCAGATCACGTGCCGGGCGGCGGCCACGGACTCTTGAAAGGCCCGTTGAAGCCGCCGGGAGGGCTCCCCGTCGCGGCGCACGAAGATCGCGTCGTCCACGTCGAAGATCACCCGGTCGTTGCGCCGGGCCCCCAGCACCTCGGGGAGCCCCGTAAACGGCAGGGCCGGCCGCTGCACGAAGACCAGATCGAAGCGGTCGGCGTCGATCACGGCGGGCACCCGCTTTAAGCGACACCCCAGCTTGTACATCGGCCCCGCCGGGGTCCGGGCCATCCGGGGATAGGCCGGGCCGTAGGCGGCTCGCACCGTGCACTCGATGCCCCGGGCTTGCAGGTGGGGCAACAACTGCTGGACCCGAAACCGGGAGGCCGGCACCTCCTCGCCTTCGGTGAGCATCAGCACCCGCAGCCGGGGCCTATGGCTGCGCTTGAGCACCGCCCGGTAGACCTCATCGTACCGCTCGATTCCGCAGGCCAGGTCAAAGTGCTCCCGGGTTCGCCACCGGGCCCGCAAGAGCTCCTGCACCGAGGCCGGCCGCCGGGCGATCTCGTCGGCGGCCTGGGCGAGGGCCTCCTCGTTCAGGCCCTTGAGCACCACCCCGGAGCCGGCGGCCTCCACCCATCGCCGGACCTCGGCGTTGCACCCCCACTGGATCGGCCGGACGCCGGCGGCGAAGAACTCCGCCAGCTTCGTGGGCATCGCCGCCCGGTGGCTCGGGCCGGTCCGTCGCATCAACAATCCCCAGTCCATCACCGCCAGGTAGGCGGGCATCTCCTCGTGGGTCGCCGTCGTCACCGACACCTCGTCGGGCCCGATCCGGGCGGCCCGCAACCAAGGGAGCAACGCCGAGGGGTTCCTGGTCAGGCACAGCAGGTGGGCGTCGGGCCGACGGGCCTTGATCAGGTGAAAGAGTCGCAACGATTCCTCCACGCAGTAGGCCTGCTCCACAGCCCCCACAAATCCCACCACCAACCGGCCCTTCAGTCGCGCTGAAAGGCTGTGGGGTATCCCCTCGACGTTGCTCGGCCCCCCCAGGCCAAACTCGCCATAGTCCGCACAGGTCGGGATCACCCGAATGGGTCGATCCGCGGACCATGGCCCTTTCTCACCACGTTGGATCGCCCGGGCCGCCTCTTCGGTGAGGCTGACCACCCCGGCGGTTCGCTCGTAGAGGCTCTCCTCCCACCGCCGGGCCATCCCCAGGCGCAGAGGCCCCGTAAACCACCGGCCCTGCTCTCGCCGCTCGTCCACCCAGAACCCCCGGATGTCGAAGAGCACCGGGATCCCCCGATCCTCGCAGAGGCTCAACGCCACCGAGCAGGCCACGTAGCTGCGAGCGTGGACCATCCGCACCGGCCCTGAGGCGAGCTCCTCCTTGAGCATCTGCCGCAGGGCCCACAGGTTGGCCCCCACATCAGCGGACCCACCCTGCCGGTAGGTCCCCCGTCGCCAGGAGATCCCCTCCTCGCGAAGGTCTTCGAAGAATCGCTCCTCTCGCCCGGGCTCCTCCCGATCGCGGGCCCGCTCCAGGCTGCACAGAGCCATCTGGTAGCCCCGGTTCGACAACCCCCGGGCCACCCGCACCACCTGGGAGGTCCCCAGGGGTTCCATCAGCCCATCCAACGTCATGTACACGACTCTCGGCGCACTCAACGACGACCCCCATCGACACAGGTTCCATTGCAGTACACTCAACCTGCTCGCCAGAGCCGATCTTTCAAGTCCGGGCGCCACGATTTTTTCTCCCTGGAAATCACCGAACTCGGTCTTACGCTCCCCTGCATCACGGGCCTGCAGGTCAGGCCTGTCGCGGGAAAGGATGTGGAATGGAGCGGTATGATGTAGCGGTGGTGGGTGCCGGATTCGGCGGCCTCGGGGCGGCCCTCTCCCTGGCCCAGCGGGGCGCCCGAGTGGTCCTTTTGGAGCGCCTGACCTACCCCGGCGGATGCGCCAGCACCTTCACTCGCCAGGGGTACCGCTTCGAGTCCGGGGCCACCCTCTTCTCCGGGTTCGGGCCCGGGCAGCTCTTCGACCGGTGGATCAAGGACCTCGACCTCGACGTCCGGTTCGACCTGATGGATCCCGTCGTGGAGCTCCGCACCGAGGAGCTGACCCTGCCGATCTCCCCGGACCGTACTACCTTCTTAGAGACCTTCGCCGCCCTGCCCGGGGCCCCCCGTAAGGCCCTCTCGGCGTTCTTCCGGTGGCAGGAGGTGATCGCCGACGTTCTCTGGGAGCTCTTCGACGATCCGGCGCTCTTGCCCCCGCTGAACGCCACCACGCTTCTGCGGCACCTGGGCCGCAGCCCGCGGTACCTGCGGCTCCTCCCGGTGCTCGGAAAGACCCTCGAGGAGGTGATGTGCCGCCGGGAGTTGATGGACTTTGAGCCCCTGCGGATCTACCTCGACGCCGTCAGCCAGATCACCGTGCAGGCCCCGGCATCTCAGGCCGAGGCGGCCTTCGCTCTGGGGGCGATGGACTACTTCTTCCGCGGCACGGGCCATATCCACGGCGGCATCGGCGAGCTCGCAGGTGCTCTGGCGAAAGCCGTGGAGACTCTGGGCTCGGAGGTGCGGTTCGCCACGGCCGTCGACGGCCTGACCCACCGGGGCGATCACTGGTTGGTGAAGACCCGTCGAGGAGAGCTCGAGGCCACCCGGGTGGTCGCAAACCTCCTGCCCCAGAACCTCGACGACCTCCTCGGCACCTCGCCCCGGAACGACAAGCGCATCGCATCCCTGAAGGAGTCGGTCAGCACCAGTTGGGGGGCGGCTATGCTCTACCTCGGCCTCGACGAGGATCGCCTCGATCGTGACCGGGCCTACCACTTGGAGCTCATCGGCGACCCCGACAGGCCGTTCACCGAGGGGAACCACATCTTCTGCTCCGTCTCCGGCGCCGACGAGGAGGGGAGGGCCCCCAAGGGGCAGCGGGTGGCCACGATCTCCACCCACCTGGACCCCACGCTGGCCTGGGACGAAGATCCCCACCTCCAGAAGCAGTACGTCGACGAGGTCCAAGACCGCATGCGCCAGACCCTCCGCCGCCGGGCCCCGGAGCTGGCCGTCGCCACGGTCTTCGAAATGACCGCCAGCCCCCGGACCTTCGAGCGGTTCACGAACCGCCGCCAGGGCTTCGTCGGCGGCATCCCCCGGGTGGCCGGGTTCCACAACTACGAACAGATCTGGCCCGTGGAGATCGCCCCCGGCATGTACCTGGTCGGCGACTCGGTCTTCCCCGGTCAGAGCACCCTCTCGGTGGCGCTCGGGGGCGTCCGGGTGGCCGAGGCGATCTCCCGGGGGTGAGCCCTGCGAACCGAGTTCGAACGAAGACACGGGAAGCGCACCCTGCCTTTCAGGGGGCTGGCGCGAAGCCCCGGGGGTGGTCCGCGCCGCCCCGACCGTCGCGTTGCCGACGCGAGCGGGTGCTCCCTCGCAAACCACCCGCTCTCACGCCGAGAGCTGCCACCTTCGACTCGAGCCTGCCTCCGGAGCCCTGCCGCCTCCGGCGCAGGTGTACTCCTTGTGCCAGGACATCTCTCAGAGACCCGCGGACACCGGGAACGCTCGCAGGCCCAAGGGTTCGCCAGTGAGTCGACTCCCCTCGGGTTCGCGATAGTTGACAGTCGCCCCCGTGGTTCGCAACTTCAACCACAGCTGATCATCGGTGTTGTCGATCACCTGTCGATTTCTGGTTCATTGCGAAAAACAAGGGGGAAACAATGACTTATGGACGCAGCATCTCTGTGCTCCTGGTGGGGCTGATCTTTGCTTTGGCCGGGTGCGCCGGCACCGTGTCTGACGACCCGATCGGTGGCGACGAGGCCGAGTCCTCCGACGAGGAGGCCGACGCCGACGAGGAGTCCAGCTCCGACGACGAAGCCGGTTGGGTGATCACCGACACATGGGACGGCTGGGATCGGCCCTTCGGTGAGCTCGACCTGGGAGGGGGTAGCGATGGCGATAGCGATGGGGATGGTGGGGATGGCGATGGCTCTGGCGGCGATGGCGATGGTGACGGCGATGTCGGCGACGGTGTTGGCGATAGTGGCGACGGCGACGGGAACGGCGGGGTTGATGACGGCGATGGCGATGGTGATGGCGGCGATGGCGATGGTGATGGCGGCGACGGCGATGATTCTGGGGGTGACGGCGCCGACGGAGACGACGCAGGCGGAGACGACGCAGGCGGAGACGACGCAGGCGACGGCGACGCTGGTGGCGACTCCGATTCCGACTCTGGAGGGGACTCCGACTCTGGAGGGAACTCCGACGCCGGTGATAGCTCCGGAGACGACGGCGAAGGCGCCTGCATCGACTCAGACGAAGAGATCTTCTTCGACGTGACCGAGTGCGGCGGCATGGGCTACTGGATGAACCACCCCGACCTCTGGCCCGTCGATCCCGACAGCTGTCTGGCCATGACCTGCGGACTCGCCTGGATCGACATCCTCCACACCCCCGCCGACCCCGGCAACGCCTGGAAGATCCTCGCCGGCCACTGGATCACGGCAGTCCTCAACAGCCTCGCCGGCGCCGACGTCTCCGAGCTACAAGACGCCATGGACGCCGCCGAAGCCCTCCTCGCCGGCTGTGAGATCGACGACGACGATCGGGACCTGGCCCTGGACCTCGCTACGGAGCTCGACGGCACCACCTGCGAGCTCTGATCGCCCATACTGTCGGTGGTCTCCACCGCGAACCCCGGAGTGTAGCCGAAGACACATGAAGCGCCCACCGGGGTTCGCGGTGGGCGCTTCATGTGTCTTCGGCCACGCTCGGGGGTTCGCGGGGCCCGCTCACGCCCCGTAGTACCCCCGATACCACTCCACAAATCGGGCGATCCCCTCCTCGATGGGGGTCGCCGGTTTGAAGTCCACGTCGGCGATCAGGTCGTCGACGTCGGCGTAGGTCTCGGGGACATCACCGGGCTGCATGGGCATGAAGTTCTTCTGGGCCTCCTGGCCCAGGCACTCCTCCAGGGCCTCGATCATGTCCATGAGCTCCACGGGCTGGTTGTTGCCGATGTTGTAGATCCGGTAGGGCGCTCGGCTGGTCCCGGGGTCCGGGTCGTGGCCGGACCACTCCTGGTTCGGCGGGGCGATCCGATCCGTGACCCGGATCACCCCCTCGACGATGTCGTCGATGTAGGTGAAGTCCCGGCGCATATCGCCGTGGTTGAACACGTCGATGGGCTCGCCGGCCAGGATCGCCCGGGTGAAGAGGAAGAGGGCCATGTCGGGGCGGCCCCAGGGGCCGTAGACCGTGAAGAATCGCAGCCCCGTGGTGGGCAGGCCGTAGAGGTGGCTGTAGGTGTGGGCCATCAGCTCATTGGCCTTCTTGGTGGCCGCGTAGAGGCTGACGGGGTGGTCCACGTTGTCATGGATCGAGAACGGCATGGACCGGTTGGCGCCGTAGACCGAGCTCGACGAGGCGTACACCAGGTGGGGTACCTCGGCGTGGCGGCAGCCCTCGAGGATGTGGATAAAGCCCACCAGGTTGGCGTCTACGTAGGCGTGGGGGTGGGTCAGGGAGTACCGGACCCCGGCCTGGGCCGCCAGGTGGACCACCCGATCGAAGGTGTGGTCTCGGAAGCATGCCTCCACGGCGGGGCGGTCGGCCAGATCGATCCGCTCAAAGGAGAACGCCTCGTACTCAGCCAGGATGGCGAGTCGGGCCTCCTTGAGCTTCGGATCGTAGTAGTCGTTGACGTTGTCCAGGCCCACCACGGTGTCTCCTCGCTCCAGGAGCCTTTTGGCGAGGTGAAATCCGATGAACCCGGCGGCGCCGGTGACGAGGATCTTCATGGGGTTTCCTTCGTTGCTCGATCGTTTATTGCTCGATAGTTCGATGAATCAGAGTCGGCCGTCTACGGCGCCCACGGGCAGGACGGACTTGATGTCGTAGAGGATCGCCTCGGTGTGGCCCAGGGCCCGGATCCGTTCGACGCCCATCTCCACGAAGTCCTCGTGGGCGACGGCGAGGATCACGGCGTCGTAGGAGCCGTCGATGGGGTCCTGGACCGGGGTGATGCCGTACTCCTCCTGGGCCTCCTCGGGATCCACCCAGGGATCGTAGACGTCGACCCGGGCGTGGTAGGTCTTGAGCTCCCGGATCACGTCGATCACCCGGGTGTTACGCAGGTCCGGGCAGTTCTCCTTGAAGGTCAGGCCCATCACCAGGATCCGGGAGTCCACCACGTGGAGGCGGCGCTGGGTCATCAGCTTGGCCACCTCCCGGGCGACGTAGATCCCCATGTTGTCGTTGATCCGACGGCCGGCGAGGATCATCTCCGGGTGGTAGCCGATGGCCTCGGCTTTGTGGGTCAGGTAGTAGGGGTCGACGCCGATGCAGTGGCCGCCGACGAGGCCGGGCCGAAAGGGCAGGAAGTTCCACTTCGTGCCCGCCGCCTCGAGGACCTCCATGGTGTCGATGCCCAGGCGGTTGAAGATCAGGGCAAGCTCGTTGATCAGGGCGATGTTTACGTCCCGCTGGGTGTTCTCGATCACCTTGGCGGCCTCGGCGACCCGGATGGAGGAGGCCTGGAAGGTGCCGGCGGTGACGATGGAGCCGTAGAGCTCGTCGATGAACCGGGCGGCCTCCGGGGTGGACCCGGCGGTGACCTTGGTGATCGTCGTGAGGCGGTGCTTCTTGTCGCCCGGGTTGATCCGCTCCGGGCTGTACCCGACGGCGAAGTTCTCGTTGCACCGCAGGCCGCTGTGCTCTTCCAGGAGGGGCACGCAGATCTCCTCGGTGGCCCCGGGATACACCGTGGACTCGTAGACCACCACATCCCCGGCCTTGAGCACCTTCCCCACGGTGACGCTCGCCGACCGCAGGGGCGTCAGGTCCGGCTGGCGGTGGCCGTCGATGGGGGTGGGGACGGTGACGATGAACACCCGGGCCTTGCGGAGATCCTCGGGGTCCACGGTGTAGGTCAGGTGGGCCGCCTCCTGAAGCTCCTCGGAGGTGACCTCTCGGGTAGCGTCGTGGCCTTCTTTCAGGGCCGCCACCCGTCGGGGGTTGATGTCGAAGCCCACCGTGGGGAACCGGCGGCCGAACTCCACGGCCAGGGGCAGCCCCACGTATCCCAGGCCGATCACGGCGACGGGCGAATCCTGGAGGTCGGAGAGCCGGGGGAGGTTCATCGGGACTCCTCGGGATGGATCAGGTAGTGGCCGCGGCCGATGCCCTCGTACCGAAAGCCGAGCCGGGCCAGGTGGTGGGGGTCGTACTGGTTGCGGCCGTCAAAGATCATATGTCCCCGCATCATCCGCTTCATGGCCTCGAAGTCGGGGTGGCGGAAAGGCTTCCACTCCGTGACGAGCACCAGGGCGTCGGCGTCTTCCACGGCGGCGTACTGGTGATCCACTAACGTGAGCCGGTCGAACCACTCCTGGGGCAGGGACTTGCGGGCCACCTCCATGGCGATGGGATCGTAGGCCCGAACCGTGGCGCCGCCATCGATCAGGTGGCGGAGCACCGGGATGGATGAGGCCTCCCGCATGTCGTCGGTGCCGGGCTTAAAGGAGAGCCCCCAGACGGCGAAGCTCTTGCCCGAGAGGTCGTCGCCGTAGTGGGCGGCGATCTTTTCCGGGAGCCGCTCCTTCTGGCGGGCGTTGCGATCCTGCACGGCGTGGAGCACCCGGGGCTGATAGCCGGCGCCTTCGGCCATGTGTACCAGGGCCCGGACGTCTTTGGGGAAGCAGGAGCCCCCGTAGCCGCATCCGGGGTAGATGAAGGAGTAGCCGATCCGGGAGTCCGAGCCGATCCCGAGGCGGACGTTCTCCACGTCGACCTGTAGATCCTCGCAGAGGTTGGCGATCTCGTTCATGAAGGAGATCTTCGTGGCCAGCATGGCGTTGGCCGTGTACTTGGTCATCTCCGCGTCCCGGACGCCCATGAAGATCACCCGCTGGTGGTTGCGGTTGAACGGGGCGTAGAGCTCGTCCATCACGTCCCGGGCCCGGGTGGACTCGGTGCCGATGATGATCCGGTCGGGCTTGAGGAAGTCCTGGACGGCGGCGCCTTCTTTCAAGAACTCCGGGTTCGACACGACCTCGACGTCCAGCGATAGACCCCGGCTCTTGAGCCGGTCTTCGATGGCCGCCGAGACCTTCTCGGCGGTGCCCACGGGGACCGTGGACTTGTCGACCACGATGGCGTCCTCGTCGATCAAGTCGCCCAGGGATCGGGCTACAGCCAACACGTGACGCAGGTCGGCGGAGCCGTCCTCATCGGGAGGGGTGCCCACGGCGATGAAGAACACCGACGAGGTGCGGGCGGCCTCCTCGAGGCTCGTGGTGAACGCCAGGCGACGGGCCTCGGCGTTGCGGTGGACCAGCTCTTCGAGGCCCGGCTCGTAGATGGGCAGGAGGCCCTCGTTCAGGCCGGCGATCTTGGCTTCGTCGACGTCCACGCAGGTGACGTGGTGGCCCATCTCCGCGAAGCAGGCCCCCGTGACGAGGCCCACATAGCCGGTGCCGATGACGGTGAGGTTCATGTCGTTCCTTGTTCAGCCAGGTGAGGGTCAATGGCCTTCCAGCCGCACGATAGTGATCCCCGTGCGTCGATGCAACGCCGGGCGCAACGTCGGTATGGATGTGATCATGGCACCAACCGCAGATGTGGCGGACCGGGACGTCCCGAGTCGTCCCGAGAGCCCTTGTACTCGGGCAAGAGCTCTTCTAAGAGGCGCAGCACCCGGGGGGTGTCTCGAGCCCGGGCGGCGGCGATGAGCTCGTCGAGTCGGAGGTCGAACGCCGGGGAGAGGTCTCCCGGGGCGTCGGCCACGAAGATCATCTCATGGTCCGTGCGGCGCAGATTCTCCCGGGCGTGGGAGAGCTCCTCGAAGAGCTTCTCCCCGGGGCGCATCCCGGTGTACACGATGGGGATCTGGTCTTCGGTGCGCCCCGACAGGCGGATCATGTCTCGGGCCAGGGTGGCGATGTGGACCGGGCGGCCCATGTCGAGGATGAAGAGGCGATCCCCGGTGTGAAACGCCGCTGCCTGGAGCACCAGCTGGGTGGCCTCCGGGATGGTCATGAAGTACCGGGTCATCTCCGGGTGGGTCACCGTGACGGGGCCCCCCTCCTGGATCTGGCGCCGGAAGATGGGGACCACGCTGCCGTTGGACCCCAGTACATTGCCGAACCGCACGGCGCAGAACCGGGTGGCCCGGAACCGCGACTCCTGGCGGTGGAGGTAGAGCTCGGTGAGGCGCTTGGTGGCCCCCATCACGCTCGTGGGGTTCACCGCTTTATCGGTGGAGATCAGCACAAAGGTCTGGACCTGGTGGCGGCCGGCGGCGTCGATCAGGTGCCGGGTGCCCACCACGTTATTCTTCACCGCTTCGCAGGGGTGGTCCTCCATCAGGGGCACGTGCTTGTAGGCGGCGGCGTGGAGGACGATCTCAGGGCGGTGCTCCTGGAAGACCCGCTCCACGCCAGTGGCGTCCGTGACGTCCCCGACCACGGCGATCAGCCCCTCCCGGTGGTGGGGCCTCAGCTCTCGGTGGATCTCAAAGAGCGGGGTCTCGGCGGAGTCCAGCATCAGGAGTGATTTCGGGGAAAACCGGGAGATCTGTCGGCAGAGCTCGCTGCCGATAGACCCTCCGGCCCCGGTGACCAGCACGGTCCGCCCCGTCAGAAACCGCCCCAGGCTGTCCACGTCGAGCTCCACGGGATCCCGGCCCAGGAGATCCTCGATGGACACCTCCCGCAGGTGCCCCAGGGTCGGGCCCCCGTGGAGGGAGTGGGCCACGGTGGGCAGGATCCGGGGGGAAAGGTCCAGCGGGCGACAGAGGTCCACCACCCGGCGGACCATGGGCGGGTGGTCCTCGTCGAGGGCGATGATCACCTCTTTGATCTGGTGCTCCGCCACCAACCGGGGGAGCTCCTCGAGGGGCCCCACTACGGGGAGCCCGTGGAGCCGCAGGCCCTGCTTGCGGGGATCGTCGTCGACAAACGCCACCGGCTGGTACCGCAGGGTGGGCGTACGGGTGATCTCCCGGATCAGGAGATCCCCCAGGTCCGAGGCCCCCACGATCAACAGGGGCCGCACCGACGCCGGCGACGCCCCGGCACTGACGGTCTCCCGCAGGAGCCGCAAGCCCCCCCGGGCGCCCCCCACCAGGAGGAGGCTCAACAAGAAGTCCAGGAGGTAGATGCTCCGGGGAAACGCCTCGGGCCGTAGCCACAGGGCGTGGGCGGTGAGCACCACCAGGGCCGACACGGCCAGAGCGTAGGCCAGGGCGATCACGTCGTAGAGGCTGACGTACTTCCACCACCCCTGAAACATCTTCAACGCCCCGAAGACCGCGGTCTTGATCCCCAACACCAAAAGGAGGGTCTGGGCCGCCACGGGCTGAAACTCCGCCGGCACCTCGAAGTCAAACCGCAGCAAGAACGCCCCCACGTAGGCCGCGGTGAAGAGCAAGAGGTGGACCCCCACCAGGGCGGCGATCCGTACATGGCGAGGCAGGCGCTCAAAAGCATCGACCCACCGAGACAGGCGGTGAAGGGCCATCGTTTCCCCCGGAAGGAGTGGCTGGACATTCCAGGAAAACGTAACCCCCGGCGATGGGATCGCCATCCTCTGCTTACAAGCCTGGTTACAGGACGGCTTCCAACTCCTCGATCAACCCGTGGATCTTGGGATCGTCGGTGATCGACCGGATCGTCTTCAGCCGCTGGCTCAGCGCCGCGCTCCCGCTCAGGGTGTGGCGCCGGTGGAGATCCAGGAGGTGGGTCAACACCTCCACCAGGACCTGCTCCCGGGGATGGTCGAGCATCCGCCCCAGGAGATCCTCGTCGTCGGGGAACCGATGGCCCCCGCGCCGGTAGGCATCCACGGCCTTGACGAAGTCCCGGAAGCTCTCGGCGTCGTGGAGCTCGGCGATCGCCAACAGCCGGTCGTGCTCCGGGGTCCCCTCCTCGGGCTTCAGCCCTTTGAGCTGGTCCTTGAACCGCTCCGGCACCTCCCCCCCGGGCTGAAAGAGTTTCTCCAGATCTGATTTGTAGCTCATCGTCCCTCTCGACGGTGTTCGAAAATCCCATGTGCAAAAGAAAAGCCGCGACAACGTCGCGGCTTCTCGTGTGTCTTGAAGAAAAAATCTACCTACTCCACCTGGGACATGGAAGGCTCACTGAACTCGCCACCGTAGTACCCCTACGGGGGGGCACGTAACCTCGAATGGCGAGGTTGAACCAGGACGTGCCCCCCCGTAGGGGTACTACGGTGATAGCGACGTTCTGGAACAGCCTTCCTTGTGATGCATGCGTAGCCATACGCTCGGGCGGCGCAACGCCGCCCTTGGTGCGAGCACCAAGCTAGATCTTTTCTGTCAAAGAACGACCGGAGTGTAACCAGGGTTGGGGGGTGGTGCAAGGGGAATCGTGGAGGGTGGACGTGTGGGCGGCGCGGAACGACCCCTCCGCCCTTCGGGCACCTCCCCGCAGGCGGGCAGGGGGTCTCGGGCTTCGCTGGTTCCGCTGGGGTTCGCGATTCACTCGTACGTATGGGCGGCGCCCACGACCCCTCCGCCC